>CAYZTO010000066.1:10058-13577 GCA_964481365.1 uncultured Parabacteroides sp. | reverse complement strand
GTCAAGTGGGACTGTCTGCAATATATTTATGCCCCATTCCGCCTGTAGATAAACGATTTTTATCAGCAGAAGCATTCCTTTATTCAACAATCCGTTGTACTTTTGTCCGGCTTAAAAAAATCCCCCACAAGAGGAAAGCTATTAGTAATATTAACAACATATTAAAATCAAAACATTTATGTCTAAAGTAACAGTTGTCGGCGCCGGGAATGTAGGCGCTACGTGTGCAAATGTTCTTGCCTTCAATGAAGTGGCAGACGAAGTTGTAATGCTGGACGTTAAAGAAGGCGTTTCAGAAGGTAAAGCAATGGATATGATGCAAACTGCCCAGCTGTTGGGTTTCGACACGACGGTTGTAGGTTGCACCAACGATTACGAAAAGACGGCAAATTCGGATGTAGTGGTTATCACTTCCGGAATCCCTCGCAAACCGGGCATGACCCGCGAAGAGTTAATCGGAGTGAACGCCGGCATCGTAAAGAGCGTGGCTCAAAACATTTTGAAATATTCCCCCAATGCAATTCTGGTTGTAATATCCAACCCGATGGATACGATGACTTACCTCGCACTGAAATCCCTCGGATTGCCGAAAAACCGTGTCATCGGCATGGGCGGCGCGCTGGATAGCTCACGTTTCAAATATTTCTTGTCCCAAGCATTGGATTGCAATGCAAATGAGGTTGAAGGCATGGTAATCGGAGGCCACGGCGACACCACAATGATTCCGTTGGCACGTTTGGCTACTTACAAAGGACAGCCGGTAAGCACTCTGCTCGGCGCAGAAAAATTGCAAGAAGTCGTAGCTTCCACGATGGTGGGCGGCGCAACCCTGACAAAACTGCTGGGTACTTCAGCATGGTACGCACCGGGTGCGGCAGGAGCTTACGTTGTAGAATCAATCATCCACAACCAGAAGAAAATGATTCCTTGCTCTGTTTATCTGGATGGCGAATACGGGCAATCAGATTTGTGCATCGGCGTTCCGGTAATCTTAGGCAAGAACGGTATCGAAAAGATTGTAGAACTGGAGCTGACTGCTGAAGAAAAGGAACTCTTCGAAAAGAGCGCGGCTGCAGTACACAAGACAAACTCAGCTTTGAAAGAAGTAGGTGCTTTGTAATAAAGCAAAAACACCGAATAGAAACATTAAAAATAATCCCGGAGGCGGTTGCCTCCGGGATTATTTGGTTTTTATAGTCAGAATACACTTACCTCATCCAAAAAGAACCAAGCGGGATAACCCACACCATAATGCCAACTCGGGCATAAGCCTATGCTTTCGACTTCAACTTTAATGTAACGGGCTTTTGTAAGTCCAGCCGATTCTGCCTTGCCGACCACAAATTTTACCTGCGGATTCCTGTCTTCCGCAAACGCATACGAACCAAAAGGACGATATGTCTGGTTATCTGAAGAAACAGAATAACTGACACTGCGTGGCAACAAAATCCAAGCTCCCAATTGATGCAGGAAATCGGTTTCGATACGGCTGAACTCTTTCTCCTCGCCCATATCAAGAACAAAAGCAGCGTCACTACCGACCCAGCCAACCCAACTCTCCACGAAAGTAGTTCCTCCGAACAACTCATCAGTCATTGCTGTCTCGCCCAACGTTTTGTAACGGTCGTCCGGAGGCAAAATCCAAATCACTTTTGCCCCTGAAGCCTTGTTCCGTTCTGCCCTGGGCAAAAAACGCTCTTTATACAATGCGCAATATTCCGCCGGAGCATTGTTCCGCTCATTCAAAGTCTCCACACCGAACTGCCGGGTGCGTTGGTCGAACAAATCCAACAACCCTCGGATTTCGCTCTTATCCCCACCTATTTCAGTACGGGCAATCTCTAACTTCGAGTATTGCAAAGTAAGACGAGACTGTTGTACCCGATGCAATAATGTAGTATCGCCAGCGACAGCCGCTTCTGCTTGGTCGAAGAGCTCGTCATAGGTTTTTATCAAGACGGGATTAAGCATTCCGTCCTTATGCGAAATCGGGGAATCATAAATCCACAAAGGCTGTCCGCTCGCCAACAAAGCTCCCTGCATTATCTTTTGGTATTGGTACAAATAAGGAGCCGCCGCCCCGTAATAACCCTCCATGAAAACCCTCATCAACGAATCGGCATTTTGATAAGGATTCCACATCAGTTTACTGACCATATAAGCTCGCAATTCGGAAAAATCGCCTCCCCGGATACCTCCGATTTGTGAGAAATGCATAGTAGCGTGGTTTTCCTTGAAAAGTTGAATATTCTTTTGCAGTATATGGAAATTGGGAAAAGGAGATACCATATTGTCAAAGTTAATCCCATAATCCCACACGAAAATATTGTCGGATATTTTCGACCAGCCCTCCAACGCCTTTACAAACTCTTGCCCGGAGGCATTGTCGGTCAGCGGAACCTCCCGTTTGCAATCGATATCACACAACATGATGTTTACATTTGGTAGGGGCTTCACATGCTTGGGTGGCTGCATCGAATAGAGATAAGCCAAAGTGGAGAACTCTTTGTCTGGGAAACGTTCTGCCAGTTTGTTCATAAAGCGGATTAAATTCCCGGAGGGCGAACCTTCGTACTCATCCACCTTCTTGCACTCCGGGCAAGAGCAATTCGTGTCGTTACCATCATTTTGGCTTACCGAAATAAGTCTTTTACCCGGATTAGCCTTGAATATGGAATCCAGCTGTAGCACTACGGCATCAAAAACATCAGGATTGGTCAGGCACCATTGGCTATGGTTGCCCAAACGTCGTTCACCGTTTATAAATGAATAATACTCCGGATGTTCCTTGCCGAAACGTTCTGAAGGCAATATCCTGTCAAACGTATGTACCCACATATTATCTACAAACTCATCGTTAGGATTCTCAAGGCGGAACCACATCTTGTAAATGGGGTCTTCGCTACAATAGCTTTGGGTTTGACGGTACCGGAACGCAGGAGTTTCCTGGCGATAAATATCAGGGAGGACTATTGTCTGCGAAGGAGTCAGAGTGTAAACATCTTCCGCAAAATAAGATACTCCCATATATTGTTCCAACAGCGTGACCACGCCATAGATTGCGCCTTTATCACCGCCGCTGGATATAAGCAGCATTCCATCGTCTGTTGTTTTAAGCAAGAACCCGTCTTCCCCGGCAGACGGTTGCTCACCACCAATCAGGATATCACCTTTCTTCGTTTCCTCTCCCGGCTGAATAGGCAATGTAACCTCGCTAATACGTTTTACGAAATCTTGCAACAACAAGGCAGCCTGCCTATTTACCTCGCTATCCTCTACCAGAACAATACGGGATATGGGCTTACCATTCTCCACGAGGGTAATTCCGGCTTGACTGCCAAAAGGCAAACCGACAAACAATAAGAAGGCAGCCAAGCGTCGAATACATAGTTTCATAACATCATTCATTTTATTCCTGCAACAAATATACGATTATTCAAAGTTACAATAGAGGAAAGCATCCACAGCGGCACAATCTTGATGCCTTCCCGGTGGCTGCAATAACATTATGCCCCTGCG
>CAYZTO010000066.1:0-9958 GCA_964481365.1 uncultured Parabacteroides sp. | reverse complement strand
GCGGCTTCGAGGGTTGCGCGGTTGCTTACCCCGAATCCTATGAGGCGCGGGTTGCGCAACTGCATCGCGTTGATTCTACGGAAGTAAGCCTGCTTCTGCTCGTTGAACGACCGCTGCGCACCTGTAGTCGCCGCGCTGGAAACCATGTAGATGAAGCCGCCCGTATGTGCGTCTATCTCCCGCACGCGCTCTTCGGAGGTTTCGGGGGTGATAAGCATCACCATGTGCAAGCCTGAACGGTCGGCAAGTGGCTTGTAGTCTTGCAAATAGTCGGCAAAGGGAAGGTCGGGTATGATTACGCCGTCCACGCCCACTGCACGGCAGCTTTCGCAGAAATGGTCGAAGCCATATTGCATGATTGGGTTGAGGTACCCCATTAGTATGACCGGGATGCTGACCGTTTCGCGCATCGCCCCGAGTTGCTTGAAAAGTAGGCGGAGACTCATGCCGTTGCGCAGCGCGCGTGTAGAGGCTTCCTGGATTACAGGCCCGTCTGCCATCGGGTCGGAAAACGGTATGCCCACTTCAACCATGTCTATGCCCGATGCCTGCAAGTTCTGCAGAATGGGCAATGTGTCGTCGAGCGAGGGATAACCTGCCGGAAAATAGATGGACAGAATCCGGCTCTTCTTTTGTTGGAATAGATTGTCTATACGATTCATTTTGTTTGCTTTATGGAAAAAACTGAGTTGATGATTGTGCGGATGCTCCCGGGATTCTTCAACCCTGCTTCCGCTTCCACGCCGCTGTTCAGGTCGATGCCTGCCCAACAAGGGTGGCTGAAAGATTTGAGTGCGCCGATGCTTCCCTCCGACAAGCCCCCGCTGAGGACAAAGGGGACGGGGAGGGTGTAGTTCGCAAGCATTTGCCAGTCGAAGCTCCTGCCCGAACCGCCGTAAGCATCGGTCTTGGTGTCGAACAAGAAGTAATCGACCGTATCGGCATAATCCCCGGCAAGGCGAAGCCCGGATGCCGAAGCATCGACCGAGATTGCCTTGATGACTTTCAGCGGAGCTTGCCCGCGCAACGAACGGCAAAAGCCGGGTGTCTCATCGCCATGCAGTTGTATGTGCGTGAGCGAATAACGCTTGGCAAGTTCGAGGATACGGTCAAGACTTTCATTCACGAATACACCCACCTTGCGGCAGTCTGTTTCAGGCAAGAAAGCGGCAAGAGAATGCTCATCTTCCGGGCGGACGCAACGGGGAGATTTCGGGTAAAAGATAAGTCCGACTGTGTTGGCTCCGGCGGCAAGTACGTCGCGGATATTATCGGGATAACGGAGTCCGCATACCTTCAGGATGAAACGGCAATCACGCGCGAAAGCACGGAGGGTATCCCCCGGATGCGCTGTCTTCATGAATGTCTCGCCGATGAGGAATCCTCCAAAGCCCTGCCCCCGCAGGAGGTGGACAGTTTCTGCCGAGCTGATACCGCTCTCGGAGACCAAGACAGGGTTACTGTGCCGCTCCGGGTGCGCGTCCAGATATGCCCTCACTCCCCGGGCAATGCCGAAGGAATTCCCTACTTCGGTGTGGAAGGTTCCAAGGTTACGGTTGTTCACCCCCAGCATATCGACTTCTGGGCAAATATAACCTTCCAGCTCCTCAAGCCGGTGAATTTCAAGCAAGACCTCAAGCCCCAAGCTGTGGGCAAGAGTCGCAAGTTGCCGGCATTCTTCTGCCGAAGTGAGTGCCGCAGCTATCAGGAGAATGGCATCCGCACCAATCAGGCGAGCTTCATAGACTTGGTACTCATCTATGATGAAGTCCTTCCTGAGCAAAGGCAGGTCCACCATACGGCGGGCATTGATGAAATCCTCCGTAGTTCCTCCGAAGTATTTCCCGTCTGTCAGGATTGAACAGGCAGCAGCCCCGCCTTTCTCATAAAAGGGGACAACCTGCCCGACTTCTGCATCAGGATGCAACCATCCCTTCGAGGGACTCCGGCGTTTAAATTCTGCAATGATGCCGCAGCCGGATTCCAGAAGGGCTGCCTTCATGGAGCGTGTCTCCCTCAACTCCGGATTCAAGACCCGCTCTTTCAATTTCTCCAAAGGGAGGGCAGCTTTAAGCGAAGCTACTTCTTTCCTCTTGTTCTGTACTATTTCTTCCAAGATGTCCATAGCTTCCCTCCTATTGGTTCAATTCCAAGAAATGCTTGAATACTGAAAGGGCTTTCCCGCTTTCCAAGGAATACCGCGCCTCAGACAGGCAATCCGCCACCGGCTTTTCCGGACAGATGACGTGGATGGCGAACCCGGCATTGGCGATGACACACTCGCTCTGGGCTTGGGTTGCCGTACCACCCAACACGGCATCGAAAATACGGGCTGCGGCTTGGGGAGTATCGCCTCCGTCGAGGTCTGCCTCCGAACAGCGGTGAAGACCGAGCATCTCAGGAGTGAAGAGCTTCTCCTTGTCTGCCGTTGCTACTTTGAACTCACTCGTAAGGGAGATTTCATCATAGCCATCCAGACTATGAACCACGGCAAACTGCGTCCCGCTCTCCTGATAGGTATAGTTGTAAAGACGCAAGAGTGGGAGGTTGTAAACACCAAGCAACTGGTAAGCCGGGATTACTGGGTTCACCAATGGTCCAAGCATATTGAAGAAGCTGCGTACCCCTAATTGCTTGCGGACATTGGCTACAGCCTTCAGAGCAGGATTAAAGAAAGGTGCATGAAGGTAAGCTATGCCGCAACTCTCGATGGAACGCCGGAGTCTGCCTATGTCTGTCGTGAACTTCACCCCGTGCTGTTCCATGACGTTGCTCGCCCCACTCACTGACGTTGCCCCGTAGTTTCCATGTTTCACCACCTTGTAACCTGCGCCAGCAACGACGAAACAAGCCGTAGTGCTGATGTTGAACGTATTCTTGCCGTCGCCTCCCGTACCCACTATATCGATGGGCTTGTACTCATTCAAGTCCACCGGGACCCTCATCTCAAGCAACGCCTCGCGGAAACCTATCAGCTCCTCTACGGAGATGCTCCTCATCAGGAATACTGTTATAAGACTGGCAATCTGCGAGTCGTTATATTGCCCGGAAGCAATATTCTGGAGGATGCGGCGTGCCTCGTCGCGTCCTAAGTACTGGTGCTCAAAGAGCCTGTATAATATCTGTTTCATTTGTCTTTCTTTGTTGGTTATGGGTTTATTATTTATTGATTCAACCAGTTCTCCAGAATCCTCTTGCCACCCGGAGTCAAGACCGATTCCGGATGGAACTGGATGCCGCGCACGTCATACTCCCGGTGCCGGATAGCCATGATTTCCCTCCCGTCATCAGCTTCTGCCGTAATCTCCAAACAAGCAGGGAAGTCCTCCCCGGATACTACCCACGAATGGTAGCGTCCTGCAGTGAAACGTTCCCCCATTCCTGAGAATAGCGGTTCATCTGCCACGACATGTATTTCGGATGCAATACCATGATGGACATCACTCAAGTTGATAAGTTTCGCCCCGAAAGCCTCACCAATCGCCTGTTCCCCAAGACATACCCCCAAAATACTCTTTTCCGGTGCATACCGCCTTATCAATGGTAAGAGGATTCCGGACTCACACGGGATTCCCGGACCGGGTGAAAGTAATATCTTATCGAAACGCGCTACTTCGTCGAGCGAGATTCGGTCGTTGCGGTGTACTTCGACATCTGCCCCCAGCTCCTTCAAGATATGCAGGAGGTTGTACGTGAAAGAATCGTAATTGTCAAACAGTAATATCTTCATCTTTGTTTCTTCCTTTATTTACACATGATTAGTTGATTACTTCTTCAGCCAGAAGCAACGCTTTCTTTAGTGCCCCGAGCTTATTGTTTACTTCCTGAAGCTCGCGCTCCACGTCGCTCTTTGCGACAATTCCTCCGCCTGCCTGGTAATACAGCACGTTACCCCTGCTGACAAAAGTCCTTATCGTAATCGCCTGATTCAGGTTTCCGTCAAGACCGATAAACCCGATGCACCCCCCGTAAGCCCCGCGATTGACTCGCTCCATCTCCGTGATTAGCTGCATGGCACGGACTTTAGGCGCACCGCTCAACGTTCCTGCCGGAAACGTGTCAATATAGGTTTTAATCGAGTTGCTTTCAGGCATTACTTCGCCACTGACACGCGATACGAGGTGGATGACATGGCTGTAATACTGCACTTCCTTATAGAAATCCAGATGAACCCCACTGCAATTACGAGAGAGGTCGTTACGTGCCAAATCTACCAGCATCACATGCTCTGCGTTTTCCTTCGGGTCTTTCAAAAGCGCGTCTGTCCTCTGGCGATCTACCTCCACATTGCCTGTACGGAAGGCTGTCCCAGCAATAGGGTCAATGGTCGCATGCCCATTGATTATCTTGCAGTGCGTTTCCGGAGAAGAACCGAAGATGCGAAACCCGCCAAAGTCGAAGTAGAAAAGGTAAGGCGACGGATTGATGTTCCGCAATGCACGGTAAACTTTGAAATCATCTCCACGGAACGGCTGCTCGAACCGTCGGCTGAGAACGATTTGAAATACGTCGCCACGCAAGCAGTGGCGTATCCCGCGACGGATTATCTCGCGATGTTCATCATCCGTTACCGGAGAAGTCTCCTCTCCCACTCTGCGGAAATTGTACGACGCATAATTGCGGTTGTTGATTAGGGTCTCTATTTCCTTCAGATGATCTGCCTCACCTTCACGCAACAGCTCTATGAGGGTCAGCTCGTTCTTGAAATGGTTGAACACCAAGACGAACTTATAGAAAATGTAGAGCATATCAGGCGCGTCGTTCTCTTCGTGGTGGTATTCAGGGATGGGAACCGGCTCGAAGTACCGCACGGCATCAAAGGCGGTGTAGCCAAACAAGCCGCACGCTCCGCTGCCTTCCCCCTCAACATGAAAATGACCGAGGAAATTGTTTATTGCATCGCCCACCTTGAATCCCGCCGTGAGAGGCATCACTTCTTCCGTGCCATCGGGGAAACCTGATGTGCAAAGGTTGCTGTTGATGCCAATTCTGGCTATGGGGCAGAGCGCAATGTAAGAAAGGCTGTTTTCGTTACCGTGGTAATCGGAGCTTTCCAACAATGCCGATTCCGGATAAACATCGCGAACTTTAAGGTAAATACTCACAGGCGTATTCAAATCGCCCAGTATCTTCTTTGATTTTGTTTGAAAAGAATATTGCATAAAAAATTCGAGTGTTATTATTGTTCTTCTAATATCAGTTTATTGTGTCTGGCATACAAATAAGCAATCCGTCTATATCGTCAGCAGTTCTGAAAATGGCGGATATACGTGTCCATGTCTTTGTCGCCCCTTCCGGAAACGGTCAAGACTGCGATATCGTCCGGACGGAAAGGAATTTTGCCAAGTGTGCCTAATGCATGCGCGCTCTCCAAAGCAGGGATGATTCCTTCAAGGCGCGTTAATTCGTAAGCCGCACTAAGTGCCTCTTCATCTGTAATTGCAAGAATTGTTGCCCGATGGGTTGCGGCAAGGTTAGCGTGCATCGGCCCGATGCCTGGATAGTCCAGTCCGGCAGAAATAGAGTATGGCTCCTCTATCTGCCCGTCCTCATTTTGCATCACCAATGTGCGTGCCCCGTGTATAATGCCTTTCCTTCCCAAATGGATTGTCGCCGCGCTTTTACCGGATGTAATCCCTTCGCCACCTGCCTCAGCTAAGAAAAGTTTCACTCGTTCATCTTCCAAATAATAGTAAATAGTTCCTGCTGCATTGCTTCCACCGCCCACGCAGGCAATGAGGTAATCCGGATAATCCCTGCCTTCCTTTTCAAGCAGTTGCTTTTTGATTTCCTCGCTGATGACCGACTGCAGGCGGGCTACCATATCCGGATAAGGATGTGGTCCCACAGTGGAGCCAATAATATAATATGTGTCTGCCGGATGGCAACACCAGTCGCGGATTGCCTCGTTGGTGGCATCTTTCAAAGTCATGTTTCCAGAAGTGACAGGGACGACCTTCGCTCCGAGCATCTGCATTTTCTGGACATTGGCATGTTGCCGCTCCACGTCTGTCTTCCCCATGTAAACCACGCACTCCATATCCATCAAAGCACAAACAGTGGCGGTGGCAACGCCATGCTGACCGGCTCCGGTCTCGGCAATGATGCGCTTCTTGCCCATCTGCCGGGCGATAAGGATTTGACCTATGGTATTATTGATTTTGTGTGCGCCGGTGTGATTCAAGTCCTCGCGCTTAAGATAAATCTTGCAACCGTATTTCTCACTCAAACGGCGGGCAAAATAGAGAGGCGAAGGACGCCCCACATAATCACGCAGCAATTGGCTGTACTCCTTCCGGAACGCTTCGCTTTCGATAATCCGCAGATACGTCTGCCTTAATTCTTCCACACAACGGTAAAGTATTTCGGGGATATAGGCTCCGCCGAATTCACCGTAAAAACCTTTGTCATTTACTTGGTACATATTCATTCGTGTTTAATTCTTGTTTTTGAACATCTGATAAAAAGAAAAGCGATCCGCCGCAAGTGCGACAGACCGCTTTGAATATTTTCCATCAAAATAAATACACACAGAGGTCTTCGTCTCTTACGACCGTTTCGGTTTTCTGAGGCGCCACCACCAATATGTATTTAAGTTGAATGATTTCATTTCTTCCTATTTTCCTTTAATTCGGGGGCAAATATACAGACAGAATTATAAAGTGCAAACAATTTGCGCGGAAACATTTCAAAAATCCGTGATTGTAACATTCCGGAATTCCACAGGCCCGCCTTCACTCTGCAAACCGATGTAACCTTCTTTCACGCTGTTTGTGCCTGTATTCTGGTAAACTCCGTTGATATAAACCGTAATTACCCCATCCTTTACAAAGATGTTCGCTTCGTTCCATTCCCCGTCAGGATTCTCCGACGAAGGTTTGTCTTTTCTGATTATCGGGAACTGAGGGCGTTCCTTTGCAGTGAATTCCACAAGGTCAGAACCGCCAAGAAGGACAAAGTCTCCGGCATTACCTGCCTGCAATTGGCATTCGATTCCATTTGGGAAAGGGTTCTTGGGTTCCTCTATCAGCAGGAAGATGCCGCTGTTTGAAGGTTTGGCGTTAGCCCACCGCCACTCCACATGCAGTTTGAAATCACCATATTTTTCTTTCGTGTACATATAACCAAAGGGTTCCCCGCTGATGTTTATGACACCGTTTTTCACACTAAAGACCTGGTCGGCAGGAACAGCATCCTTATCGACTACGAAATTCCAATTCGATAAATCTTTCCCATTAAACAGCTTCACCGTCTTCTGGGCTTGTACACCGTTTGCCAAAAACATAGCAAATACGGCAATGGTAAATGTCAAAAGTCTTCTTTTCATATTCCTTACATTATTAATTGTTATGATATTAATCCCTGGTCAGTTTACGGTAACGGACGCGCTTTGGCTCAGTATAACCTGATTGTTTACGTTTGTGTTCTTCATATTCCGAATAAGTCCCTTCATAAAAGACAACGTTTGAATCTCCTTCAAATGAAAGGATATGCGTGCATATACGGTCGAGGAACCATCGGTCGTGGGAGATTACTACCGCACATCCAGCGAAGTTTTCCAGACCTTCTTCCAAGGCACGAAGGGTGTTCACGTCAATATCGTTTGTCGGCTCGTCGAGCAGCAGCACGTTGGCTTCGGATTTCAAAGTCAAAGCAAGGTGCAGGCGATTCCGTTCACCTCCCGACAAGACACCGCAAAGCTTTTCCTGGTCTGCCCCGGTGAAATTAAACTTCGAAAGATAAGCCCGGACGTTAATGTCTTTCCCTCCTACACGGATGAATTCATTTCCACCCGACACCACTTGGTAAACGCTCTTTTTCGGGTCTATGTCTTTGTGGGTCTGGTCGGCATACCCAATCTTAACGGTTTCACCTACTTCGAACATCCCCCGGTCTATGCTTTCCTGCCCCATAATCATTTTGAAAAGTGTAGTCTTACCGGCTCCATTCGGACCTATAACCCCCACGATTCCATTCGGCGGAAGCACAAAGTTTAAATCGTCGAACAGAAGTTTATCCCCGAAAGCCTTAGCCACGTGTTGCGCCTCAATGACTTTATTTCCAAGTCGGGGCCCGTTAGGAATAAAGATTTCAAGTTTAGCCTCGCGCTCTTTCTGGTCTTCATTCAAGAGGCGTTCATACGAATTAAGACGCGCTTTGCCTTTTGCATGGCGTGCTTTGGGTGCCATATTAATCCATTCCAGTTCCCGTTCCAGTGTTTTACGGCGTTTACTTGCTTGTTTCTCTTCTTGCGCCATACGTTTGGTCTTTTGGTCAAGCCAAGAGGAATAATTACCCTTCCAGGGAATGCCTTCCCCACGGTCGAGTTCCAAAATCCATCCTGCCACATGGTCTAAGAAATAGCGGTCGTGCGTAATACAGATTACTGTTCCGGCATATTGCTGCAGATGCTGTTCCAACCAATCAATAGACTCGGCATCTAAATGGTTTGTCGGTTCATCAAGCAACAAGACATCAGGTTGCTGCAATAACAAACGGCATAAAGCCACACGACGGCGTTCTCCGCCCGACAGTGTGTCCACTACCTGGTCTTCAGGCGGACAACGGAGCGCATCCATCGCTCGCTCCAGCTTGGAATCGATGTTCCAAGCATCAGCTGCATCTATCTTATCTTGAAGTTCAGCCTGGTGGTTGATGAGCGCATCCATCTTATCCGGGTCATCCAACACCTCCGGGTCTCCGAAACGTTCGTTCACTTCTTCGTATTCTTTCAAGATATTCATCACATCCTGCACGCCTTCTTGTACTACTTCCTTAACCGTCTTCCCGCTTTCCAACTTCGGGTCTTGTTCCAGATAGCCAACCGAATAGCCCGGCGAAAACACAACATTTCCCTGATAATCTTTATCTATCCCTGCTATAATCTTGAGCAAGGTGGATTTACCTGAGCCGTTCAACCCAATGATACCGATTTTAGCTCCGTAAAAGAAAGACAAGTAAATGTTCTTCAAAACTTGTTTCTGGGGTGGGAAGATTTTGCTCACACCCACCATTGAGAAAATAACTTTCTTATCGTCTGCCATATATTAAATATGTATAGGTGATTTGTTTGTGGGTCAAAGATAATACAAAAAAACTATGCAGAGGCCCATAAACAAGAATAGTCTTGAATAACCGCACAGTTATTTGGCAAAAACGCGTCCGCTCCTTTCTCTTTATATGTTGCCGGCAAAAATTACTCAAATACACCCCTTAATTTGGTAATCAATTACTAACATGGCTATGGTAATCGTGTTACCACACTGTGGAAACGTCGTTGCCATACTACGGGAATCATGTCTTCATGCTGGAAAGGCGGTGCGCCCGTAAAGGTGATACAATAAATATAGTAATGGCAAACTATTAGGTATGTGTTCCTATTATTTATCTATCATCACCGACTTATCTACCTACGAAAGAACGGCAGGGAGTGTAGCACGTCGGAAAGCCATAAGTCAGTTAGTTATCAAACTGCAACTGAATGGTGAGATGAAACAGATAGATATAAGGATAAAATCCAAACTGATTGAATGATAGTCCAAATGACCCAACAGCAGATTGCAGCGGAAGATAACGACACACGCTGTACCATGACACCTCTGATATTGTCGTTTTATAACAGAGGCAGGAACTTGCCATGGCATAACCGCAATAAGCGGGAACAGACGGAAGTCATATCCGACAATCTATCACAGCTTTGTTATTGTACCATAAACGGGGATTGCCTAAACCGGAAAGCCGCAAGGCTATTGGGCGAAAGGTCCATGAATATCCGGCAAGGCAACGGAGCTTCCGTAGTAGTCCGAGCAGGGGAAAGCCTTGTACATGGCGAAGGGAAGCAGCTAATAAATTAACGTCGTACATTTGCAGTTAGTTAATAATTCGATAATTTATAACTTTGAACAGGCATGGACAAAGACCGCAATAACGTTGGTAAATAAAACCGGAACTCACGTTT
>CAYZTO010000065.1:7462-13636 GCA_964481365.1 uncultured Parabacteroides sp. | reverse complement strand
ATTTGATAATGCACAAATGTACTGATTTGTTTCCAGACCCCGCAAATATCTTTGAGTGATAATTTTAATTGTGTGATTGAACTTGTTGATAAAGGCTTTGTGCCACACCCGCTGCTGGTGGGCATGTGTCACTAACGTTGGTGACTGTGTGTCACCCGAGGCTGTGACTGTGTGTCACCAACGTTGGTGACAGGAAGTCACCCGAGGCTGTGACCGTGTGTCACCCGCACTGGTGACAGGGAGTCACCAACGGCTGTAACAATATTCATCCGATTTATACCACTCTTTCAGTACTTCCCGGGGCAGGGGAATATGCAGGGTTTCCCGGAGGCGGGGTTCTTGCGCACGATTACCTCGGCATCGTAAACCGCCCTTATGTTCGCTTCGGTAACGACATCTTCGGGCGGACCTTGGGTAAAAACCCTGCCGTCTTTCAGCATCAGGAGGTGGTCGCTGTATTCACTTGCAAGGTTGAGGTCGTGGATGATGAGGAGGACAGTCAGCCCGTGCTCGCGGTTCAAACGGCGCACCAAGTCGAGGATGCGCATCTGGTGGGAGATGTCGAGGTGGGAGGTAGGCTCGTCGAGCAGCAGAATGCCCGTCTTCTGTGCCAATGCGCGGGACACGGCTGCCAGTTGCTGCTCGCCCCCGCTAAGCCGAGCCATCATCTCCCGTCGTTTATGCCAAATGCCGGTGAGGCGCATGCACTCCCCGGCTACCGCGAAGTCTTCTGCCGTCTCGAATAGCTGCCAACCGGTATGGTAGGGGAGCCTCCCCATCAGCACGTAGTCTTCTACAGAAAGGAAATCTCCCTCGACTGACTGGTTCACTATGGCTATCTCTTTTGCCCGGGCTTTATGGTTGAGGAGCGTGGAATCGGTACCGTTTATCGAAAGCATCCCTGCCCGCAGGGGTAGCATGCCCGTGAGGGAGCGGAACAAGGTCGTCTTGCCAGCCCCGTTGGGACCGATTATGGCAACGAACTCCCCGCGCTTCACGCTGAATGAAACGCCTTGCAACACTGTGCGGCTGCGGGAATATCCTGCTGCCAGGTTATGGAGGGAGAGGGGGCAAGGGGTTGTGTCGTTCATAGCTTGTTATCCATTGATTTCCTTCTTCCCATTACGGCAATGAACACTGTCCCGCCTATTATGCCGGTAATGACGCCGATGGGAAGCTCGTTGGGTGATATTATTATTCTCGCCACTATGTCTGAAAGGATAAGGAAGATGCCCCCGCCCAGGAAAGCGGCAGGCAACAGCAGCCTATTGTCTGTCCCGACAATGGCTCGCATCAGCTGGGGGACAATCAGCCCCACAAAGCCCACCACGCCCACGATGGAGACGCATATCCCCGTAAGAAGCGAACTCAACACAAAGAGCACCCTTATCACCCTACCCGTGTCAATACCCAGCTGCATGGCACGCTCGCTGCCGAGCCGCATGGCATTGAGCGAAGGTGCATGGAAGAAAGCCACGATGAAGGCAAGGAGTGAAACAACGGCAAGCAGGGCAATCAGCGAAGGGTTGTTGTCTGTGAGGGAACCCATTATCCAGAACACTATGCCGTGGATGTTCTCCGTGCGGCTGACAGACATCATCAGCATCATCAATGAAGAGGAGATGAAACTAATCATCACACCCGTGAGGAGCAGGGTCTGGATTCGTACCTGCCCCCGGCGTATCCCCAACCCATATACCATGACGATGGTCACCAATGCACCTATGAACCCGGCGGCTGAAAGAGCAAAGCCACCGTACACGGTATGCAAACCAAGGAGTATGGCGAGCGTGACGCCCACCGATGCCCCTCCGGAAATTCCAAGGGTATATGGCTCTACAAGCGGGTTCCTGAAGATACCCTGCAAGATGACTCCTGATAGGCTCAAAGCCCCTCCTGCCACGAATCCAAGGGCAATGCGGGGGACGCGAAGCTGCATCAGGATGTTGAAGCGGACATCATCGTCTCCGGATGCTCTCATTTGCCAAAGCTCGGCAGGCGTGAAACGTATCTCCCCGAAGCACAAGGCGGCGACAACGCTCACGAAAAGGAGCAGGAAAAGGCAAAGGAGGGTCAGGAGGAGTGTCCGCAGGGTTGAATGCATCAGTAACAAGCAGCGATTCTATTGGTTTTGTGGGAAGAGGTAATCGATTATGACAGCGACGGTTTCCACGAATGTCTCCGGCGTAGGACTGCAGATGTACTCGTCGAGAGGGATGACCCTGTTGTCTCGTGCGGCATTGAGGCTGCTGATGGATTTCCAGGATTCTATCTCTTCTTCCCCCACGATGCCCATGCCGACAACAAACAAGACATCCGGGTTACGGAGCAGCACAAATTCCTTGGATGTTATGGGATTGCTGAGTTCTTCGGCGATGTTTTGCCCCCCGGACTGTACTAAGTAATCATGCAAAAAGGACCCGGGTATGGCGGCATAGAGAGGCCCGCGACCTATCTCCATGAATACCTTCGGACTTGCAAGGGTTTTGTCGATGCGTTGCTGCACTCGGAGCAGGCTCTCTTTGGAACGTGCCACCACCGAATCTGCCTTTTCCTTATTGCCGGATATTTCACCCAGCGCCAGGCACTGTTGGCATATCTCTTCAAAGTCTTTAGGTTGGGGAAAACGCCTGGTTTTGATACCCATACGCTCCAGACTCTCTAAGATTTTTGGGGATGTCAAGCCCGCTGCAAGCACGATGTCCGGTTGAAGGGATACTATCTTCTCCAGATTGACATTGACGGCATCGGCAACAACAGGAATCTCATCTTCCGGGTCAGTGATGCAAAAACGGGTACACCCGACCAACTCATGGTTGGCTCCTATCAAATATAAGTTCTGGGTGATAGAAGCTGCCAGCGAAACAATCCGCAAATCTGATGCATGACCGATGCAAACTGTCGCCAGCAGCAAATATAGGAGTGAAAACCATTTCATACACTATCGGAATCGCAGGCTATTTCTTTACGGGCGGATAGTCCAGCGTATAATGTAAGCCGCGACTTTCCTTGCGTTCCATAGCCTGACGGGTGATTAAATAGCCAACGTTAATCATATTCCTCAACTCGCAAATCTCGCGGGAGGCTTTACAGCTCTTGAAGAGGCGCTCAGTCTCCTCATAAAGGATATCCAACCTGTTCCATGCCCTTGTCAGACGCAAATTGCTGCGCACTATGCCGACATAACTCTCCATAATCTGGTTCACCTCCTTCATGCTCTGGGTAATGAGGACACGCTCTTCGTTGGTGATGGTTCCTTCGTCATTCCACTCAGGTACATCTGTGTTATATTCATAGCGGTTGAAGTTTTCGAGTGCATGCTTGGCTGCCGAATCGGCATAAACAACCGCTTCGATGAGCGAATTGGATGCCAGGCGGTTTCCACCGTGCAAGCCGGTGCATGAACATTCTCCCAAAGCATATAAGCGGCGGATGCTCGATTGCCCGTTCAAATCGACCTTTATTCCACCACAGAGGTAGTGGGCTGCCGGGGCAACAGGTATATAATCTTTTGTGATGTCGATACCTATATCCAAGCAATGCTTGTAAATGTTGGGGAAGTGGCGCCTTGTTTCCTCCGGGTCTTTATGCGTAACGTCAAGGTAAACATGGTCGTCCCCCCGGAGCTTCATTTCGCTGTCGATGGCACGGGCAACAATATCGCGCGGAGCCAATGACAAGCGCGAATCATATTTCTGCATGAATTCTTCTCCCTCCAAATTGCGGAGCACAGCCCCGTAACCGCGCATAGCTTCCGTAATCAAGAAACAAGGACGGTCACCGGGATGGAACAGAGCCGTAGGATGGAATTGTATGAACTCCATATCCTTGACTGCCCCTTTGGCACGATAAACCATCGCTATGCCATCCCCGGTAGCCACCAACGGATTCGTGGTGTTGCGGTAAACGGCTTCACAGCCGCCAGTCGCCATTACGGTAACCTTCGAGAGGAACGTATCCACAACTCCTGTCTCTTCGTTTAATATATAAGCCCCAAAGCACTTGATTCCCGGAGTATGGCGCGTTACTATTATGCCCAAATGGTGTTGTGTGATTATCTCTACTGCAAAATGATTCTTGAAAATAGTAATATTAGGATGCGCTTCAACCGCTTTGATAAGACTGGTTTGTATTTCAGCCCCGGTATTATCCTTGTGGTGCAAGATGCGGAACTCAGAATGCCCGCCTTCTCGATGCAAATCAAATTCCCCGTTTTCTTCCTTATCGAATTGCACACCCCATTCTATGAGCTGCTTGATTTGCGTAGGAGCTTCACAAACCACCTTCTCCACCGCAGCCCTGTCGCTAAGCCAGTCACCAGCAATCATTGTGTCTTCAATGTGTTTTTCAAAATTATCGACAGCCAAGTTCGTAACAGAAGCTATGCCGCCTTGTGCAAAAAACGTATTTGCTTCTTCAAGCCCTGCCTTGCAAATAAGGGCAACCTTTCCTTTGTCTGCGACCTTCAGGGCGAAGCTCATACCGGCTATTCCGGAGCCGATTACCAAGAATTCAAATCGTTGTACCATCTTTGTGTCCTTATATATTTATATCTGCAAATATTGTAGGTATGCAAAAGTAAAAAATAAAGAAGGGAAAAGGCTTATTCATGTGATTTTTATAATACTTTTGCCCCGTAGAAAAAGCTGCAGCGGCAGCACTTTCTTTTTTTGAGGGGATATTTACTTATTAGCGTTTGCTATTTATTCTATAAAAACGTTCCGAAAACTTGGCCGTGGGAAGAACGAATGGGGGAATAAGTTGCGAACGCCTGCGTGATATACGTGGGCGTAACTTATCTTTTCATTCGTGGGTCAGGCCAAGTACCTCGGGACGTGGATAAGTTATTGTCCACGTTTTTATTATTGAGGTATTTGGCTTGCTCCTGTTTTTGCTGAATGAATAAACGACGCACAACTTATTTATTTATGCAAAAACAAAACTTGTTGATTTCTTTCCTGCAAGTATTCGGCATAGTGCTTGTAGTTGCCGGACATTCCGATTATCAAAACACTGATAATCCCGTCCATGCTTGGATTTATTCATTCCATATGCCTTTGTTTATGTTTATTTCCGGTTTCCTGTTGTGCTACGGAATCCTGAAAAGAGGAACGGCATTAGCTGTAATCAGGTTGTATGGTTCTCATGGGTTTATATACAAGAAAATTTGCCGTCTGCTTATACCTTACGTATTCATCAGCACACTTGCATTTTTCCCGAAAGCCATGATGAGCAAATTTGCAGCCCGTCCGTTGGATATTTCATGGAACAGCTACTTTAACATGCTAATACATCCTTGGGATAATGCCATTATTTTCTTCTGGTTCCTGCCAACATTATTCATCATCTTTCTCATAGTTGTCTATTCCGCCAAACTATCCGATAAACTTCACTTTAAAATCCCTTGCATCCTTTTATTACTTGGTTCCCTGTTGTTACATCTCTTTAATCCGGCAAAAGGAATAGGATTATTCAATATCAGCGGGGTTGTTTACTATCTGTTGTATTTCTTATCAGGCTATTATTGTTGTTTTTACCATATAGAAGAAACGTTACAAAAGCAACCGGCTAAAGTTTTTATACTGACATTCCTTTTATCCATATTATATCTTCGTATTCCCCATTTCACAGGACTTGATGTTTTGATTGCAATCAACGGGATTGGCATGAGTATTTGTTTGGGACACCTCTACATTCGTTGGGGCTTTACTTTTTTCAATCATTTGTTCGGTTCATCTTATGCAATCTATTT
This sequence comes from uncultured Parabacteroides sp., assembly GCA_964481365.1. Lineage (GTDB taxonomy): Bacteria > Bacteroidota > Bacteroidia > Bacteroidales > Tannerellaceae > Parabacteroides. The sequence continues at coordinate 7,884 of CAYZTO010000065.1, read as the reverse complement.
GTTCTCATGGTTTCCACAGGTTGCTGCCCAGCAAATCCTGATTAAATTAACCGGAGCTCCCTGGTACGTTACCAGTCCTTTAGCCTTAATAAGCGGAATTTATATACCGTGGCTTTTGTATCGGTGGATAATCAAAAATAGAGAGAGAAAAGCCGGGAAAATCATAGCTTATATGACCGGACAATGAGATTCCTTGTCTTAAAATTGAACTCCCAACAGGGAATGCCACATACGCGAATTAAAAACTTCAGATGCAAGCCGTGAATGTGACATTTCCCACGTTGAAATTCAGTTTTCATTCCTGACTTCTTCCAATATACGGCTTAAACGTTGCACTCCATCCGGATTTCCCGGCGCTACGTTCGTTGTTTCCCCTATGTCTTCTTTCAGGTTATAAAGCTGGACTTCCGGGGAATTACCTA
>CAYZTO010000065.1:5372-7362 GCA_964481365.1 uncultured Parabacteroides sp. | reverse complement strand
GTTTCCCCTATGTCTTCTTTCAGGTTATAAAGCTGGACTTCCGGGGAATTACCTAATTCCGTGTTGGTGTATTTATTATACGCTTCCCCGGCACTTGGAGCTATGTATTTCCATGTTCCATCGGAAACAGACAGAGAACCGGCAGCTTCAACTATGGATTCACGCCCTTGGGTGTCTTCTCCAAGAAATGCAGGTAGATAATCCCGGCTGTCGGGGGCATCTCCGGGGGTGATTTCTTTTCCTAAAAGATTTGCGAAAGAGGCGTAAAGGTCTATTTGCGATACTAATGCCGGGGAAACCTGCGGTTTAACCTTGTCTTTCCAATAAACTATGAACGGGACCCGTGTGCCAGCCTCGAAATTGCTATATTTTCCTCCCCGCATATTCCCCCAAGGCTTGTGGTCTCCCAATAACTCAACCGCTTGGTCTTGGTAACCGTCATCAACCACCGGTCCGTTGTCGCTGGTAACAACAATAAGAGTATTGTCCAATAATCCGTCTTTTTCGAGCACCGCCAGAATTTGCCCGACTATCCAATCAAACTGCAAAAGGGAATCTCCCCTCGGTCCCATGCCGCTTTTCCCGACAAAACGCGGATGCGGCACGCGCGGGACATGGACATCGTTAGTCCCGACATACAAGAAAAACGGATTCTCCTTGTTGCGGTCTATAAATTCCACGGCTTTGCAAGCTATGCTGTCGGCTATGTTTTCATCTACCCATAACGCCTTTTTGCCGCCCTTCATATATCCGATTCGGGAGATGCCATTCACAATTGCCATGTCGTGCCCATGGCTCGGTTTCAACTTTGTCAAAAGCTCCGGGTGGTCTTTTCCCAACGGTTCTCCGGGGAAAGGTTTTTCGTAGCTGACTTCAATAGGGTCGGAGGGGTCTGCATTTACTACACGTTGGTTTTCTACAAACACGCAAGGGACTCTATCGCCCGTAGCAGCCATTAAATAAGAATAGTCGAAGCCTATATCTTGCGGACCGGGAGTTATGAACCCGTTCCAATCTTGTTTGCCGGTTTCATCTCCCAAACCGAGGTGCCATTTGCCAACAGCCCCCGTTGCATATCCGCAATCGCGGAAAAGGTCGGCAATCGTGCTTTGTTCCGGACGGATTATCATAGCCGCGTCACCCGTTGCAATGCCTGTGTCATTCCTTCTCCAAGCATAATGACCAGTAAGAAGCGAGTAGCGTGACGGTGTGCTTGTTGCAGCCGCAGAATGGGCATCTGTGAAACGTATTCCTTCCGATGCCAACCTATCCACATTGGGTGTTTGTATGGTGGCTGTCCCGTAACAACCCAAATCGCCGTATCCTATATCGTCGGCAAGGATAATAATTACATTCGGACGCTGTTGCACTTGCTGTTCCTTGTCTTTTTGACCGGATGAGCACGAAAACAGCAGCGGTATGCCTGCGCTTACGGCTATTTGAAGTGGGAGAGGAGTCTTTTTCATGTTTTTATTCCCTTTTGTAATGCAACAAAGTTAGTATAGTTTATTGAATCTGTCATCCGCAGAATAATTCCAAAGGTATTTCAACCTTCAGACACCTACTTCAAAACTTGGAAGTAGGTATTTCAACCTTCAGACACCTACTTCAAAAACTCAAAGTGGGTATTTCAACCTTTGGATACCTACTTCAAAATCTCAAAGTAGGTATTTCAACCTTTGGACACCTACTTCAAAAACTCAAAGTGGGTGTTTAAACCTTCGGACACCTACTTCATAATATAAAAGTAGGTATTTCAACCTTCGGACACCTACTCCAAAATCTAAAAGTAGGTGTTTAAACCTTCGGACACCTACTTCAAAAACTGAAAGTGGGTGTTTAAACTTTTGGACACCTACTCCAAAAACCGAAAGTAGGTAGCAAAAGGTCAGAACACCTGCTTAAAAGAATTAAAACCCCCTTTGTGAAGCAAGCTTCATATTTTCCCCTGCTTTTAGGGGAAACACAATGGGGTGGATGCGATGTATTT
>CAYZTO010000065.1:0-5272 GCA_964481365.1 uncultured Parabacteroides sp. | reverse complement strand
TTCATATTTTCCCCTGCTTTTAGGGGAAACACAATGGGGTGGATGCGATGTATTTGAATAAAGAGTTTTGTTTTTGGGAAAAGAAAACAGGCAGGTACACATTTTAGCTGCGAACCTGCCTTGTTCATATCTCTAAGCCAGAATATCAGTACCCTGCATTCTGCGTTAATTGCCCGTTGGATTTTGTAATCTCTTCGCTCGGGTAGGGGAATACCATCATGTAATCCTGATAGGTGTTTTTGTTTGTATAATCCTGGTAGTAACCTACTTCGAAGGATGATTCCGGGTCTGTGCGGTCTTCATAGAAACGGACACGCGGGCGTGAATTCAATTCTTTTTCTGCCAACGCTTTTATTTCGCCATTGCTTGAACGATGCCAACGCTTCAAGTCAAACAAATGGTCTGTAAACTCGAATGCCAACTCGCACCTGCGCTCGTGGTAAAGGTCTGTCATGGTAGCCGTTCCGCTGAGCGGTTCCAAATTGGAGCGAACACGGATACGGTTGATGTCCTCCGTCGCATTCCCTGCCTGTCCGGTCATCAGATAAGCCTCTGCGCGGAACAATAACATCTCTGCAAAACGGATAATAGGGAAGTTGATGCGTGCCGTAGGCCAATCTCCATTTGTGCTTACATACCCGCTTCCCGTGGGGTCAGCATATTTAAACGGGTCCATGTACTTGTTGATTTGGAAACCTGCCTCCAAATCAGAAGAAGAATAGAAGCGGCGGGTTTCCCCGAAGAACTCAAACTCTTGGTTGTACTCCAAGATTGAACGTACCAAGCGGTCATTCCCGACACCATCTTTTAGCATTTCCTCATAAATGTCGAGCGTTGGCTTGTTCTGTCCCCAACCATTGTAATATCCCCAACCTTGGTTTTCCAGTACAACTCCTGGGAATTCCGAGCCTCCCGGTTGTGCGCCACCATTACTTGGGATTGTCCAAATGTATTCTGAATTCCAAAAGTCAGAAAAATCAGAAGAAAACAGCTCATCGAATGTTTCAGCCAAATCACGACCATATTCATTCTCCAATTGGTTCACCATAGATATAACATTCTCCCATTGGGATTCATCCCAAGTAGCCCAGTATGCATAAGTTTTTGCCTTGAATGCTACTGCAGCCGCTTGATGCGCACGCCCTCTGTTATCAGAGTCATACGAATCGAAAGTCGGAAGATGCTCGATGGCATTGTCCATATCTTCTATAATCAGGCGATAGTTTTCCATGACGGTTTCGCGCTGTGGCGGAATGGAATTATCATATCCATCTTCAAAGTCCTCGTAACGGACGAATGGTACACCTTGCTCGTTTGTCCCGTAGCGGTATGCCATTATGAAATGGGCCCAACCGCGACAGAAATAAGCCTCTCCCAAACTGCGTGTTTCCACATCGCTCAATTCCTCGCTCTGCTCTTTATTTAATAACTCTTGTATAATCCAATTTGCACGGGACATCGTGGAGTACATACGTTCGTAAACATCTGTCAGAGGTGATTCTTCACCGGTATATGAGAATGTGGCAAGAGTATTGTATCCACGGGTGCGTCCCCAGACAATATCACAAGCAGCTCCTTGTTCCCAAAACAACTCGCGACCATAACATCCTTCTTGATGGAATCGTTCGTATAAACCGTCAATAGCATCAATAGCTTGTTGGTCGTTCGTGAAATAGTTGTCAGTCGTAGCGTATCCCTCTGATTCTACATCCAAAAAATCGCTGCAAGAGGTACTACCTATCAATGCCGACAAAGCAAATAATGCAATATAGTTTTTCATCTTTTTATTATAATCCTTTGTTTATTGAACATTCACAAAAAGTTCTCCAATTAATAATTTAACTTCAACCCGAAAGAGAATATACGCGAAACCGGGTATTTGCAAGCATCCCAACCACCGCATTCAGGATCCATGCCTGAATAACCGGTTATGGTGAAAAGGTTCTCACCGCTGAAATAAACAGACAGGGAACTTTTACGGTCTCCAAAGTGAGTGCATCTGCGCATAACATCCGTCAAATCGTATGATATTGTCAGGTTTTTCAAACGCAAATAAGAAGCATCCTCCAAATACCAATCTGATGCTGTACTGAAATTACTGTTCGGGTCATTTTTCGAGAGGCGGGGTATATCGGAATCCGTGTTTGTGGGACTCCAGGCATTCAATATTTCGCTTGACCTATTGAAATTCCCTTCCACATCGCTTAACAACATATATTTAGCAGCATAAAAAGCTTGTGCTCCGCCCACTCCTTGGAACATAACACTGGCAGAAAGATTTTTCCACGTGAATCCTGCGGAGAGCGAGAAAGTTGTTTTTGGCGTAGCACTCCCGCAATATTGACGGTCGTTATCATCAATCACGCCATCACCGTTGGCATCCACAAACTTCAAGTCACCTGCTTGGGCATTCGGCTGGATGCGATTTCCGTTTGCATCTACATAAGCTGCAGCTTCTTCATCGCTTTGGAAAATACCATCCGTCTTGATAAGATAAAACGAGTTCAACGGCTCGCCCTCGGCTGTTTGATAAATATATGGGATATTACGGAAACTTCCGTCTCCTGTCCAGACACCCGGAGTTCCATCTTCATTCTTGACACCAATGTCCGACACCCAATTCTTCAAATAAGAGAAATTTCCGGATACAAAATACGACCAATCCTTATTCACTTGGTGATTCCAACTTACTTGAGCCTCAAATCCTCTGTTTTTTACTTCGCCCTGATTAACCAACATTGCATCAAGACCAATCGTGCTCGGCCAATTCATGGTTTGGGTTTGAATCAAGTTGAAAGTACGTTTGTCGAAGTAATCGAACGCCATCGTAAGGCGATTCTTGAACATATTGATATCCAAACCTAAATCCCATTGCTCTGATGTTTCCCATGTCAAGTCGGGATTAAGAGCAGTGCTGTAATAAACGAAATTTCCCCACGTGGTGTTCGACTCCACTCCATATTGAGCCTGTTCCGCCCAGTTGTCTTTGGAGAGCACCGACGATTTGTAATTATAAGAGATAGACCCCAGATTACCTACACGTCCCCAAGACGCACGGATTTTCAAGAGATTCAGGATATCCGTTTTCGGGAAAAATGATTCGTTCGAAAGTTTCCAGCCTGCGGTCACAGCCGGGAAGTCTCCATAGTTATTCTCTTTGGGTAAACGTCCTGCATAATCCCTGCGCCAAGAAGCAGTCACGAAATAGCGGTCGTCATACGAATAAGCCAAACGCGCTATTAAAGACACGTTGGCATCCGGTCCTGTCAAATAATCTTCAGATATAATGGAATTTGCATAAGAAAGGTATTGCAAGTAATAGGATTCATCTGCAAAATCCGATGCTTCGATTTCTATTCCACGGCTGTTGTAATGGTCTGCCGTGGTGGAGAACAATGCGCCGATAGTGTGTTTGTCGTTGAATGTATTATCGTATGTAAGTGTATTTTCTGTTTTCCACTGGTCGGAACGATAAGTTGTTTCAGTAAGACGGTTTGTCAAATCCGGTTTGCCGACCTCGTCGCGTATCGGGGAGAAATTCTTATATAAATTGCTTTCTATATTATAGGTGAAGCGGCTAACAAATTTCAATCCCGGTACCACATTGGAAATCTCAAGGCTTGTAGTGCTCCAGATGTCGCTGGTGCGGTTATACAGGTTGTCGGCTTCCAAAAGACGCACCGGATTGACGGAATCCCCGTGGATATCCGAGTAATTGGAACCATACTGGGCGATATAATCAGGGTCTTCGGTAGAGGTGCCGCCGTAAGACCCGTCCAACGGATTGTAAACCGTGGCACTCGATGGCATGTAAACAGCAGACAGGATAACTCCCGTATAACCGCTATCAGTATCTACTTCACGTTTTTCATTGTTCTTCCAGATGAAATCTTCCGTTATCTTCACCCATTTGTTTATTTGGTAGCTTCCATTGTAGCGTAAAGAGAGATTCTTGTTGAATGTGTTTATCAACGTACCTTGGTCGTTGTCGTATGCAAACGAGACGCGGTGGGAGGCCTTCTCCGTTCCGGAATTTATTGCGACGTTGTGTCGTTGATAGAAAGCCGTGCGGAAAATTTCGTCCATCCAGTTCGTACGGGTTGTAGCAATCCAAGGATTGCGCGAGGTGTCCCAGCCGGTCGGAAGCGTCATGCCCGCATTTGCATAAGACAATGTTCGCATTTCAATTTCCTGCTCCGCCGTAAGCGGGGTAATAAGATTACTTGCCTTACGAACACCAAATGTAGCGTCGTAAGAAACGGTCGGCTCTCCTTGCTTCGCTTTTTTTGTAGTCACGAGAATAACGCCGCCGGCTCCGGACTGCGCTCCGTAGATTGCTGCCGAGGCCGCATCTTTCAATACAACTATCGACTCAATGTCGTTGATGGATGCGATAGGCGCACCGGGTACACCGTCCACGACCCACAATACATTATCCCCGTTCTGCGAACCTTGACCGCGAATCACTATGGAAGGTGTTGAAGTCGGGTCGCCGCCGTCTGCCTGCACGGTTACACCAGCCAATTGCCCTTGCAACATGCTTTCGGTAGAAGTGACAGGGCGTATAACCAAGTTATCCGTATTGCTGACAATGCCCACCGAAGCCGACAAATCTTGTTTGCGCTGTCCCGCGCCGTAACCAAGCACGACCACTTCGTCCAGCCTCTGTGTATCCTCTTCCAACACTACATCCAATGTGTTTTTGCCGCTAATCGGTATGCTTTGCGTTACATACCCTATGTAACTTATCTCCAGCACCGCGTTGTCAGGCACATCCAGTTGGAAATCGCCGTCAAGCCCGGTAATGACACCGTTTGTCGTTCCTTTTACGATAACATTCGCCCCGATAACAGGTATTCCATACATATCCTTGACGATGCCCGATATCTTCTTTGTCTGCTGCTGTGCGGCATCGTCCAGAGCGGCCTCAATGACCGGATGTTTGGTGTTCACGCCTGTTGCCGGGGTAGCATAGGCTCCAGCAACCATGCAACACAATGTCATTCCAACACATAAACGCCTTACTGTGGTGAAATCATTAAAGTTTTTCTTCATACTTCCTCTATTTAACACTATTACTAAAGATTGAACTTTATCTCTTTTTATCGATTTGCATAATACAATAATCCCATTTCAGCTGCGCGAATATATAATATATAATAAAAATATTCCAATAAATTTTGTTTAGAAACCATTATAACCGAACTTTTTAAAAGCAGATGCAGGCAGTAAACAAAGCCAAGCTGTAGAAGTGCTTCAACGAAGCGAAACA
>CAYZTO010000064.1:0-13958 GCA_964481365.1 uncultured Parabacteroides sp. | reverse complement strand
TTGTATGATTTTGTTGCCATAACTTTTTGAGTTGTTTCGCAAAGCTATTAAAAGCCGTAGATTTTCACAACCTTTCTTTCCTCAATCTTGCCAAAGAGCATGTTGTTTATTGTTTCTCAATCCATCGGTCGAATCATGCTTTCAATGAACGCGATTTCTTCGGCTGTCAGATTATATTTCTTGTATAGTTTCTCGTCTGTCCAAGGTTCGCTGAAGTCTTGGAGGGGGACGAAAGAATAAACCCGTGCTGGGGCATCTTGTGTATTCTTTATCAAAAGAATCAAGAAACGGAAAAATCTTGTTTTTATGTAAGAAATAACATTCTCGGCTTCTTCTTTACTATCATAAGGTCCTATAACTATATATGTTTCTGTGCAACATGTCCCAGGTTCTCCTAAAATAGGTTTGTTTATTATTTGATGCGGGAAATCTTCACCAGCGCCATAAGCTCTTGTTATGTATATTTTATACATATCGACCCACTGCAAATTCTGAGTTATTTCTTTTCTATCAACATATCCAACTTCTTTGTTTGCGTAAATTTTAATCATACCTTGGAGTTGTATTTTTGTAAAGGATTTGAATGTAGAGGAAAAGCCGAAAGGCTTACGACTGCTTGCACTTTTACTTATCGATTGTTCTTTTAATATTAACACTTTGTGTAAAATTGATATCGCATTATTATACCTAATAAAGACATCACAATGTTGTTCTAACATAGGTCTTTTCATACATGAAAGCATTTTATCTCCACTCATGTTTTTTATTTCACAATCGCCAGAATATTCTCTATTCCACAGGAAATAACAAACACCTCCTTTTATGGAAACTCCAGGAAAACAATCACCAGAATCTTGATAATCAATCAAACTCTTAATATGAGTATCGTGTAACATATTATCACGAAATTCATCCAACCCTTTTCCTCCTGCATACCATCGTGCCGGGATAATCATCACTAAATATCTTGGGTTTAACTTCTTTGCCTGTTCCACAAATAAATGATATATCGGTCGGGCGCTTGCTTGTGCTCCCCCATCACTCAATTGATATGGCGGATTTCCAATAATCACATCAAATCTCATATTAAATATCTTTTCCGGGTTTGTTGTATGAATAAACTGGTATGCATGGCTTTCCATTTCTTCGCCACGCTCGTAGATTTCTTCGTTTGCGCCACAAAACACGCAGCGGCCTTTTTCCCATGTGTGTTTTATTGGGGAAAAAAGGATGTTCCCCTGTTCATCATCGAATGCCGTGCAGACGGAGTATTTGCCATTTGCCTTTTTGCTACAATAAACGCTGCGTCGCGAAAGCAAACCGGTCAGTTCCGTGATGGCAATGCCATATAACTGCTTGGTGAAGATATGGTTTGCACGTTTTTGAGTGTCAGGTATTTCTTCCGCCAAGCCAGCCATTAGTCGTTTGGCTATCTCGCGCAGGAAAACGCCGCTCTTGCACGCAGGGTCGAGGAACGTAGCTTTCGGGTTGTGCCACAACTCGCCGGGCAACAAATCAAGCATCCGGTTCACAACGTCGGGAGGCGTAAATACCTCGTCGTTGCTGAGGTTGGCGAGGCAGGTAAGGACATCAGGATTATGATTCGTGGTCAGCATAGGTATATATTTTATTGTAACAGACAACAGGATATTCTGCAACGGGAATTGGAATAAAAGCAGGGTCATTTTCGTCTGAAAACAAAGCGAACTGCCCCTTTGAATCCACGGTTTCCATCGGTTTGTTTTCCATCAATTCTTTATAGATGAAATCCCGACGTTTTATATCACCATCTTCATTTATTGCAGACCATTCCGAGAAGGTAATCCAATCTTTGCCGTCCGGCGTTTTTAAAGTCAGGGCATCACCCCATAGGATATTACGCTCCAACACATAGCGTATGCTTTTCAAAAACTCTTCATTCGTTTTTGAAGGAAAAAGGCACTTATATTCCGATAAAAAGATTTGATATAATCGTTCACGGCATTCATTCACATTGTCGGATAAAAGTTCAATGCCGTACAAACTGCCGATGGCTATCAAGGAGTTTAATTCATAATCCCTCCGGCAATGCGCATGCCATTGTTTCACCACCGCCAGTTTTCGTTCCAGTATTTTTGCCAAGAAATTTCCGTTGCCACACGCCGGTTCCAAAAAGCGGGAATCAATCCGCTCTGTTTCATCCTTTACCAAATCGAGCATGGCATTCACTTCCCGGTCGGCAGTAAACACCTCGCCGTGTGCAGCGACACGGGCTTTAGACTTTATCTGGCTACCACCTGATAAGCCTTCTTCTGTATTTTTCATATTGCGCTATTTGTTGCGCATTTGGATTTATCTGGTATGAAGAAGAGCTAAAGCCAAGGCACAAAAAAACATGGACGAAATCTTATCCATGCTCTTGGGCACTTGGCCTAGCCCTTCCATACGGATAAGTTCCGTCCACGCTATAGCGCAGACGTTCACCGAACTTATTCATGCGTATGGAATTCTGTCCACGGCCAAGTTTTCAGAGCATACCGAATAAATAGCAAACGCTAATTATTTATTTACAAAGATGTCTGTTCTTATGTTCCGCTAATCAATTTACACGAAACAAGAACGAAATAAAAGGTGAAAACAATTCACCTTGTTTGACTGCACTCAGTCAAATTCTGCAAAAATGATAAAGTATAAAGTCTGACGTCTTTTGCCAGACCAATCTTTATTTATAGTCTGGCTTTGATAGCTTCAGACTCTTTCTCGTATCCCGGTTTGTTGAGTAAGGCAAACATATTTTTCTTGTAAGCCTCCACTCCGGGTTGGTTGAATGGATTCACGCCAAGCATATACCCGCTTATGCCGCACGCCTTTTCGAAGAAATAGAAGAGTTGCCCTATGTAATAAGGTGTTATTGCCGGCATAGTGATTTTGATGTTTGGCACGCCTCCGTCCACATGGGCAAGCTGTGTACCAAGTTCAGCCATTTTATTCACTTCGTCCACGTGTTTCCCTGCAAGGAAGTTTAGACCGTCGAGGTTTGTATCATCGGTTGGAACGATAACATCGTGGTCAGGTTTCTCTACAGAAATGACAGTTTCGAAGATAGTGCGTTCCCCGTCCTGAATCCATTGTCCCATAGAATGCAGGTCGGTGGTTAAATCCACAGATGCAGGGAAGATACCCTTGTGGTCTTTCCCTTCGCTTTCCCCATAGAGTTGCTTCCACCATTCTGCAATGTAGTGGAGTTTTGGGTTGAAATTGCAAAGGATTTCGATTTTCTTTCCTGCTTTATATAATTCGTTGCGGGTAGCAGCATAAATAGCAGCAATATTTTCGGCAAAAGGAACAGATTGGTCAGTTGCCTTTTCCATGAAAGCAGCTCCGGCAACCAATTCGCGGATGTTGATGCCAGCCACTGCTATGGGCAGAAGTCCTACAGGAGTGAGGACAGAGAAACGTCCGCCCACATTGTCGGGAATGACAAAAGTTTTGTATCCTTCCTTGTCAGCAAGAGTACGTAATGCGCCCTTATGTGCGTCGGTGATAGCAACGATACGCTGGCGTGCTTCGTCTTTGCCTACGGCATCTTCAAGTTGTTTCTTTAGGATACGGAATGCAAGGGCAGGCTCAGTCGTTGTGCCCGATTTGGAAATGTTGATGATGCCGAACTGTTTTCCTTTCAATATTTCGGATAATTCGTAAAGGTAGTCCTCTCCGATGTTGTTCCCGGCGTAGAGCAGTACTGGATTTTTCCGGTCTGTATGCAGCCAGTCGAAACTGTTGTTGAGGGCTTCCACCACAGCTTTTGTTCCCAGGTAGCTGCCTCCTATGCCAACTGCAACGACAACTTCACATTTCTCTCGGAGCGCATTAGCCGTATTTTCGATATCAGCTATCTCCGCATCGGTAATGGAAGACGGGAGATGAAGCCAACCCAGGAAATCGTTGCCTGCACCATTCCCGTTATGCAATGTGGCGATGCATTCGTTGGCTTTAGTTTCCTGGGCATCTATTTGCCCTTTTGAGATGGAACTTAAAACTTTGTTGATGTTCAAACTAATGTTTTTCATAAATATGCATGTTTAAAAAGATGTTTGCGATAAAGTTATTTGAACGTTTCGGTCAGCTGTCGGATGACTGTTGTGGGCGATTTGCGTTCATAAAGAATCGAGTACAGGGCTTTCAGGATGGGCATATCCACCTTATAGTGCTCTTCATTGACTTCATAGATACATTTAGTGCCATAATACCCTTCGGCAATCATTTCCATTTCCAATTGTGCGGTCTTGACAGAATATCCTTTCCCTATCATCGTCCCGAAAGTCCGGTTTCGGCTGAAGCGGGAATAAGCCGTCACTAATAAATCGCCTAAATAAACAGAATCAGTGATTTCTCTCTTCAGACCATGCACTGCATTCAGGAAATTCCGCATTTCTTCTATGGCATTGCATATAAAGACAGCAAGGAAATTGTCCCCATACTTCATTCCGTGGCAAATACCGGCAACTATTGCATATACGTTTTTCAGAACAGAAGCATATTCAATGCCCCTTACGTCTTGGCAACAATAATTTTTCAGGTATTGGTTTCTGAAAACATTGGAAATAACCTGCACTTTGTGGATGTCAGGACAACCGAGCGTGATATACGACAATCTTTCGAGGGCAATTTCTTCTGCATGGCATGGACCTCCGATTACAGCAATATTCGTAGGAGGCACATCGTAATATTCCGTGAAATAGTCGGTAATCAGCATGTTTTCATCCGGCACTATACCCTTTATGGCAGATATTATAAACTTGTCTTCCATAGAGGTATCGACTTTCCTGAGGTGCTGCTTTAAGAAAGGGGAAGGAGTGGCGAAAATAAGGGTATCCGACTCCTTGATGGCTTGGTTAATATCTGAATAGAACGTAATCTTGTCGAGGTCGAATTTTATAGACGAAAGATAGCTGGGATTGTGGCCATATAGCTTGAATTCCTCGATTTGGTCGGGACGGCGCATGTACCAATTAATACAGTCTTGTGTGGAAAGGACTATTTTGGCTAAAGCGGTAGCCCAGCTGCCACCACCCATTATCGCTATTTTACCAGGCACATTCATCACGAGACAGTCATTATTTAGCTGCGTTGGAAATCCAAGCCGAAACCTCGTCAGAAGAGGGATTTTGCAGACCTAACTTATATTTTTTGTTGATTTCGCAAAGCTCTTGCCGCACCTTGTTCGGATTAGCTTCTTTCAGCAAGTCTGTTGTAACATATCCGGCTTTCTGTAATGCCGGAATCCAATCTTTACATACACCCAACGCTTCGTATTTGTTCGCCGGGTCTTTTTTGACAGTTTTCTCAGGTCTCATTTGTGGGAAGAACAACACTTCCTGAATAGTGGTTTGTCCTGTCATAAGCATTACCAAGCGGTCCATACCGATTCCCATGCCTGAAGTAGGCGGCATACCGTATTCCAAAGCACGGATAAAATCATGGTCGATGAACATGGCTTCGTCGTCTCCTTTTTCTGAAAGGCGGAGCTGTTCTTGGAAGCGTTCGTATTGGTCTATAGGGTCATTCAGCTCTGAATAAGCGTTAGCAAGTTCTTTGCCATTTACCATAAGCTCGAAACGTTCGGTAAGGTTAGAGTTGTTACGGTGTTTCTTTGTCAGTGGAGACATTTCAATAGGGTAGTCGGTTATGAAAGTAGGTTGTATATAATGCCCTTCACAAAACTCGCCGAATATTTCATCGATAAGTTTGCCTTTACCCATTGTATCGTCGATTTCCATTTTCAGTTCTTTGCAGACATTGCGGATTTGTTCTTCGTCCATGCCTGTCAAATCATAGTTCGTGTATTCTTTGATAGCCTCAAGCATCGTGATACGCTTGAATGGAGCTTTGAAGCTGATTATATTGTCTCCCACTTTAACTTCCGTTGAGTTGTTCACATCCATGCATATTTTCTCAAGCAGTTGTTCGGTGAAATTCATCATCCAATTATAATCTTTGTAGGAAACGTAAATTTCCATACAAGTGAATTCCGGGTTATGAGTACGATCCATGCCTTCATTCCTGAAATTTTTGGAAAACTCATATACTCCCTCGAACCCACCGACAATCAAGCGTTTCAAATAAAGCTCATCAGCAATCCTCAAATATAAAGGAATATCTAAAGCATTGTGGTGAGTGATGAAAGGACGGGCTGCGGCTCCTCCGGGGATAGATTGCAATATTGGTGTTTCAACTTCCAGATATCCGTAATTGTTGAAAAACTCACGCATCGAGTTAAACACCTTCGTGCGTTTGATAAAAATATCTTTTATGCCATCATTGACTATCAAATCCACATACCGTTGGCGGTAGCGCAACTCCGGGTCATTGAATCCGTCGTAAGCTACGCCGTCTTTGTATTTCACTATAGGCAGCGGACGCAAAGACTTGCATAAAATCGTCATTTCTTGTGCGTGGACGGATATTTCACCCATTTGCGTGCGGAACACGAATCCCCGTATGCCTACGAAATCGCCAATATCAAGCAACTTTTTGAATACTATATTGTACAAATCCTTGTTTTCACCGTGGCAAATGTCATCGCGTGAGATATATACTTGTATCCTGCCTTTCGAATCTTGCAATTCCATGAAAGAAGCCTTACCCATGATGCGTCGGCTCATGATACGCCCGGCGATAGATACTTGGCGAGGCTCAGCATTGTCTTGAAAAGATTCTTTTATTTCTTTAGAATATGCGTCTGTCTTATATTCCGCAGCGGGATATGGTTCAATGCCCATTTGCCGCAACTGTTCCATGCTGTTACGTCTTATAATCTCTTGTTCGCTTAGTTCTAATAGATTCATTATGTTGCTATTTTGTATAAATGCGTGGCAAAAGTAAGAAAAAATATTGTAATATGTCTATTATCCATGCGGATTCTTTCTTTGGCAGATGCTTATGGTCTGCCGGAAAGTCGAAATTCCCAGTGCAAGAAACGGAAGAATTTGCCGCAAAACATTTTTTAACCATACACTATTTGGTTAGAAAATAGCTTTTTAAAAGCAAAAGAAAGAAATAGTGCTTTGAAAGATTTGTGAGGTTGGAAAGAATATCTACCTTTGCAGCCGGGTAAGTCCTACACGGCAAGCTCCCTCGGAATCCCCCAGGGCTTGACCGCAGCAAGGGTACTTGGTTGTAGCGGCGCGATGTAGCAAGCTTACCCGCATGCCTCTTTAGCTCAGTTGGCCAGAGCACGTGATTTGTAATCTCGGGGTCGTTGGTTCGAATCCGACAAGAGGCTCAAAACTCGAATGAAGAATTAAGAAGGAGGAATGAAGAATTTATGGCGGAAACGAAATTCTTAGTTCTTCATTTTTAATTCTTCATTTTTTATTTCAATGAGCGAATCTAAAAACTTCTTGTTACCCGGTGCCATGCGTTATGGCTTTAGCCTCGGTGTTTTCTGGGTTGTCAAATATTCCTTTTTCATGTTGGGTGTTTCGATGCCGTTTTTTTCGTCTATTTATTGGGGAATGTCGTTGTGCGTCCCATTTATTGCATACTATTTGACGAAACGATACCGTGCGGATATCGGTGGGAAGATAGGTTTCTTTCACGCATGGCAGTTTGGAGTGCTTGTCTATTTCTTTGCGGCTTTGATAGTTTCGTTGATGCATTATGTTTTCTACCGTTATGTTGCTGACCCTATGCTATTGTCCAATACCCTCAATCAAACCGTATTGCTTCTGAAAGAAATGAATGCCAGTGACGATATTTTGAATTCCGTAGATTCGCTACAGCTTACACCCATCCGTATGGCTATCCAAGGGATATTCAATAATGTGTTTTACGGCATTGTGCTTTCTATCCCGGTTGCGGCTCTTGTTTGTCGAAATAACGTAACGGGGAAGATAGACGGCTGAAAAGCCTGTTCATTTGTGTGAGGTAATATGCCCGGCTTGATAATTGACGTATATGATGCGAAACCGGTTTTATAAATAAATACAGGAATGACACTGCAGGAACAAAGGGAGATGGTGAAGTTACGGTTAGCCAAAAGCAACATCTTGCGTCGTGCCAATATGATGCATGCATTGCTTACAGGTTACGATTTGTTTGTCACATATCATTTTTACCGGGAATGGGCAAGGGTAAACCTCACATACCAGCAAGTGGAGGAAATCCTCGACGTCCTTCAGGGATATATAAACTTCCCGCTCACTCCGGACTTACTCATGATAGGTGAGAATGAACTGGCGGATAAATTGCTCGAAGCCAGGGATGAACTCAATGATTTCATGGAGAAAAGTTTCGACGACGTAATCCGCCGGATTTCTTACGCTTTCTATAACAACCTGTATTATTACCATAAGTTACGTTCAGAAAGGGTTCGCTCTCTCCTCATAGCGCTTACCGCTTTCATAAAATACGGTTTCGGGCTTATAGACCGGGAAGAATTACGGCGCAACATCGTTTTCATAGACATCAGGTCGGCAGAGGTACGCATCACCGATTCCATGTACGTCCGCAAAGACTTGATGGAGCTGGAGAAAATATATTTTAAGATATTCACCAAGTGTGTAATCCGTTACGAAAGGAGTTCAGGGCGTAAATTTAACAGCATCTCCTTCAGCATGGTTCCGGATTATTCTGAAAAGAAAGAAAAGTAGCCCATGCAAATGATTTGTCCTTTCTTATAATTTCGTTGCTGGGTTTTTCAAGGCAAGTTTTAATATAAAACCGTATTTTTGCGTCGTTATCTTTTTATAAAAGCGAAGTTTGGATATGGATATTTCTGTAGTTATCCCATTATACAATGAAGCAGAGTCGCTTCCCGAACTCTACGATTGGCTTGTCCGGGTTCTGACAGCAAATAATTTTTCTTATGAACTTATTTTCGTGGATGACGGGAGCACCGACGGTTCTTGGAACATAGTCCAGGGATTGCGGGAGCGTTCCGGATGTGTCCACGGCATAAAATTCCGCCGTAATTACGGCAAATCTCCCGCCTTGCATTGCGGTTTCCGTAAAGCGTCGGGCAATGTTGTTATTACAATGGATGCCGATTTGCAGGACAGCCCCGATGAAATCCCTGAACTTTACCGTATGATTACAGTAGAAGGCTATGAACTCGTCTCCGGATGGAAAAAGAAGCGGTACGACCCGCTTTCGAAGACTATCCCGACCAAACTTTTCAACGCAACGGCACGCCGCATCTCCGGAATACACAACTTGCACGACTTCAACTGCGGTTTGAAAGCCTACAAGAACGATGTCGTAAAGAATATCGAGGTTTACAATGATATGCACCGCTATATCCCATATCTTGCAAAGATTGAAGGCTTCACGAAAATAGGAGAGAAGGTTGTGCATCACCAAGCAAGGAAATACGGGAAGAGCAAGTTCGGGTTGAGCCGGTTTTTCAATGGTTATTTGGACTTGATTACGCTGTGGTTTACGAGTAAATTCGGCAAAAAGCCCATGCACTTCTTCGGTTTCCTCGGAAGTCTGATGTTTTTGGTCGGTTTCATCGCGCTTTTGGTGGTTTTAGGAATGAAATTCGCCTCCATCGTCGGCGGAAACCTTCGCCCGCTTGTTACAAATTCTCCTTTCTTTTACATTTCGCTTACCGCGATGATTCTCGGAACCCAACTTTTTCTCGCAGGCTTTATCGGGGAACTTATTTCGCGTAATTCACCTAACAGAAACAAATATAAAATAGAAAAAGAGTTATGACATTACTTGAATTGGCTAAAAAACGCTGTTCCATCCGGCAATATTCATCTACACCGGTGGAAAAAGAAGACTTGGATTATGTTTTGGAGGCTACACGCCTTGCCCCGTCGGCTGTAAACTTCCAGCCGTGGGTATTTTTGGTTATTACGTCGCCTGAAGGCTTGTCGAAGGTGCAGGAATGCTATTCGCGGGATTGGATAAGCACTGCTCCGGCGTGCATAGTCGTTTGTGCCGACCACAATGTTTCGTGGAAACGCGGAGACGGAAAAGACCATGCCGATATTGATGCCGCTATCGCGACAGAGCATCTTTGCCTCGCTGCTGCCGAAAAAGGATTGGGTACATGCTGGGTTTGCAACTTCGACGTTGCCCGTTGCCGTGAGCTTTTCCGCATTCCGGGGAACTTAGAACCGGTCGCCCTCGTTCCAATCGGCTATCCGGCTTCAGAATCTTTATTTACAGAGAACAAAAAGAAACGCAAAGCCCTTACAGAAATCATCCGTTACGAAAGTCTTTGACAATCATGTCGGTGTTTGAAATCTTTTTAATAGCCGTCGGACTATCTATGGACAGTCTGGCGGTTTCTGTAACCGGCGGAGTGGTTTTGAAACGTTGCTCTGCCTGTAATGTCGTGAAGATAGGGGCTGTGATGGCTTTGTTCCAGGCGGGGATGGCTGTCGGGGGCTATTTGTGCGGTTTAAGTTTCCGTCGTTTCATTGAATCGTTCGACCATTGGATTGCTTTTTTCCTTCTGCTTTATCTTGGGGGGAAAATGGTGCGCGACAGTTTCCAAGAGAAAAGTGAAGAAGAAAAAATAAATCTTTTGGAAAACCGTACACTGTGCGGATTGGCACTTGCGACCAGCATAGATGCCCTTGCTGTCGGGATTTCCCTCGCCATAATGAATACTTCCCTTTTGGAATTATCGTTTATTATTGCTGTGGTGACTTTTCTTTTTTCTGTTTCAGGTGTTTATTTCGGGCATAAGATAGGGGAGAGGATTGACTTCAAATTAGACCTTATCGGAGGATTGATTTTGATTGGTATCGGTTGTAAAATCCTGGCTGAACATTTGTTGGAAGCGTAAGCAGTGGGTTATGGTTTCTTTCCAATTTAATATCCGTATCATCTTTCAGCAGTTTCCTTAATCTGGAGAGCAAATTGTAAAGCGCGTCATATTTCTCTTCTTTTTTCCAGAACAATTCGAATAATTCTTTGTGCGGAAAATACTCCAACATTGTACAAATAGCATTTTGTAGATATACAAAGCTTCTTTTCAATGCCGAAAAATACCTGTGTCGATGTACGAAACAGAATTTTAGTATTGAAAAACCTCTATGTAGCTGTATGTAAGCGTTTTGAGGAAATGCAATAATCCACCGATGCTTGCAAAGACTCAATTTTAATGCTAATTTAATAGGATTGTAATATATTTGTAACAACAAGTTATGAAAAATCACTATACTTTTGTTGCATCAGATACCATGAAGGGTTCAATGAAAAAATGATGCATATGAAAATTGAGAATTTGATGGATGTTTTTTCCAATGACGAGATGGGAAGCTACTAAAGGAGATATATTGGTTTATGATGCTTCCTATCAAAAAATACATAGAAGTAGTTATCTTGCTAATCGTAAAAATTAGGAAGAATACAGCTGTTTGGAAAGCTCTTGTAGCTAAAGAAAAAGAACACCAATATTTGTTTAATATAAATTATTGATTATGAAATCATTTCTGATATTTATATCTGTAATGTTATCTGTATCAGCGTCTGCACAGTCGCTTCAGGGGAAGATTGTAGATGAACAAAACCAACCCGTACCATTTGCAAATGTCATTGTATTAAGCCGTGATTCTTCTTTTATTTCAGGAAATGTTTCCGGAGAAGATGGAATATTCCAAGTGGAAGCCGGAAATGATGCCGCGTTGCTCAAAATATCTTATATAGGATATGAAGAACAGATTATACCTGTGCAAAACAAGACTGATATAGGCGTAATCCGTTTGAGAGAGGAAGCGATGGCTTTGGGAGAGGTGGAAGTAAAAGGTACACTGCCCG
Source organism: uncultured Parabacteroides sp. (assembly GCA_964481365.1). Classification (GTDB taxonomy): domain Bacteria; phylum Bacteroidota; class Bacteroidia; order Bacteroidales; family Tannerellaceae; genus Parabacteroides. The sequence continues at coordinate 2,198 of CAYZTO010000064.1, read as the reverse complement.
TTACGACAATTAAAGGTGATGCAATGGTTACCAGCATTGAAAATACTGTTCTTTCAAAAGTGGGTTCTGCTAATGATGTCTTGCAGAAAATTCCCGGACTGACAAAGAATGAAGATAGTTATGAAGTTTTCGGTAAAGGAGAGCCGCTAATATATATCAACGGACGCGAAGTTAGGAATATGGATGAATTGGAACGTTTGAACTCTGACGAAATAAAGAATGTGGAACTTATAACTAATCCCGGTTCAAGATATGACGCTACGGTAAAAGCTGTTATCCGTATCCAAACAGTGAAAAGGCAGGGTGATGGTTTTGCTTTTGATTTACGCTCTTCCTATTACCAATCTCAAAACACTGATTTAATAGAACAATGGAACTTTAATTACCGCCATAATAGTCTGGATGTTTTTCTGAACGGATATTATATGCGTAAAGAACAAGAATCCCTTTCAAGAGAAGACCAAATCAATAATGTGGAAGATATATGGACCCAAACGAACCGCACAGATGAAAATATGATGTGGGATATTATCAATTCGACAATCGGATTTAATTATCAACTAAGCGAAAACCATTCTATCGGTATGCAATATGATATTTCCGGATATTTGAATTATTCCTATGACGACATTGTATCAAATAATGTGTTTCTGAATGGAAATTATTATGACGAACTGAATAATCAATCCCATTCAAGCTATTCGAATCATCTTACACACTATTTGAATGGTTACTATAACGGAAAAGTCGAGGATTTAAATATAAATTTGAATGTGGATTATTTCAAGCAGTCTTACGATTTCAATACAACAACGCTTGAAAACAGCCAAGACTGGGAGAACAGGGAAATCCGTTCGCAAAATCCTGTGGACAACCAGTTGGCTGCCGCAAAATTAGTATTTGAGCACCCGTTGTTTGGAGGAAATTTGTCTTTTGGAAGTGAATATACTTATACGTATCGGACCGACGACTATTTGAGTTTTTCTGAAACATATATTCCTACTTCTTACAGCAAAATCAGCGAGCATAATATCGCTGCGTTTGTGGAATATCAATATCCATTATCTTTCGGGCAACTTTCAGCAGGTCTGCGTTATGAACACGATGTCTTTAAATATTACGAAGACCGGATATATCGTCCTGACCAAAGCCGTAAATATGATAATTTCTTTCCAAATGCATCTTTTGGAACAAAAATTGGCAATGTACGGCTGCAAACAAGTTATTCTGCAAAGACAAATCGTCCAAGTTACTTCCAGTTAAGCAATAACATGGTTTATATGAACCGTTTTACACGTCGGATAGGTAATCCAACTCTTAAACCGTCTATCACGCATGATTTGTCTTTGATGGGTACTTGGCGTTTTTTCCAAGCGATGGTCAGTTTCCAACAAAAACGTGACCCAATAATCCAATGGAGCAATCCGGATGAAGCAGACAATTCTGTTTCTGTCATAACTCAGCAGAATTTAGACAAATTGCCGAGTTTGACAGCCTTGGTAGCAGCTTCACCTACGATAGGATGTTGGTCGCCGACATTTAGTATAGGTGTAATCAAACAATGGTTTGATGTAATATACGATAATGACGAAATAAGATTGAATGACCCGATGTTAATGGCATCTTTCAATAATATTTTATCACTTCCGTGGGGTTTGACTTTCGGTGCGGACTTTTCATACCGGGGAAAAGGCCATACGCAGAATATGTATATAAATAGTAACAATTATGTTTGTAATGTTTCTCTCCGAAAGAGTTTCTTGAAAGATGCATTGACGGTTGAATTACGTGGAAACGACCTCTTCCATGAACGTCGGACTAACGTCATTATATATATGAACCGTCTATCGGGAGTAACCGATAATTATTATGATTCCCGCGAGTTCGTTTTAACCCTCCGCTATAGATTTAACATGACACCGAGCAAGTACAAAGGGACAGGAGCCGGTGAAGAACAAAAGAGCAGGTTCTGATAGCAATGTTTTAAAGCTGCAAAATGCCGATGTACACGTACATCGTGAAAAAACAGGTTTAAAAAACCATTTTGTACACGTACATCATGGAAAAACAGGTTTGAAAAACCATTTTGTACACGTACATCATGAAAAAACAGGTTTAAAAAACCATTTTGTACATGTACATCATGAAAAAGCAGGTTTAAAAAACCATTTTGTACATGTACATCATGAAAAAACAGG
>CAYZTO010000063.1:0-14163 GCA_964481365.1 uncultured Parabacteroides sp. | reverse complement strand
TTCAACAAGTCGAAACACTTTGCACGTCTTTTTTGATTTACCATAACTAACTTCTGCTAATATCTTTTACACGCCGCAAAAGTAAACCCGCAATATTACGACAATATTGCGGGCTTGAAAAGATATTATGCTACGGTGTTACAATAGCGTTACGGTTGAGCGGGGATGTTCAATGCGCTTCAAGCCAGTTTGCGCCTGTTCCGTGGTCGGCGACCAAGGGAACACGCAGGCTGACGACATTCTCCATGCAGTCGAGAACAATGCTGCGCACCTTTTCGTATTCTTCCTTATATACATTGAAATTGAGTTCGTCGTGTACTTGCAGAATCATTCTGCTTTTAAGTCCTTCTGCCTCGAAGCGTTCATGGATACGAATCATTGCAATTTTGATTATGTCGGCTGCGCTCCCCTGAATCGGGGCGTTGATGGCGTTCCGCTCGGCATAGCCGCGTACCACGGCGTTGTGGGAATTTATATCAGGCAAAAAACGCCTGCGGTGGAAGAGGGTCTCGACGTATCCCTTTTCTTTCGCCACTCGGATGCTTTCATCCATATATTCCTTGACGTTGGGGTAGGTCTTGAAGTATCCTTCAATAAGTTCCTTAGCCTCGGAGCGCGGTATTCCAAGCCGTTCGGCAAGCCCGAAAGCCGAGATGCCGTAAATTATGCCGAAGTTCGCTGTTTTAGCCTTTCGGCGCATTTCTGCGGTGACGTCCCCGACTGCGACATTGTATATTTTGGCTGCAGTGGCGGCGTGTATGTCTTCACCGCTGCAAAAAGCCCCTACCATGTGTTCATCATTGCTGAGGTGGGCCATAATACGCAGTTCTATCTGGGAATAATCTGCCGAGAAGAACACGCAGCCCTCATTGTCGGCTGTGAAAGCCCGGCGTATTTCCCTTCCAAGTTCATCGCGCACGGGTATGTTTTGCAAGTTCGGATTCGTGGAACTTAGGCGCCCCGTAGCAGTAACGGCTTGGTTGAACGACGTATGAATCTTCCCTGTATCGTGATTAATCAGTTCGGGGAGGGCATCTATGTACGTGCTGAGGAGTTTTTTGAGTCCGCGGTATTCCAACAGTTTCCCCACGATAGGATGCTTGCCTTTCAGCTTTTCAAGGACTTCCTCGCCGGTGCTGTAGCTGCCTGTTTTGGTTTTCTTCGCTTTTTCATCGAGTTTCAGGTGTTCGAAGAATACATCTCCTATTTGCTTGGGTGAATTAAGGTTGAATCTCATTCCGGCAAGGGCATATATTTCTTGCTCGATGCCTGCAAGCTGTTTGGAAAGCATTTCAGACGACTCAGCCAATGCATGGGTGTCCAGCTTTACTCCTGCAGATTCCATTTCGGCGAGGACGTAAATCAAAGGCATCTCGATGTCGCGGAATAACGAATGAACGTTTTCAGCTTCCAGCTGCGGCTCGAGGTAATCCTTCAACCTGAGTGTAACGTCTGCGTCTTCCGCTGCATATTCCGAAATCTTGTCGAGCGGGACGTCGCGCATGTTTCCTTGCTTTTTCCCCTTGGGTCCGATAAGCTCTTCAATTGGTATGGGCTTGTATTTAAGGTATGTCTCGGCGAGGTAATCCATGTTGTGCCTTAATTCCGGATTTATGAGGTAATGCGCAATCATCGTATCGAAAAGCGGACCAGCAACCTTCACGCCGTAACGGCGCAGCACAAGAATGTCGAATTTTATGTTCTGGCCTATTTTCATGATGCCTTTGTCTTGGAGAACGGGGGAGAAGCAAGCCACAACGCGCTGTGCATCTGCTTCATCTTCCGGGACAGGCACGTACCATGCTTCGTATGGCTTCACGGCAAAGGACATTCCCACAAGATGCGACCTGAGAGGTTCAAGCCCGTCGGTTTCCGTGTCAAAAGCAAAAAATTCCCTGCCTTCCAAAAAACGCGATAATTCAGCCCTTTTTTCTTCATTATCAACGACATGATAGGTGTGGGGGGTGGTTTTTAAGTCCGCGAGAATCGAATTTTTTTGTTCGTCCGCATTCTCGGGCGGAAAAACGTCAAAGAGCGAGCCTTGAGTGGGTTCATTCTGTACGCTTTTCCCGCTTTCAGGTTTTAAGCGGTTCAGGAACGTGCGGAACTCCAGTTCCGTAAATATCTCAGCCAACTTCTCCTCATCCTGTGATTGCTTCTTGCACGACTCGGAATCGAACCTAATCGGAACATCTGTCTTGATTGTTGCAAGGAAACGCGAAAAGCGGATTTGCTCTGCGTTTTCTTCTATCTTCTTCCGCTGCGCTCCTTTAAGCATATCAGTATGCGCGAGCAAGTTTTCGATGCTCCCGAATTGGGCGAGCAGTTTTTGAGCTGTCTTTTCACCTACGCCGGGGCAACCCGGGATGTTATCCGAAGCATCACCCATCAAACCGAGATAATCGATAACCTGCGCGGTATTTTCGAGCTTGAACTTATCCAAGACTTCAGGAACGCCCATCAGTTCATATCCTCCTCCGTGCCTCGGCCTGTACATATATATATGTTCGCCTACAAGCTGCCCGTAATCTTTGTCCGGGGTCATCATATAAACGTCATAACCTCCCGCAGCTGCCTGCCGTGCGATGGTTCCAATCACGTCGTCGGCTTCATAATATTCAACTTCGAGAATCGGGATATTGTAAGCCCCTATGATTTCCCTGATGATTGGCACGGATTGCCTGATTACTTCCGGTGTTTCCTCGCGCTGCGCCTTGTATTGCTTGAACGCTTCGTGGCGGAAAGTCGGTCCGGGAGGGTCGAATGCCACAGCGACATGCGTCGGGTTTTCCCTCTTCAACACGTCTTCGAGGATATTCACAAATCCGAAAATAGCAGATGTATTGACCCCTTTCGAATTGATACGCGGGGTTTTCAGCAACGCGTAATAAGAACGGTATATCAGCGCGTAAGCATCTATCAGAAGCAGCTTCATACTTTTAATATGTATTTTTTCTCGTGCAAATATCGGTAAATGTACGAGAAAAGTCGCTTGCTCAATACTTTTTGTTACTTTTGCGCATCCTTTATAGATTTATGAAAGACAGACTTGAAATAGAACGCCCGGTAGCTGAATCTTTCGCCCGATTCAATGAAGAATTTGCCGCTTCACTGCGAAGCGGGACCAGTTTGTTGCAATCTGCCATAGACCAGATACTAAGTTCAACGGGAAAGCATATCCGCCCTCTGCTTACGCTCCTTGCAGCCGAAGCTTGCGGGGGAGTAAACGACCGCACCATCAATTCTGCCATCTTCCTGGAGTTACTTCATACGGCGACATTGATACACGACGATGTAATAGACGAAACAAAGCAACGGCGTGGCCTCCCGTCTCTCAATGCCATTTTCGACAACCGGGTTTCAGTCCTTGCTGGTGATTATGTGCTTTCAACTGCTTTGGCTCGCTCCATACAGACGGGGGATTTGCGCATCATAAGCATCGTATCTGATTTGGGAAGGGATTTGTCGGAAGGAGAAATCAAGCAACTCGAGACCGCAAACGAAAACATAATCGACGAGACAAGCTACATTCAGGTCATCTATAAGAAAACCGCATCCCTGCTTTCTGCCTGCGCAGAGATAGGGGCAATCTCGGCAGGAGCATCAACAGAGATGATAGACGTATGCCGCCAGTACGGGGAATTGTTGGGATACAGTTTCCAGATAAAAGACGACATATTCGACTACTTCAAAGACTCCAATATAGGCAAGCCGACAGGAAACGACATCCGTGAAGGGAAAGTCACGCTGCCACTCATTTTTGCACTGAAGTCGGGTAGGGGAGAGGCTGACCATTTCCGCCGCATCATATTAGAAAAAAATTATTCTGCTGCCAACATAGAAGCTTTAATTGACTTCGCAAAGGCTCAGGGAGGCATTGCTTATGCCGAGCGGCGCATGGAAGAATTCCGCGACAAAGCCGTTGCTGAACTCGACAAACTTCCTGCTTCATATGCAAGGCAAGCTTTGCGCAAACTCGCCGATTACGTTGTGGAGCGGGACAAATAATGGATTAACAATTCTCCCTGATACTCTCTTTACAACCTAAATTCATTCCCTCTACATATAAGAAACAAAAAACCCGCCTTGTTTTATACCCAATCGGTCATTAAGATTTTCCAGTGTTGAGACTAGTTCGTAGCGGGCTGTCTTGGGGAAGTTTTTTGGGAACTAATAAGGGCATGGCGGAACAGCGGCATGGAATTATACGAAACGAACTTATGAAAGTAGCTAATCGAGCGAGCATCATCGTACATGATGGTTGCCATCATACTATATGATGCTATACGTTGTCGTGCATGATGTAATGGTTTCATTGTTGTAAGAGTATCCGTAATAGGTCTTTATCACAAATCGATTGGGAAATGGCTTTATTATTATTTCTAATGGCCGATTTGGGATAAACTAATAGCCCCACCCTGATGTAGGGCGGGATTAGGGAAGAGTAAAAACGCCAACTCTGGGTTGAGTTGGGATTTCAGGCAGAGTAGGAGAGAGGATTCTTACTTTCCTAACCTCTTTTCAATGTCTCCAACCAAACTGCTTGCCCCGATGCGGAACAAATCTTTTTTCGTCCATTCCGAACCAAGCAATTCCCTCACTATGGTGTAATAATTAACCGCATCTTCGGCTGTCCGTATTCCTCCCGAAACTTTTATGCCCACTTTCCGCCCTGTCAGTTCGTAGTATTTCTTTATGACACGACAAATAGTATATGCAGCTTCGGGAGATGCGCCCGGATATCCCTTTCCCGTCGAAGTCTTGATAAAATCAGCCCCCGAATATGCCACGAGGATTGAAGCCTTGCGTATGTTTTCCGCAGTTGCCAGAGCAGCGGCCTCAATTATAACTTTCAGCTTCGCACCACGACAACTCGCCTTGATTTCTTCTATTTCGTCGCACAGTTCGGTGTAATTTTCTTCGAGAAAAAGCCCAAGATTCATCACCAAGTCTATTTCCTCGGCGCCTTCCATCACAGCCATCGCGGTTTCAGCCACTTTTATCTCGGTAAATGTCTGCGAAGCCGGAAATCCACCGCAAACCGTTGCAATATTCACACCGTTGGCACGCAGCGCCTGTTTTACCGTCTCGGTGAATATAGGGTAAACACATATAGCGGCGACATTCGGCACGTCTGGGCGTGTACCCTCGTAATCGTTCACGCTTTCCACCATTTTCCAAATGCTTTCTTTTGTATCAAGGGAAGTAAGAGAGGTTAGGTCTATGCAACCGTGGATATTTTTAAGCACTTCGGGCGTGAAATATTTCCTTGCCTGTTTGTCCAGAATGTCTGTTACGGCTGCCTGCACCTGCTCGTCGGTTTCGGTATTGTCGAATTTTCCCAACGCCTCATGGCACTTATCCAATTTCGGATAGTTCTCCGTTTCATCATGTCCGTGATTGTGCCCGCAGCCACAATCACAATCGTGTATGTGTTCCATTTCTTCTAAAGTTTATTGTTGTTGATATGTCTTTCTTTATCTCGTTCGCTCTTTTTCCGGATATTATTTACGAAAGCCTCCGTAAGGTCTATGCCTGTTTGATTTGCAAGGCAGATTACCACCCACAACACGTCAGCAAGTTCATCGGCGAGGTCAGGCTTCTTATCGCTTTCCTTAAAAGACTGTTCCCCGTATGTGCGGGATATAATCCGCGCGACTTCCCCCACTTCTTCCGTGAGCACCGCCATATTCGTAAGTTCATTGAAGTAACGGACACCATAAGTCTTTATCCAATTATCCACAATTTCCTGCGCCTGCCTAATACTGATATTTTTCATAGGATTGTATTTCATTCTTTGTTTTGAGAATCTATTATTATTGTAACCGGACCGTCGTTCAGCAGTTCTACTTTCATGTCCGCCCCAAATGTTCCAGTCTGCACCTCCTTTCCTAAATGCACGCTCATTTCCTTGTAGAATTTCTCATACATCGGAATGGCAAAATCCGGTTTCGACGCACGGATGTAGGAAGGTCTGTTACCTTTTTTTGTCGATGCTTGCAAAGTAAACTGGCTAACCACCATTATTTCACCATACACATCCGTAACCGAGAGGTTCATTACGCCTTTGTCATCGTCAAAAATCCGAAGGCAGCATATTTTCTTGCTTAACCATTCTATATCTTCGTCCGTGTCGCGGTCTTCTATCCCTACAAGAACCAACAATCCTTTACCTATTTTTGATTTTAGGCTTCCATCGATTGTGACGGAAGCATGCTGTACTCGTTGTATGACTGTTTTCATTCCTCGTTTGTATTAGTTTTTGCTTTTTTCTGTAATCCTTCCTGCAGAGCCTTTGCCTTCGCCTCTCCGACGATTCCCTTCAATTCTTCAAAAGAGGCTTCCTTGATGCGCTTCACACTTTTGAAATGCCTCAGCAATGCAATCTTTGTCTTTTCTCCTATACCTTTTACCGAATCCAGCTCGGAACGTGTTTGCCCCTTGCTTCTTTTATTTTTGTGGAAAGAAATCGCGAAACGATGGACTTCATCCTGCATCCGCGTGAGGAGAAGGAAAAGCGGGCTGTCGGGATTTATTCCGATTATTTCCGGTGGAAATCCGAACAGCAATTCTGATGTGCGGTGTTTACCATCTTTAGCCAGACCTGCAATCGGAATTGAAAGTTTAAGTTCATCCTCGACCACCGAGCGAACTACCTCCATTTGTCCCTTTCCTCCGTCGGTAATAATGAGGTCTGGCAATGGAGTATTTTCGTTGATTGCACGCTGGTATCGCCGTCTCACTACTTCCTTCATAGAGGCATAATCGTCCGGGCCTACAACTGTCTTAATATTATACTTACGATAATCTGCTTTCGATGGTTTCCCCATCTTGAACACGACGCAGGCAGCTACCGCATCACTACCTTGTATGTTGGAATTGTCAAAACATTCTATATGCGCAGGTAATTTTTCAAGATGCAAGACTTCTTGGATTTCTTTCAGAAGACGGGTGTTTCGCTGTTCAGGATTCAGCTTTTCGGCTTGTTTCAACCTGTCTATTTTGAATTGTTTTCCATTTATTTCCGAGAGTTCCAAGAGTTTTTTCTTATCACCTCGCTGCGGAACAGTAATGGTTACACCCTCCAACTCCATATCCAACTCAAACGGAACTATCAATTCACGCGCAGTACTCTCGAAACGGCTCCTCATTTCTACTATGCCGAGGGAAAGCAATTCCTCTTTAGTTTCATCCAGCCTTTTTTTGTATTCGAATGTGTAAGCCTGGACCACCGCTCCATTCCCGATGTGCAGATAGTTTATGTATACAGAATTTTCATTCGGGGTTATGGAAAAAACATCAATATTATGAAGCATTGGAGTTACAACCGTAGATTTTGCCCGGTAATTCTCTATTGCTTCGTATTTCAACTTCACTAATTGTGCCTCCTCGAAAAGCAATTCTCCTGCGAGCCGCTGCATTTCATTATAGAGGTGCTTACTTATTTGTGATATATTCCCTTTAAGTATTTCTTTTATCTCTACTATGTTTTGCTGATATTCTTCTGAAGTCTGCAATCCTTCACAAGGACCTTTGCAGCGTTTGATATGGTATTCGAGGCATACTTTGTACCTCCCCTCACGGATTTTTTCCGGTGTCAGTGGATATTTGCAAGTCCGGATAGGGTAAATTTCTTTCAGAAGCTGCAGCATTACCTTTGCAACATAAACAGAAGGGTAAGGTCCATAGTACCGCGAACCATCCCGTACAATATTTCTTGTCTGGAAAACCCTCGGGAAGTATTCATTTTTGACAACAATAGACGGATAAGTCTTTCCATCTTTCAGCAACACGTTGTAGCGTGGCTGGTATTGCTTAATCATACTATTCTCCAAAAGCAGTGCGTCTTCCTCGGTATCAACCACCACGTATTTAATGTCACGGATTTGCCTAACCAGTACTCTTGTTTTATTGTTGTCTGGTTCTTTGCTAAAATATGAATACACACGCCTCTTTAAGTTCTTCGCCTTACCGACGTAAATGATAACTCCTTTTTCATTGAAATACTGGTAACATCCCGGTTTCTCCGGAATCACCTCCAAGATGGACTTAATATGCTCCGATACCTTAAAGCACATGTTTGTTTTTCTAATCTTGATTTCCCTGTATCAGTTCTTTATGTTTAATCATTAACGTAATGTTTCACGTGAAACATTACGTTTCTATCTGCCGAGCATCACAAGAAGAATGTTTATATCACTTGGCGATATACCCGGAATACGTCCTGCCTGGGCTAATGTTTCAGGGTCGATGCGGGTAAGCTTCTGCCGCGCTTCGGTAGACAGACTCTGGATGGAGTCATAGTCGAACTTTCCCCGTATGTGTATATTCTCCAAGCGGGTAATACGGTCTGCAACGAGCCGCTCACGTTTAATGTAACCGCTATACTTAATAAGAATCTCTGCTGCCTCTATTATTTCCTCCTTTCGTGAAGCCGGAACTTTACCCAATACTTCCTTTAATGCAGGAACGAAATCTGCAATATTCCTTAGCGTTATCTGTGGGCGGAGAATTAAAGTTTCCAGTTTACATCCGTGGTCGAGCGGGGTTGTCCCAAGCTTCTCCAGACCCTCGTTTATATGCTGGGGCTTTATACTGTAATTCGCGCAGAAATCAATTATGGCATCGCGGAACTCCCGCTTCTCACTCAGGAGGTCGCGACGATGCGCATCAGCCAAACCGAGGTTGTAGGATTTCTCGGTCAATCTCATGTCCGCATCATCCTGACGAAGAAGAATCCTGTATTCCGCCCGTGAAGTAAACATCCGATAAGGTTCGTCCACACCTTTCGTAACGAGGTCATCAATGAGGACACCTATGTAAGCTTCGTCCCTTTTCAATTCGAACGGCTCACCTCCGTGGCAATTTATATGCGCGTTGATTCCTGCAATGATACCTTGCCCGCCCGCTTCCTCGTAGCCTGTAGTCCCGTTTATTTGTCCCGCGAAGAAAAGATTCCTAACGAGCTTCGTTTCCAAAGTATGTTTAAGCTGCGTAGGGTCGAAGAAGTCGTACTCGATGGCATAACCGGGACGGAATATCCTAACGTCGCGGAATGCGGGTATGGTTTCGAGGGCGCGAAGTTGGATGCTGAGGGGAAGCGAAGAAGAAAAACCATTCAAATACATCTCGGTTGTGTTCACGCCCTCAGGTTCGAGGAAAAGTTGGTGCATGGGTTTGTCAGCGAACGTGACGATCTTCGTTTCTATGCTGGGGCAATAGCGCGGCCCTATACTTTTTATTTGCCCATTGTAGAGTGGGGAGTCGGGCAAACCCTCACGAAGGATTTCGTGGCAACGCTCGTTAGTGAAGCACGTCCAACAACACTTTTGCGGAAGCACGCGCCTTACACTGTCGAGGTAAGAAAACTTATGGAAGTCATCCTCCCCCGGTTGAATTTCCATTTCGTCGAAATGCACGCTACACGCATCTATGCGCACGGGTGTCCCGGTCTTCATGCGGTCGGCACGGAATCCTAAAGAAACGAGTTGCTCTGTCAATCCGGTCGCTGCAGGTTCCGCGATACGTCCGCCGGGAATTTGCGTCCTCCCGATGTGCATCAGCCCATTCAAAAAGGTACCGTTTGTCAAGACTACAGCCCCGGCGCGGAATTCCACACCCAGTCTCGTGCGGATGCCGGTCACAGTCCCCCTGTCTAAAAGAAGTTCCGTCACGCAGTCCTGCCAAATGGAAAGGTTCGGGGTATTTTCCAATATGCCGCGCCAGCATTCTATGAAGCGAGCGCGGTCGTTTTGCGTGCGTGGACTCCACATCGCAGGACCTTTGCTCTTGTTCAGCATCCTAAACTGTATGGCTGTGCAGTCGGTAACTATTCCCATCTGTCCGCCCAGTGCGTCTATCTCGCGGACTATTTGTCCCTTTGCAATCCCCCCCACGGCAGGGTTGCAGCTCATCTGGGCTATTTTATTCATGTCCATCGTGACAAGCAACGTGCGCGAGCCAAGGTTGGCGGAAGCTGCGGCAGCTTCGCATCCTGCGTGCCCGGCGCCTACCACAATGACATCGTAAGTAAAATCCATATTTTTGGTTTGATTATAGGATATCCGTATTTAAAAAATCAATTTTCAGATTGCATTGCGTGCCATTCCTCGAGAGCCTTGTCCTCGCACGCTTCCATTACCTCGCGCTCCCCCGGTCCTTTGTCGTTTATCCCGCAGAGGTGGAGTATGCCGTGGATAATTGTGCGGTGAAGTTCTTCCATGAACTCGGTATGGAACTGTTCGGAGTTCGTGCGCACAGTGTCGAGGCTTATATATATGTCGCCGGCTATTTTTTTACCGCCCGTGTAGTCGAACGTTATTATGTCCGTATAATAATCATGTTGCAGGAACTGCCTGTTCACTTCGAGAATCCTTTCGTCGGTGCAGAATACATAGCTGACAGTACCTACCCGCTTCCCGTAACCCTCGGCTACCCTGCGAATCCATTCGCACACGCACTCTTGGTCGATGCCGGGCAAGTCCGTCCCCTCAGCGTAGAAATTTATATACATCTCGTATCCTTTTTTATTCCCAGCAAAGGTAATCATTTATTCGCTAATCCTATACCTTAATATATAGGCGCACATTCCCTGCTTCCCGCGCACCACTCCTTTGGCAGAAAAGTTTATCTTTGCAAAGAGGAAGCCGGCAGCAGAAGCAAGGCATCCCCACGGCGACCATCTGGTTCCCTTTTTCCATTCGGCATGAAAAACATTTTAAAAGAATATATCTATGAACAAAACATTTTTCCTTTCCTTTTTCCTCTTTATAGCCTTCATCGAGGCTCAGGCAGAGGAGTACGTTTTCGAACGCGACGTATATTACCGTACACAACATTTGGATGCTTACGCTGACTCCATGTGCAGGTTAGACATAGCCTCGCCGAGGAGCGTAAAGGACGCACCTGTGATAATCTGGTTCCACGGAGGCGGGCTGACAAGCGGCACTAAAGAAATCCCAAAACAATTACTCAACGATGGGGTCGTAGTCGTAAGCGCCGGATACCGTTTTTCCCCCAACGTAAAGACAACGGAAATAATCGACGACGCTGCAGCTGCCGTGGCATGGACAGTGAGGCATATCGCGCAGTTCGGAGGCGACCCCGGGCAGGTATTCTTGGCAGGGCATTCCGCAGGAGGTTACCTTGCAAGCATATTGGGACTCGACAAGTCCTTGCTTGCCGACTATAGCGTGGACGCCGACAAATTTTTGGGCATCGTACCTTTCAGCGGGCAAGTCATCACACATTTCGAGACCCGCCGCGCACAGGGGATAGAGCCATTGCAACCAACCATCGACAACACTGCCCCCATTTTCCACGTCAGGAAAGATTGCCCGCCCATGCTCATCCTCTCCGGCGACCGCGAGATGGAACTTTATGGCCGTTACGAGGAGACGGCATACTTTTGGAGACTGATGAAGCTCGTGGGACATCCCGATGTGACCTTCTACGAGTTCGGCGGGTTCAACCACGGTTCGATGGTCATCCCCGGCTTCACGCTTTTGCGGGAATTTGTGAAGAAGCGCAGGAAATGAAAACCGGAAATGCCCCCGGGCATTCCTCCTACGTGCGTCGGCAGGCCATCCGGGGCGGTTTTCGTGGCAAATATCCGGGTATTCAACTCTAAAAATATCTTTTACATCATAAATATCTATATATATAGATTAGAAAAGTTGTTTTGCAATGATAATATCCGGATATTTGCATCGTAAAACAAATATTCCGTTTCCAATACCCGGATATTGGAATGTAAAACCGCCTCTTCAGGCTTAAAGAAACATATAATGACACATCAAATAAGGAAATTTGCCATCACGAAGCTCACCCTCGGGGCAACTGCGTTCTTTCACAGCCAGGTTCTCGACAGCATCAAATCGGCAACGCCCGAAGCTCTCCACATTGAAGACCTCGTCGAAGCATACGAAGAAAAATACAAGCAGCTGGAGCAGGTAGTGAACCGCGCGAGGGCTTACATCATCACAAAGAAGCTGCGCAAGGCAGACGCGGAGCGCGACAGATACGTGGGGGTAATCATGAACACAGTGCGCACGCACCGGAGCAACCCCATCGACCACAAGCGCAAGGCGGCGCAAAGGCTCTCTGCCGTGTTGTCGGGCTTCAAGGGAGTGAACCACCACGAGCAGACAAAGCAGACCGCCGAAATCAGGTCGATGCTGACCTTCCTTGCCGAGGAGCTAAACCTCGCGGCAGCGGCCGAACTCCATTTGGAAGAAGAAATAGAGGGACTGCGGGTGGCAAACGACGCATTCAGCGAAGCGATGATGAAAAAGACGGAAGAAGTGTCGGAACGCATCTCGCTGTCTGAAACCAAGTCGAAAGATTTGCGTGCCGAAGTGCGGCGACTGTACACCGCCATATACGAAAGGGTGAACGCATACGCCATCGTACAACCCACGGAAGCAATAGAGACTTTCATAAGCAACATGAACGGCCTCATCGGGTCTATGAAATAAAAAGGCACTGAAATGGTACTTAACTATATTTGGGTAGGGTTCTTTTTCATTGCCTTTGCGGTGGCAGCGTGCCGCCTTGTGTTCGCAGGAGACACGGACATATTCACCGATATAATAAACACCACCTTTTCTTCGGCAAAGACGGGTTTCGAGATATCAATAGGGCTTACGGGAATCCTTGCTTTGTGGATGGGCATCATGAAAATAGGCGAGCGCGGCGGGATTGTGCAGGCATTCGCACGTCTGGCGGCTCCTGTCTTCAGCAAACTTTTCCCCGACATACCTAAGGGGCACCCGGCTACGGGGTCTATCTTCATGAACTTTTCGGCAAACCTCCTAGGACTCGACAATGCCGCCACCCCGATGGGTCTGAAGGCTATGCAGGAACTGCAGCAACTCAACGGGAAAAAAGACACGGCTTCGGACGCAATGGTGATGTTCCTCTGCATAAATGCGTCGGGCTTGACGCTTATCCCGGTAACCATAATGATGTATAGGGCGCAGCTTGGAGCCGCAAATCCGTCGGACGTTTTCCTTCCCATAATGTTGGCTACTTTCGCTTCAACCCTAACGGCGATGCTGGCTGTCTGCTTTAAACAGCGTATAAACATTTTCCAACGTAATTTGCTCCTTTTCTTCGGCGGGACAGTCCTATTGATGGCAGGAATAGTCGTTGTTTTCCGCGCGTTGCCCGAAGACAAGGCTTCGCTCTACTCTACCCTTTTTGCGAACACGCTCCTCTTCACTATCATCTGCGGTTTCATCCTGAGCGGTGTCCGCAAGAAGGTAAATGTGTATGATTGTTTCATCGACGGGGCGAAAGACGGGTTCAAGACGGCTGTGGGCATAATCCCTTACCTAATAGCGGTGTTGGTAGGGGTAGGGGTTTTTCGGGCATCGGGTGCAATGGACTTTCTTATAGACGGAATAAGTCTGGCGATAGAAGCCGTGGGAATAGACAGCCGTTTCGTAGAAGCCCTGCCCACCATCTTGATGAAGCCATTGAGCGGAAGCGGTGCGCGTGGGATGATGCTTGATGCAATGAACACCTACGGAGCCGACTCGTTCGTCGGAAGGTTGGCATCGATAGTCCAAGGCTCTACGGATACGACCTTATACGTGGTAGCTTTATATTACGGAAGTGTTGGTATCCGGAAAACGCGCTATACCGTGACCTGTTCGCTGCTGGCTGACTTGGTCGGCGCGATAGTGGCAATCTTCGTATGTTACATTTTCTTCGGATAGGGCACAAAAAAACGTGCGTCGAATGGCACACGTTTTCCCAAAAAAAGTATTTTCAAAGTTTTACTGTATAGCGATATGCCGCTCGGCTTTCTTTACCTCTTCCTGCGTCATCTTCGGCAGGTTGATGGTAAGTACGCCATGCTCGACAGAAGCTGCGATTTTATCTTTCTCAACGTCATCTGGCAAAATCATAGTCTGCTGGAATTTGGAGTAAGAAAACTCGCGGCGTAAATAGCGGCCGTTAGTCTTATTCTCATCCTTATTCTCGTTTTTCCTCTCCATCGTGATGACAAGGTTGTTGTATTCATCCAATTTGACGGTGAAGTCATCCTTCGTCATACCCGGAGCTGCTACTTCAACTTTGTAGTTTTTATCATTCTCTATAACGTTGATTGCCGGAGCTGTTGCGTTAGCTTTAAGCATCCAATCGTTGTCAAAAAAA
>CAYZTO010000062.1:4506-14225 GCA_964481365.1 uncultured Parabacteroides sp. | reverse complement strand
CTGGTTGCTACGTGCAGGAGTGTCCTGCAGCCTCGTGCAGGGGTGACCTGCAGCCTCGTGCAGAGATGACCTGCAGCCTCGTGCAGGGGTGTCCTGCAGCCTCGTGCAGGAGTGTCCTGCAGCCTCGTGCAGAGATGACCTGCAGCCACCTCGGGCGGGAGTGTGCCGCCCTTGAGGGTATGCCGGGAAAGGGTACAAAAAAGGCACGGAAGGAATAGCAATCCCCCGTGCCCCTGTCGTCTTCTTGCAAGGGACGACGCTATTTCATAGAGCCTCCCACTATGTCGAGCAGCTCGTTTGTTATCACCTGCTGGCGGCCCTTGTTGTATTGCAGGGTCAGGTCTTGTGCAAGGTCGTTGGCGTTGTCGTCGGCAACCTGCATTGCCATCATCCGTGCGCCATGTTCGGCAGTGAGCGTGTCGAGGAGCGTGGTGTAGATGGTCAGGTTCAAAAGCTTCGGCAATAGCGCAGCTAGCAGCTCTTCTCTGGAAGGTTCCAAGAGATACGAATCGTTGGCTGCCTCGCCGTCGCTGCCGGCCTGCAGGGTGAGCGGCAGGTAGGTCTTGTCGGTCATCACCTGCACAGCCGTGCTTTTGAAATGATGGTACAGAAGCTCCACCTTGTCTACTTCTTTTTCTGCATAAAGGCGCATAAGCTCGGCTGCCACCTGTGCCGCTTTCGCATACGTCAGCTTGTCTGCCGTGTCGATGAAGCGGTCGTCGAAAGCATATCCAGCCCTGCGGATGTTGTCGGCTATCTTCTTCCCTATCGGGAAAAGGCGGAAGGCTATCTTCTCCTTTTCGTAGCGGGCTATCAGGTCGGACAACTTCTTCCATACGTTCGAGTTGTATGCCCCGCACAAGCCGCTGTTCGACGCGCAAGCCACTATTGCGACGGTGCGGACTTCGCGCTGCGCAATGAATGGCGAGCTGATGTCTTCGCCTGATGCCAGCAGCCCGTTGAGTATGCCCTGCAATTCTTCAGTATATCGCAACGAATGTGCCGATACTGCTTGCGTGCGGTGCAGCTTCGCCGATGATACCATCTTCATTGCAGACGTGATTTTCTGCGTGCTTTTGACGGAAGATATACGGGCTTTTATCTCTTTAAGTGAAGCCATGATGCTGATGATTATTGCTTGTACGTTTGTGCCACTTCGCTTGCGGCACTTTCAATTGCCTTCGAGATGTCGTCGTTGATGATGCCTTTGCTTAATGGCTCGAGTATGTCTTTCTGGTGCGTTGTGCGCATCTTCCTCAGGAAGGCTTCTTCAAAGTCCCTTACGCTCTCGAGCGGCACGTCCCTGAGCAACCCTTTCGTACCGCAATAAAGGATGGCTATCTGCTCGGCTACGGGCATAGGGCTGTACTGCGGCTGTATCAGTAGGCGTGTGTTCTTTTGCCCCTTGTCGATGGTGAATGCTGTTACAGGGTCCATGTCGCTGCCGAACTTGGTGAACGACTCAAGTTCGCGGTATTGTGCCTGGTCGATTTTCAGCGTACCTGCGACTTTCTTCATCGCCTTCAACTGTGCGTTCCCACCCACACGGGATACGGATATACCTACGTTGATTGCCGGGCGGTTGCCTTGGTTGAACAGGTCTGTTTCAAGGAATATCTGCCCGTCGGTGATGGATATCACATTCGTGGGGATGTAGGCTGAAACGTCGCCCGCCTGGGTCTCGATGATAGGCAGGGCTGTCAGCGAACCACCACCTTTCACTTTCCCTTTCAGGCTTTCGGGGAGGTCGTTCATCTGCTCAGCAACTTCCTGTTGCCCTATGATTTTTGCGGCACGTTCGAGCAAACGGGAGTGGAGGTAGAAGATATCGCCCGGATAGGCTTCACGTCCGGAAGGACGGCGCAGAATCAGAGAAACCTCCCTGTATGCCACAGCCTGCTTCGAAAGGTCGTCGTAGACAACCAAGGCGTGGCGGCCTGTATCACGGAAATACTCCCCGATGGCAGCACCCGCGAATGGCGCGAAATATTGCATGGCTGCAGGGTCTGCGGCTGTTGCGCTTACTACTATGGTATAGTCCATAGCGCCTTTTTCCTCCAACGTGCTTACCAATGCGGCAACTGTGGATGCTTTTTGCCCGATGGCGACATATATGCAATACAAAGGATTACCTGCCTCGTAGTTGCTGCGTTGGTTTATGATAGTGTCTATGGCGATGGATGTCTTACCTGTCTGGCGGTCACCGATAATCAACTCGCGTTGCCCTCTTCCGATAGGAATCATGGCATCAACAGCCTTTATGCCTGTTTGCAACGGCTCGTTTACCGGTTGGCGGTAGATGACACCCGGGGCTTTGCGTTCGAGGGGCATCTCGCAGGTTTCTCCCGTGATTTCCCCTTTGCCGTCTATCGGGTTTCCTAACGGGTCGATAACTCTCCCAATCATGCTCTCACTTACCCTGATGGAAGCGATACGGTTGGTTCGGGTAACTGTATCTCCTTCCTTGACAAGGTCTGTCGGACCTAACAGGACGGCACCTACATTATCGACCTCCAAGTTCATTACGATAGCTTCCATGCCATTGTCAAAGCGGAGCAATTCGCTGGCTTCAGCATTGTCCAAACCGTAAATACGGGCAACCCCGTCGCTGACTTCAAGGACTGTCCCTACTTCTTCCATTTTAGTTTCTGTGCTGATACCTTCCAGTTCTTTGCGCAGAATGGCGGAAACTTCACTAGCTTTTATCTGATCTGTCATACTTCTTTTTCGTTAATTATTTCCTGTCAAGTAACTGGCTTCGGATATTGCGCAACTGCGAAGCATAACTGGCATCCAGCCTGTAGTTGCCAATATATAATTGAAAACCGCCGATAAGTTTTGGATTCACATGCCCGGAAAATTCGATTGTGTAACCTGTTTCCTCTTGGAGCTTTTTTTTCAAATGCTCTTGGGTAGGTTTGTCCGTCGGAATTGCCGTGCTAAAGAGGACACGGATGATTTTCTTCTCTTTCCGGTAAAGTTCCACGAACGAACGTGCGAAGAATGGCAAGTAAGACTCGCGCTTGTGTTCTAAAACCAGTCTGATGAAGCGGGTGTATAAGTCGCATACATTGATGCCTCCTGCTATAATCAGAAGTTTTTCTTTTCTGGATGCAGGAACAAGCGGATTAGCCAACATATCCTCCAGTTTGCGTTCATTCAAGAAATTGTCGGACAGTTTTTTCATGTCTTGGTAAACTCTAGCAGCCAGACCTTTCTCTGATGCCAGAGAGTAAAGGGCTTTTGCATACCGAGAAGAAAGTGTTCCAATATCCATACTTTATGATTTGCTAAAAGACATTTCGTCCAACAGTTTATTGATGACCTGCTTCTGCTTGTCGTCGTGGCTGAGGGATTCATCCATTATTTTCTCGGCGATAGCAAGCGAAAGGTCGGTAATTTCGGCTCGCACTTCACGGATTGCTTTTTCTTTTTCTTCGCGAATGCGGCGGGTCGCTTCTTCCAATTGCTTGCGTGTTTCGTCAGCAGCTTTTTGCCTTGCTTCGGCAATGATTTGTTCTTTAGTAATTGTCGCTTCTTTTAAGATAGCGTTCTGTTGTTCTTTTGCTTGTGCGATGATGGCTTCCCCTTCTGCTTTTAGATTGGCGAGTTGTTCGTTTGCTTTATGGGCTGAATCTAAAGCACTTTCGATGTAAGCCTTTCGTTGTTCCACGGCTTTTATTATTACCGGGAAACCGTATTTTGAAAGAACCACAAGCACAATACCAAACGACAGAATCATCCAGAAAAGAAGTCCTGAATCTGGCGTTAGTAATGACATAACTCTTTATTTATTGTTGGAACAGACCCAAGAAACAAACAACAATAGCGAATAATGCAACACCTTCTATCAAGGCTGCCATAATCAACATGGAAGTACGAATATCACCTGCGGCTGATGGCTGACGACCAATAGCTTCAACAGCTCCTTTACCAATTAAACCTATACCAATACCTGCACCGATTACAGCTAATGCTGCGCCAATTGTTGCACCCATTTTAGCAAGTCCCATACCTGCTGCTTGTAATAAAATTGTTGATAACATAATGCATTATTTTTAATGATAATTCAGTTGTTAATTTTTAGTATCATACTAATTTATAATTGTTTTAATCTTTTGCCTTCGCTAATCCGATATAATTTGCCGATAACAAAGTGAAAATATAAGCTTGTAAACAAGCTACGAATAATTCCATGCAATTCATGAAAATACAAAATAAAACAGAAACAACAGTCATTCCACTATTCACGATAATACCCATAGATGCCGTGATAAAAATCAGGCAAGTCAATGCCAAGATAATGGCATGTCCTGCCATGATGTTGGCAAATAGACGAATCATTAAGGCAAACGGCTTTGTAAATACACCGAAGAACTCAACAAATGGCATGATTGGAATAGGTAACTTAAGATATATAGGAACATTTGGCCAAAAGATTTCTTTCCAATAAGTTTTTGTTCCACTTGCATTTGTCGCAATGAATGTGCAAACTGCCAAAACAAAAGTAATGGTAATATTACCCGTAACGACTGCTCCACCAGGGAATATAGGAATAACTCCCAAGAGATTGTTTATAAGAATGAAAAAGAATACGGCTTGTAAATAAGATGAATACTTTTTATAGTCTTCTCCGATAGACTTTGCAATTACATCTTCTTCAATATACATAATGACAGCCTCAATCATTCCAACAAATCCGCCCGGAGCTTTTCCTGGATGTTTTTTATACCAGCGAGCTATGGTTAGAATTGCTGTTAATAACAAAACACACGCCACTAATAATCCGCAGACATCTTTTGTAAGTGAAATATCAATTGGTCGAACGATTTCTCCTGAAGAAAGAGTCTCTACTACTTTTCCAGCATAATCACCATCTTCTGCTAAAGAGAAGTTTTCGTATGTTTTTCCTTCACTTATACGCGATGAGAGGAAAAAGTGCCAGCCGCTTTCATCTCCTTTGACAATAACAGGTAGTGGAATGGAAATTTCATGCCCGCCCATTTCCGTAATATGCCATGTGTATGCATCTTGAATATGCGAGAATACTATGCTTTTCACATCTACTCCCTCCGAAGCGGCTTTAGCTCCGCTAAATGAGAAAAAACATACTAATATAGTCAGCCATAAGCTGAATTTATTTTTTATCCTGTTCATCTTTTTCTTTCTTTTCTCGTTTCATTCTCTTTTTCTCGAACAAATAAATCGAGTAGGTTTCTAATCCTAAATAGATGAAATAGAATATCATCACTGTAAAGCCAAATCCATTCAGACTTTCACCAACCATTTCAGCGTAAAGCCATAAGAAAAAGATTGTCAGTGTGAATTTACAGAAACGAACGACCATAAACGTTGTTACTGTCACATCTCCTTTTTTTCGTTTTACGCTGTCAAGGAAAAAGGCCATTGCCATTGCTGTGAACCAATAAAAAAACGGAATGGAAGGATACCAACGGAAATAATGATCCGGCCAGATTGTATAAAGCAATCCACCAAAGGCTACACCTACGACTACATTTACAAATGTAATCAAGGCCATTAACTTCATTCGTAATCTACCACTCATTAATTCTATATTTAAAGTTGTTCTATACAGACTGACAGTTTATCGTTCTTTATTTCCACAAAACCGCTTCCAATAGGTTGTTCTTCTGTTTTCCCTTCTTTGTCAAACTTAATAACGCCTTTCTGTAAAGCGGCTATTAACGGTGCGTGATGAGGAAGTACATCAAAAGAACCACCCAGTCCAGGGAAAAACACATAATTTGTTTCACCTTGGTAAACTATGCCTTCCGGGGATACAATTTCCAGTTTCATGGTTATATTAATGTACTTGTTCAGCCAATCGTTTTCCTTTTTCGATAACCTCTTCGATTGTTCCAACATTCAAGAATGCTTGTTCCGGGATATTGTCTGTTTCTCCGTCCATAATCATCTTGAAACCGCGTATAGTATCTTCTATAGAAACCATCACACCGGGAACTCCGGTGAATTGCTCGGCAACAGAGAACGGTTGAGACAAAAAACGTTGTACTCGACGAGCGCGATTGACAGTTATTTTGTCTTCTTCGGAAAGTTCTTCCATGCCTAAAATGGAGATGATATCCTGCAATTCCTTGTTGCGTTGAAGGATTTGTTTTACGCGTTGTGCTGTCTCATAGTGGTCTTTCCCTACTACAAGAGGATCAAGGATACGGGAGGTTGATTCCAATGGGTCTACTGCCGGATAAATACCTAATTCGGCAATTTTGCGGCTCAACACAGTTGTCGCATCCAAGTGTGTGAAAGTAGTTGCCGGCGCAGGGTCTGTCAAGTCGTCTGCCGGCACGTAAACAGCCTGTACAGATGTGATTGACCCTTTCTTCGTTGAAGTAATACGCTCCTGCATTGCACCCATTTCTGTGGCAAGTGTTGGTTGATAACCTACTGCGGATGGCATTCGCCCGAGTAATGCGGATACTTCAGAACCTGCTTGGGTGAAACGGAAGATATTATCAATGAAGAACAAAATATCCTTCGTTTCTCCTTCTGCAGCTGTGTCGCGGAAAGATTCTGCTATAGTCAAACCTGAAAGTGCGACGGAAGAACGTGCTCCGGGAGGTTCATTCATTTGCCCGAACACCATTGCAACTTGCGACTTCTTTACTTCTTCAAAATCTACTTTGGACAAATCCCATTTGCCTTCTTCCATGCTCTTGAGGAACTCATCTCCGTACCGGATAACCCCGGATTCTATCATTTCGCGGAGCAAATCGTTCCCTTCACGGGTTCGTTCCCCTACGCCGGCAAATACGGAGAATCCGTTGTGCCGTTTGGCGATGTTGTTTATAAGCTCTTTAATAAGCACTGTCTTTCCGACACCCGCGCCGCCAAACAATCCGATTTTACCTCCTTTCAAATAAGGTTCAAGCAAATCTATGACTTTGATACCTGTAAAAAGCACTTCTTTGCTTGTTTTCAAATCTTCAAATTTAGGAGGTTCGCGGTGGATGGGGAATGCTCCGGTTTTGTCGAGCTCTTTCATTCCGTCGATTACTTGCCCTGTGACATTCATCAAACGTCCTTTCACTTGGTCGCCTATAGGCATTGTGATAGGTGAACCGTATGAAACAGCTTCCATTCCTCTTTTTAGACCGTCCGTACTGTCCATCGCTACGGTTCTTACCGTATTTTCTCCGATGTGTTGCTGCACTTCTACGACTAATGTTTTCCCATTAGCACGGGTTATTTCCATTGCGTCATGGATATGAGGAAGAATAGTCTTCTGTCCCTTATTGTTATCATTAAAATGAATATCGACAACAGGACCGATAATTTGTGAAATATAACCTCTTATCACTTCCATATTATTAGCCTTTTTCTTTTTAGGGTATGCAATATTACGAACATTTGGTGCATAATTGAGCCGGAATATTTTTTTTTGGCATCTTTTAAACTGCGATTAAGGTTGGGCAAATCGCCTATCCGTGTAAAGAAACGCCAGTTTCATCTACGATTGGAAAAATTTTCGAATCGGGGCTGTTGTTTAAACAAATGATTATTAATGGAATAAAAGGGTGGTTTTTTTGTTCTTTTTTTGTTGCGCCGGGGGTGTTTCCTCTGTTAAGATTCCTTGTTCTTGGGGATAGGATTCATAGGAAAGGCGCGGATAGAAAGAGAAAGGGCACAGGCTCCGAAGCTCCCATGCCCTGATAATTATGCGTGATTATTTGAAGTTATTTCACGTAATCGGCATTGTTCAGGAAATCATAGCTTTGCTGCACGCTTTCCACCGGATTGTTGTTCGTGTATTCTTCAACTTCGACGTACCAATCCTTTATATTGTTTGCATACATCTGGTCGAAAATCGGCTTGAAGTCCATTTTCCCGCTTGCCCCGATTTCTTTCTCGTCTTTGATGTGGATGGCTTTGAATTGTGACGGGCGGTTCTTCAGGTAAGCTACCGGGTCTCCGCCGCCGTGTTGCAGCCAATATACATCCATTTCAAAGAATACATGGTTGGAACTTACGTTATCGAGCAAGAAGTCATAGATTAATTGGTCTCCAATCTTGCGGAATTCGAAATCGTGGTTGTGGTAACCGAACGAAATGCTTGCGGCAGAGGTTTTATATCCGACAGTATTGAAATAGTCGCAATACATCTTTAAGTCATCCAGGGTAGTCTGGTCATTGACAGGCATCCATGGCTGGACTATGTATTTTACTCCTAATTCATTGTGCGCTTCAATAGCCTGGTCCCACCAAGACAAAACTTCTGCCTCTTTTTCTTTTGTGAAAGCCTGCCCCAAGTGCGCGCTTGTGCATTTCATACCCAAATCATTGACAATCTTCTTGAACTCGGCAGGAGCCAGCCCGTAAATCTTGCCATTGTCGTAACTTGCCGTTTCAAGGTTCTTGTAACCCATTTTTGCCACGGTTTCCAGCACTTTCTGGATTCCATCTTCCTTCACCATCTCGCGGAGGGAGTATAATTGCAAACCAATATATTTCCCTGCTGCCGCTTTAGTCGCGGAGGCAGCTTCGCCCGCAGCTTGTGTAGTTGCCGACTTTCCGCCGCAAGATGATAACAACTGGGGTGTAACCAACCCGCCTGCAAGCAATAAAGAAGCTTGCTTTAAAAAATTACGTCTGTTTTGCATAGCATCAAGATTAAATAAAAATGAATGTTTATCTCCCACAAAAGTAGGGCTATCTTAGCTTTTTATGCAGGCATCGCACGTTAAAAATTGGTTATATTGCCTTTTAAATGCAGAGGTCGGGGGAGCGTGGTCGCAAATTCATGCGCCGTGAGCCGGTGTTTCCCTGTGCGGGACAGGTTCCGGCAATTTTTCTGCGCGGCAGCCGTCTGCTTCAATTTTATTCCTATTCGAGCAGGAATTCCTTGATTTGTTTTACGAAAGCCTCCTTCGGCAAAGCACCTTGAGCCAACATCGGCATGCCGTCTTTCGGGACGAACAAAAACGTGGGAATGCTTTGTATGCCGAACACTGCCGCCAGCTCTTGCTCGTTGTCTATGTTTATTTTATAGACGACAAGGTCGTTTTTGTACTCCGCCGCCAAGTCTTTCAGTATCGGGGCAACCATACGGCAAGGCCCGCACCAATCTGCGTAAAAATCGATGATGCAGGGCTTGTCTCCTTCGTAAACCCACTCGGACGGGTTCTTTTCGTAGTTGAAAACTTTTGAAAGGAACTCCGCTTTCGTCAGGACAACGACTTCGCCCGCGCTTGAAGCTCCGTCAGCCTCGCCGTCATTTCCACTTCCTTGTTTTTCGGAAGACGCGAAGGAACAGCACGCCAGCAGCACCATAATCCCCGCCAGTAGTAAATTTCTTATATTTCCCATGTCTGATAAATAGCTTTTGGTAAATGATGTGGCAAAGTTAGCATAAAATGGCATAAAGGCGGCATGAATTGCTTTCTTCCGTTTGGAAAAATGGTTTCGCGGCACGCGACGGGGCTTTTCTGATTGGAAAAATGGTTTCGCGCCGCGCGACGGGTCATTTCTGTTTGGAAAAGTGCTTTCGCGGCACGCGACGGTGCATTTCTGATTGGAAAAATGCTTTCGCGCCACGCGACGTGTCATTTCTGTTTAGAAAAATGGTTTCGCGCCGCGCGACGTGTCATTTCTGTTTGGAAAAATGGTTTCGCGCCACGCGACGGTTTTTTTCCCGGGAAAGTTATTCCCCCTTATTCTTCTCAAGCCATTCCAGCCGCCGC
>CAYZTO010000062.1:3092-4406 GCA_964481365.1 uncultured Parabacteroides sp. | reverse complement strand
TTCTCAAGCCATTCCAGCCGCCGCGAATCGGGGAGGTGCTTCACTTTGAAGTTTTCGAAAGTGACCGTGAAGCCTTGCCCGTCGGGACAGGCTGCCATCATGCCGACTTGCACCGGCGTGTTGTCCTGTAGCCAGGCGTTGCGCATCATAGTGTAATTTTCGTCGTCGAACGAGTAAAAAATTTCTACGGCGTCCAAGCGGCGGACGGCTTTTATCCATACATATTGCACCGGCTGGTCGAGCGGGATTATGCTCCAATCGGACGTGTGGTGGGTGACTACCGTGCTGAGGTTGTATTTCCCATCTACAAATTCGATGCCCGCTTTGATATAATTCTCGTGGTCAATCCGCAACATCAGTCCCGCTTGGTCGAAACGCTCTTTGTAATTTCCGGTGATTTTGACTTTGGCTTCGAACTCTCCCCCGTAGGTGGAATAGTAGAAAGGCGCGTCGTCTACCGTGAATCCGTAGTGCGATATGCGCCAGTAGTCGCTTTGCGGCGTTACCGACATGGTAAGGCTTCCGGATTTTACTTCCCACTGCTCCGGCTCGTTGAACCATTGCATTTTCTCCAAAGATTGCGCTTCCGCCATACCGGAAGACAGGACTGCCGCCAAAAGCAGTCCGGGTAACATCGATTTTCTCATCATTACTATTTGTTTTTATGTTTAAGAATCATAATTCACGTATAACGCGGCACGGGTTGCCTGCGGCGATGGAATTTGCTGGGATGTCTTTCGTGACCACGCTTCCTGCGCCGATTATGCTGTTGTCGCCCACGGTTACTCCCGGCAAAATGCAGCATTGCGCCCCAATCCACACGTTGTTGCCAATGTTAATCGGGCGGGCATATTCCAGCCCGCTGTTGCGCTGTTCCACGTCGAAAGGATGGGAGGCAGTGTAGAATCCGCAGTTCGGAGCGATGAAAACATTGTCGCCGAACGTAACCTTGGCTTCGTCGAGTATAACACAATTAACATTTGCGTAGAAATCCTCCCCTAATTCGATATTGTACCCATAGTCGCAATAAAAGGGCTGCTCGATGAGGAAACGCCTGCCCGTCCGCCCCAGCAGGTGTTGCAAAATCTCCGTCCGCCTCTCGGTCTGCGATGGGGGTAAAAGATTGTATTCGTGGCACAAATCCTTGCACTTCAGCCTTTCCGCAATCAGCGATTTGTCGTTATTGGCGTCATACAATACTCCTTCGAGCATTTTTTCTTTTTCCGTATTCATGAGTGTGCTTCTTTTTTCAATTATTATCGCAAAGGTAATATTTTATAAAAAAGTAAGCGGTTTTCACTATAAAAATTCTGC
>CAYZTO010000062.1:0-2992 GCA_964481365.1 uncultured Parabacteroides sp. | reverse complement strand
CTTTTTGCAAAAATGCAGGCTGTGGATGATATTGCCCGGCAGTCTTACGGGATTGGAGATTTTTCCGTAAGTTTGCATCTGAATGTTACTAAATTTTCAAGTACTATGAATACAAATATTTGCGAAAGAATCGCTGCCCTGAGGCGCGAGATGAAAGAACATCACGTTCAAGCTTATATCATCCCGACAACCGACCCCCACTTGAGTGAATACCCCGCCGCGTGTTGGAAATACCGCGAATGGATTTCCGGCTTTACGGGTTCTGCTGGGACTGTGGTTGTGACTATGGATAAAGCAGGATTGTGGACCGACTCTCGCTATTTTTTGCAGGCAGAGATGCAATTGAAAGATACCGGCATCGAACTTTACAAATTGATGCTGCCCGAAACCCCGTCTATCCCGTTTTTCTTGCTTTCTGAACTGAATGAAGGCGACAAAGTGGGTTTGAACGGCTTGACGTATAGTTTGGCAGACGCGCAGTCCTTGGAACTGTCGCTGAAGAAGAAAAACATTTCGCTGGATACCAATTTGTCGCTTATAGACCCTATCTGGGAAGACCGTCCCGCTGTCCCCGACGCGCCTGTCTTTGAAATGCCTGTCGAGCTTAGCGGCAAGTCGTCGGAAGACAAAATCCTTGAGATAAACCGGATGCTCCATAAGGCAGGGGCGGATTGCACCGTGCTTTCCGCTTTAGATGAAATAGCATGGGCTTGCAACATCCGCGGAACGGACGTGTCGTACAATCCGGTTGCTGTCAGCTATGCTTTTATCTCGGAAAAGGAATGCGTCCTTTTCATCAACTCGAAAAAGGTGCCCGCCGAGGTTGCAGGTAATTTGAAAAAGGAAGGTTGGATATTGGCGGACTATGGCAAGGTTTTCGATTACCTGAACCGCCTGCCCGCGAACGTCCGGGTCTTCATGGACAAGGGCAAGACGAACATGGCGATTTACAATGCCCTGCCGAAAGGGGCTGAGGTAATCGACGGCATTTCACCTGCAAACCACCTGAAAAGCATCAAGAACGAGACGGAGATAAAGGGTTTCAGGAGTGCAGTGGTGAAAGATGGCATCGCCCTGACAAAATTCTACTTCTGGCTTGAAAAACAGATGGCGGCGGGTGAAAAAGTGACGGAACTCAGCGCCAGCCGCAAACTTACGGAGTTGCGCTCGGAGCAACCGCTTTATGTGATGGACAGCTTTGCTTCCATATCGAGCTACGGGCCTCACGGGGCTGTGGTGCATTATTCTCCCACGCCCGAGACTGATACTGAGCTGAAACCCGACAACCTTTACCTTCTTGATAGCGGCGCGCAATATCTGGACGGAACGACAGACATAACCCGCACAATCGCGCTCTGCCCGCAGCCTTCCGAGCAGATGAAGAAGGATTTCACAAGGGCTTTGAAGGGTACCATCGGAATAGCAAAGTGCAAGTTCCCCGCAGGAATTCGCGGTTGCCTGCTTGATGCTTTTGCCCGCAAACCTCTTTGGGATGCCGGAATAAATTACTTGCACGGGACTTGCCACGGCATTGGACATTGTCTGAATGTCCACGAGGGGCCGCAGAGCATTCGTATGGAAGAAAATCCTGTTATCCTCGAACCGGGAATGGTTATGAGCGACGAACCAGCCATGTACCGTGCAGGGGAATATGGAATCCGCACGGAGAACATGGTATTGATAAGGAAAGACAGCGAAACGGAGTTCGGGACATTCCTTGGCTTCGAAACGCTTACTCTTTGTTATATAGATACCCGGTTGGTGATAACGTCGATGCTTTCCGCACGCGAACATGCTTGGCTCAACAAATATCATCAGCAGGTGTATGAAACTCTCAGTCCGCACCTCACGGAAGAAGAAAGAGCTTGGTTGAGAGAAAAAACAGCAGAAATCTAAATGGAATTTGTCCCATTATCCACGGATGACCTCCCGTTCGTTTGCGACATATATAATTATTACACGGAACATTCGACGGCGGTCTATTTTACCGAACCGATTACGGTAGAAGACGTGCGGGGTTTCATTCCGCTGGGCGACCCTCTTTACCGTTCGTTCCTTGTCCTTTCGGATGAGGGCGAACGCGCAGGCTTTTGCTATTTCCATGCTTTCAACCCGCGACCGGCGTACCGCATCTCGGTTGAAGTTACTGTTTACCTGCGTCCGGGGTTTGGCGGGAAAGGTTTGGGATTTCAAGTCCTGATGAAGTTGGATGATGAAATCCGGCAGTGTGGATTCCGGAATGTGGTAGCTCTCATCGACAGCGGGAATGATGCGAGCATACATTTGGTGGAAAAGTGCGGCTATCGGAGTTGCGGGACAATCCGGAATGTCGCGGAGAAACAAGGGAAGGTATTGTCGTTGGCTATTTATCAGAAAGAGCTGGGGCAATCCTGATATACAATAATAACTACTAAAAAGATATGGCTTTAATAAAATCAGTAAGGGGTTTTACTCCGAAAATCGGGGCAAACACATTTTTGGCAGACAATGCCACTATTATAGGCGATGTTGAAATCGGCGAAGGATGCAGCATCTGGTTCGGGACAGTTTTGCGCGGTGACGTGAATTCTATCCGCATAGGCAACGGCGTGAATATCCAAGACGGTTCGGTTTTGCATACGCTATACGAAAAGTCTACTATAGAAATAGGGGACGATGTTTCCGTCGGGCATAACGTTACGATTCATGGCGCGAAGATTTGTCATGGCGCATTAATTGGGATGGGAGCTGTGATTCTCGACCACGCTGTCATCGGCGAAGGTGCCATTGTCGCGGCAGGCTCAGTCGTGCTGAGCAAGACTATTGTGGAACCTGGAAGCATCTATGCCGGAGTTCCTGCCAAATTTGTAAAGAAAGTAGACCCGGAACAGTCGAAGGAAATCAACCAGAAGATAGCGAAGAACTATCACATGTATTCTTCATGGTATAAAGATTGATATTCCCGGCATTCTGTGTTTTTTACAGATAGAAAAAGTAGGGGCGGTCACTTCCT
>CAYZTO010000061.1:3476-14332 GCA_964481365.1 uncultured Parabacteroides sp. | reverse complement strand
GCTGTCTGCAATAAATCATGAAGCTGCCGGGCAGCGGGAGGGAGGCACTCCGCCCTTCTTTCAAATCACTTTGAATTTTTCCAAAGCCTTTTCCACCCCGTCGTTGTCCACCGTGCCGGTGATGAAATCCGCCACCTCTTTCAAAGGGTCGTTCGCATTTCCCATTGCCACGCCGATGCCTGCGGTCTTTACCATGCTGATGTCGTTGCCCCCGTCTCCAAAAGCCATAGTTTCTTCAATTTCAAACCCGAAATGCCGGGCTATGCGGCTGATGCCGTTGCCCTTGTCGCTCCCTATCGCAGTGATGTCGGTGAATGCCGGATGCCAACGCCCGGAGATGCAGCCCGGTAGGAGTGGCATTATGCTTTTTTCTTTTTCTTCGTTGAAGAACGGCGTGATTTGCGTGATGTTTTCCCTTTGCATCAGTTCGCGTGGGTCTGCCTCTTCGAGCCGTGGGGCATTCAGGAAATCGTAGAAGATGCGCGAAACTTCTTCGTCGGGGCGGTGTACCACCAAGTTTTTTTCGCCCACGAAGATGGCGGGGAAGCCTTGCCCGTCGGAGAGGCGGAGCAGCGTCAGGCAGTCTTCTTCAGGGATTGCATTGGTGAAAATAACTTCGCCGCCGACAATGCAACATGCCCCGTTGGTGGTAATGTAGCCGTCGATGAGGTGTGCTATCGCGCCGAGGTTGTTAATCAGCGGAATGGGACGGCCCGTTGCGATGAATACCTTCACGCCCTTGTCTTTTGCCCTTTCTATGGCTCGGACGGTAGAGCAGGGGATTTGGTGGGTCTGGAAACTCACGAGCGTGCCGTCGATATCGAAAAATAGAGCCTTTACCATGCGTGCGGAATTATAAGAAATCCTGTTCTTTAAGTACTTTCAGGAATACTTCGGAGAAATGCTCGCAGTTTTCTTTCGTGTAGCGTATGTCGGTAAACACTTGGGCTAATGTTTCTTTGTTGTTGATGCGCACGAACTCCCGGTTCACTTCAAGCTCTTCTTTTTCCTTATAATATTTGTCGATTGATGCCGGGGTGTAGTCCGTGTAATGCTCGTGGTGGAGTATTGCCTCGATAGGCAGGCGTTCCGACTCGGCAGGGAGAGGCTCGGCAGGATATCCGACCGTTACCGTCACAATCGGCACGACCAGTCGGGGCAAATCCAGAGCCTTTATAATCTGGTCGGCATTGTAGGTAGTCGTGCCCAGGTAACATATACCCAACCCTTTCTCCTCTGCGGCTTCGACGAATGCTTCGGCAAACAACATAGAGTCGATTGTCGCCGCGATAAACGTCTGGAAGTTGTTAAATCCAGCCTTCGCTTTCCGGTTCTCCGCCCATTTTACGAAACGGTTGGCATCTGCGCAGAAAGTAAGGACTACGGGTGCCTCGACAACCATTGGCTGGTTGAAATGTGCAGGGGCAAGACGTTCCTTGTTCTCCTTGCTGCGCGTTTCCACTACGCTGTATAATTGCATGTTGCCGGTGTTGGAAGCTTTCATGGCGACAGAAAGCAGTTCGCTGATTAAGGATTCCGGTACAGGTTCGCCACTATATTTGCGGATAGTCCTCCGCGTTTTCATTGTTGAAATCATATTGTTTGTTTTTTATAGAAATAAAGTTCTGTGTGTGTATAATCCAATAGGAATGCAACAAAAGTAGTACAGATTATTGAAGAAACAATTCCGCAACCGTATAAAGTTGGGGTTTCCCTGCGGGGATGTTGCTTAGTCCGGAAATCTCAGGTGGGACGGGAATGCGGCAATGACAACAAAAAAAGGAGAGCAGTCCGTGGACTGTCTCCTTTCCATCATGAAAACACAACTTTAAATTTACATACGGACTAATTCATAGTCCTTTGTCCCTAAACCTATCTTTTCTGCATAATCAACAGTATGTCGTCCGTTGAGCTTTTCTATACGTTCCACCAGTGGGCGGTTATCATTTCCAGGCTCAGGCTCGACAGCATAAACCAAATCGAGGCACGCCTGGTCCAAAGCCACCGGGTCGAGGGATGCCAGAATGCC
This sequence comes from uncultured Parabacteroides sp., assembly GCA_964481365.1. Taxonomy (GTDB): domain Bacteria; phylum Bacteroidota; class Bacteroidia; order Bacteroidales; family Tannerellaceae; genus Parabacteroides. The sequence continues at coordinate 12,303 of CAYZTO010000061.1, read as the reverse complement.
TATGTCTTTCAATTCCGGGGCATGGGGGTTGGAGGCGCAATCACAATCTATGGACATATTGTTCATTACATTAATGTAAAGAATCTTGTCGCCGAAATAATCCGCCACCGACTGTGCAGAAACCGCCATAGATTCGAGGAAAGCGTTTTGTTCCGGGAGGTTGTCCCACATCTCCGAAGGCTTTTCCGTCTTGCCGGCAGTATGTATATACGTTTTCCCGTTTGCCGACGCAACACCGATAGACTGGTTCTTCAAAACCCCGCCGAATCCGCCCATCGCATGGCCTTTGAAGTGCGCAAGGTTAATCATGAAATCGTAATTCTTTATATGAGACCCCACAAGGTTGTACTTTAAATGCGTGGTGTCTTTAACCGGCAGTTTGATTTCACCGTCAGCGTCCATTATATCTACTGTGGCGATGGCATTGAAGCCGTGTTCTTCTATTGTTTTCAAATGCTCCTCCGTGGTCGAACGCCTGCCGGCGTAAGCAGTATTACATTCAACGATTGTCCCATCGACCGTTTTAACAAGGTCTTTGATAAGCGACGGTTGCAGGAAATTGTGCCCGCCGGGTTCACCCGTACTGATTTTGACTGCCACTTTCCCGGAGGCTTTCCTCCCCAACGCCTCATAAATACGCACCAGGCTTTCCGGAGTGATTTCCGTAGTCATCAAAACCTTCGACTTTGCAGCTACTTTCATGTTCGCCGGGGAAGCCGGAATTTCAGAATAACCCGGAATGCTCTTTACAGCAGCCAACGATGCTAATGCTGCGATGGATGACTTCATCCATCCCCTTCTTGTCATTTTTTGTTCCATGTTTTTTCTGTTTGATATTCAAAAATAGGCAACGTTTGCATCGGAACAGGACGTAGGTGCATTAAAACGAAAAGGCTATCGGCAAAAACGAATAAGGCGCATTAACGTATCATTCCCATCAGCATTTTCATTGCTTCTTCCGAAGCTGCTTCAATATTGCCTTCCCTGTCATAAGGAAAATGGAAACAACGAGAGACAAGTCGGTCACCGCAGGCAGCAGCAATCCAAACTGTCCCGACAGGTTTTTCAGGAGTGCCTCCCCCCGGACCTGCAATTCCGGAGGTAGCTACTGAACAGTGACAACCTAACACACGTCTTGCCCCTATAGCCATTTGTTCCACGACAGGTTGGCTGACAGCCCCATGCCGCTCTAAATCCGAGACCAATACGTCGAGCACGTCATGCTTTACCTTATTATTATAGGAAACAATTCCCCCTACGAAATAATCTGAGCTTCCGGCAATAGAGGTAATCCTGCTGGAAATTCTGCCACCCGTACAACTCTCTGCTGTACCGACTGTCCAGCCGTTTTCACGAAGCAATGCTCCCAACATTTCTTCTGTTTTCATCTCGTGTTTAAATTTGGACTCTTGAAAATGGAGCTGCCGACATAGGACAGAACTCCTTATCTTGATATTTATAATAACCGGTGATTGCAACCATAGCTGCATTGTCTGTTGTGAATGAAAACTTAGGGATGTGAACCTTCCACCCGAAACGTTGCGCATAATCCATGAAAGTTTCGCGTAAACAGGAATTTGCAGAAACTCCTCCTGCCAAAGCGACTTCAGTTATTCCGGAATCCTTTACCGCCTTGCGGAGTTTGTCCATTAAAATTTCAATTACTGTGGCTTGCAATGAAGCACACAAGTCGTGTTTGTTTTTTTCGATAAAATCCGGGTCTTTTTTCAACGCGTCACGCAATGTATAAAGGAAGGATGTTTTGAGCCCGCTGAAACTGTAATCATATCCGGGTATATGGGGCTTGCTGAATGTGAAAGCTTTCGGATTCCCATCATTAGCCAAGCGATTTACAACCGGTCCTCCGGGATAACCTAATCCCATAACTTTAGCGCATTTGTCGAAAGCTTCTCCCGCTGCATCGTCGATAGTTTGACCGATGATTTCCATATCGTTATAGGCTTTTACTTTTATGATTTGGGAATTTCCTCCAGAAACGAGCAGGCATAAAAAAGGAAATGACGGGGCATGATTGTCTTCCGGAGATTCTTTTATGAAATGTGCCAACACATGAGCTTGCAAATGGTTTACTTCAATCATGGGTATTTCCAAAGAAGCTGCAAGACCTTTTGCAAAGGATGTCCCCACCAACAATGAACCCAGCAAACCGGGACCCCGGGTGAAAGCTATTGCATCTAATTCCGACTTATCTACACCTGATTTTCTTAGGGCTTCTGAAACAACTGGAATGATATTCTGCTGATGCGCCCGTGAAGCTAATTCCGGGACGACTCCTCCATACGCTTCGTGAACCGCTTGGCTTGCTATGACATTTGAAAGCATGACACCATCACGGATTACAGAAGAAGATGTATCATCACATGATGACTCTATACCCAAGATAGTTACACTCATATATTATTTTTTGTTTTTCGCGCAAAATAACGAAATCTGTCGCGATAAAATCCTACTTTTGTGCTTAAATTATTATAAGTACTGGTATCAAAGGATTTAAATACATAACCGTTTTCCTGCTAATACTGATTGGCTTTCTGTATGTTTTGCCTTCCATCTTAGTTAGCATTCCCCATGTTCAACGAAAGCTCTCTGCCGTTGCAACTACGGAACTGACAAAGCTTTTGGGTGTACCCGTCCGCATAGGCAGGGTCGCTATGGAATGGCCCAACCGCATAGTTTTGGAACAACTTTATCTGGAAGACCAGCATGGCGAGGAATTATTTAAAGCTCTTCATGTGTCGGCAGGAATGGAAATGCTGCCGCTGCTTGACGGCAAATATGTATTTAACACAGTACATCTTTTCAGTCCGGTTGTACATTTGAAAAAAGCGACTGCATCCGATCCGTTGAATCTCCAGTTTGTAATAGATGCTTTTGCCAGCAAAGACTCTACAAAAAAGCTCGAAAACATAGACCTCCGTTTCAATAGCATATTAATCCGTAAGGGTGTTTTTACCTTCGATATTGAAAATTATCCTGAAACTCCGGGAAAATTCAATGCCAAACACATCGATGTACGTGATATCAGTGCGAAAATTTCCCTCCGTGCATTCAATAAGGATACATTGAATGCCCAAATCAAGAAACTCAGCTTCGAGGAGGCTTCCGGATTTTCGTTAAATAAGCTCACTGTGGGTGTCGAGGCTAACAGGGACAGTGCTTATGTTACAGACTTCCAGGTGAAATTGCCACAAACAAACCTTCAGATTAGCCGTGCATACATTCGCTTGCCACAAGGTGATTCTGTTTCACGGGAGGCAGTGCTGGATGAACCAGTCCGGCTGCATATAGCCCCTTCCCAAATCTGCTTGAAGGATATTTCGGCTTTCGTACCTGCCTTACGGAACTTCTCCGATACGTTGTCTTTGTCTGCACAAGCCGAAGGTTCGATAAACAACATACAACTCCAAAACCTCACAGTTACTTACAGCCACAATTTCAGGTTAATCGGGAAAATGGATCTTAGGGGGATATCCCAACCTCAAAGTGCTTATCTTTTCGGACAAGTAAATAATATGTTCATTACCTCAAACGGACTTGAATGGTTAATCAACGGATTCAGTCAATCGCCGGTTGAGCTTCCGAAACCCATCTTGAATCTGGGCACGATTGATTTCAGCGGGGAAATCTCCGGTTTTTTCGACAATCTGGTGGCTTATGGCAAATTGAACACCACCATAGGCAGCATCCAGACGGACTTGATTTTAGGGAAGAAGCCCGACGAGCGGATTGCTGCGTATTTGAAAGGCCGCATCTCCACTTCGAACCTCAGGCTGCACGACCTTTTTCCTGAAAACAACTCCTTCGGGGAAGGCAAACTCGACATCGAGATTGATGCAGACCGTCCTGAAGGCGGACATTTCGCAGGGACTATCCAGGCAAACATCTCTGACTTTGATTATAAGGGATACCAATATGAAGATATCACCATCAACGGGAATTTCAGGAGGAATGCTTTCGACGGTTCTTTGCAAATACATGACCCGAATGCAAGTTTGCGCGCCGACGGTCTTTTCCAGCATCAAGGAGAAAATTCTTTGTTCAATTTTACTGCTGAAGTAAAGGATTTCCATCCAGATTTGCTTAACCTGACTTCCAAATACGAGCAGCCGGACATAGCTTTCAAGTTGCAGGCTGACTTTTCGGGCAATACAATAGATAATATTGAAGGGAATATTACACTCGACAGCCTTGCAATCAATACTTCGCCCAGCAATTTCTTCCTCAAACAGTTGAAAATCGAGGCTTCAGGGGATTCTATCGAGCGGCGTTTGCGGGTTTCTTCTGATTTGATTAACGGAGAAATCAACGGTATGTATTCATTTGCAACACTCGTTCCCGGTTTACGCAACATGTTGGGTGAATATTTGCCTGCGCTCATCAGCAACACATCTTCCAAGCCCTTGCGGGAGAACAATTTCTCTCTTTTGATGACAATACAGGACACCGAGGCTTTGTCCAATACGCTGAAGTTGCCTTTTACGATGCTCACGCAAGGCCGCATCACAGGATTGTACAACAGCAACTACAACAGGTTCAGGTTTGAGGCTTACCTGCCGCATTTCAAGGCGGGCAACGCATACTTCCAGTCCGGATACATCAACTGCAACAATTTGGAAGACAAGATTGACATTAAAGTCAAGGCTATGAACTACAACGCGAAGGGGAGGAAAAACTATCTCAACCTTTCCGTCGATGCGAAAGACAACATCCTGAACACATTCCTCCAATGGTCGAACAACAAAGAGCGTACTTTTCGGGCAGACTTGTCGGCGACTGCTACTTTTTCCAAGATACAGGACGAAAACAGCCTTTCGAACCCCTTGCGTACCGACATCCGCCTCAACCAGACGCAAATGATAATCAACGACAGCATCTGGAACTTTTCGCCCGCCTCTATCAGCATCAAAAACAAGCAGATTGAAGTGCAGGATTTCTATATTTCCCACGACAGGCAGTACGCCAAGCTGAACGGGTTCGTTTCGCCGTCGGCGGAAGATACTTTGAATCTCGAACTCCAGGATATAGAGCTGAGTTACATCTTTGACATCCTTAATATCCCCGGTCTGCAGTTTGCGGGGAAGGCTACCGGGAAATTCAATATCAATGATTTGTACGGGAGCCGTATTTTGAACACCGATTTGTTGGTCCGCGACCTGTCTTTCAACGACGTCCCGCTCGGAGTATTGAACCTGTACAGCGCATGGGACGACGAGCAAAAGGGAATCTTGATGAAAGGTAACATTTATGATAACGATTCGACGTGGACAAACGTGCATGGCTACATCTATCCGGTGAAAAGCCCCGAAAAGCCCGCAGGGATGTCGCTCTATTTCGACGCCAACAACATAAATGTGGCATTCCTCTATCCATTTATGGAGAAAATAGCCAGGGACATACAAGGCGAAGGCTTCGGGAGCATCCATTTGTACGGGGAGTTCAAAAAATTGACCGTAGAAGGGGACGCTTTTGTCAGGAACGGGCGTCTCGACATCGATTTTCTCGACACATATTACACTTTCTCCGATTCGGTACACATGGATGCCGGTTCAATCCGGATGGACAACGTTACGTTGCACGACAGGTTCAACAATTCCGGGCGGGTAAACCTTTTGGTGAAACACGAATACTTCCACGATTTTGAATACTTGGTCGATATCCGCGCCAACAATATGTTGATGTACGATGCCTCCGAAAAGCACAACCCGTTGATTTACGGTACGGTCTTCGCGAGCGGTTCTGCACAGATAAGAGGGAACGGGCAGGTGGTGAATCTTGACATCAACATGCGAAACGAGGAACAGACAAAGGTCTATCTCAACTTCATGAGCGGTTCGAAGGCAGTAGATTACGATTTTGTAACCTTCGTGGACAAAAAGAAGCTGCAACTCGAAGCCGAACAACAGCTCGCAGCCTCCGATTCGTTAGTTTTGCCGGAAATAGCCGTGCCCGAAACCGCCGATGTGAGGATGAACTTCCTGCTCGACATCACGCCCGAAGCCGACATCGAGTTGATAATGGACCCCAACGCCGGCGACCGCATCAAAGGCTACGGCAGCGGCAGCCTTCAAGTCCAGTACGGCAACCGTTCAGACCTCAGGATGTACGGGAACGTCTCGATTGAGAGCGGAAGCTACAATTTCAGCTTGCAGCAGCTTATACACAAGGAATTCAAGATTCGGGAGGGAAGTATCATCACTTTCAACGGTGACCCGCTTACTGCAATCATGAATATCGACGCCATTTACAGTCTGACGGCTAATATCGGCGACTTAGACCAGAGCCTCGTGCTGGAGAGCGCACGCACGAACGTTCCAGTTAATTGCGTATTGTATCTCGACGGACCTTTGCGCAGTCCACAAATTTCTTTCGACCTCGAATTGCCGAGTTCTAACGAAGAACTTGAGCGGCAAGTGAAAAGCCTTGTAGATACGGAAGACATGATGACCCGCCAGATTGTTTACCTCTTAGTGCTGAATAAATTTTACACTCCTGAATACACGGGGACGCAAGGCTCGAACGATTTTACTGCCGTTGCATCGTCGGCATTGTCATCCCAGCTGTCCGGACTCCTCAGCAGCATCACCGACAAGGTACAAATCGGGACGAATATACGCGCCAGCGACGACGGGATAACAGATACGGAAGTTGAAATGCTCCTCTCCAGCCAATTACTCAACAACAGGTTGATTTTTAACGGGAATTTCGGATACAAGAACAACCCCAACCAGAAAAACGCCTTCATCGGCGAGTTCGACCTCGAGTACAAGCTCACGAAGAACGGGGACATCCGCCTGAAAGTGTACAACCACGCCAACGACTTGTACCAGTACCTGAAGCAAGCCTTGACCACTCAGGGGTTGGGCATCATGTTCAAGCGCGACTTCACGAATTTTTCCGATATGTTCTACCGGCGCAACTTCCTCCGGTTATTGTCGAGGGAAAAGCAGGCAAAAATCGAGGAAAACCCAGACTCCACCCGCACGGAATCCAAATAGAAGGCTTAGAAAAGGGACTTGAATTCTTCCAACAACGCTTCTTTGCATTGCAGGAAGTCCTGCTCCGCGCCAATCTCCCTTGCGAGCGAGGTCACGCCCTTGTCGGTGAACCCGCAGGGGTTTATGAGCGAGAAATAACGCAAGTCCGTGTTTATGTTCAAGGCAAAACCGTGCATCGTGACGAACCTGCTGCTCCTCACGCCTATGGCGCATATCTTCCGGGCGCGTTGCGGGACGTCGGGGTCAATCCAAACGCCCGTCGCTCCGGGCATCCGCCTGCCGGAAACGCCGTAGCGCATCAGGAAACGTATGATTGCCTCCTCCAACCTGTTTATGTATGCCTTCAGGCCCAAGTCCCAGCATTCGAGGTCGAAGACCGGATAGCCCGTAATCTGACCCGGACCGTGGAAAGTTATGTCCCCGCCGCGCGAGATGTGATACAGCCGTATCCCATGTTCCTCCAGCAGCCCTTCGGGGACAAGAAGGTTCGTTTCTTTCCCGCTTTTGCCGAGCGTGAAGACAGGTTCGTGCTCGCAGAAAAACAGGCAATTCTCTCCGGAGGCTCCTTTGCGCTTTTGTTCCAGCAAGGAATCGAACGCGGCGGTTTGTTTTGCCAGCGCGTCTTCGTAAGGAATCCGTCCGAGGTCGTAATAATGGAATAAATTCATTGCAAAACGTGTTTCAGGGATAACAAAAAAGGAAGCCCCTTGGCTTGCGGGGCTTCCGGATTGGATTTGACCTGGTTAATCTACCACCGGACGGTCGTCGGCATCGTCTCCGGGGGTTTCATCTCCCGTCGCGGAGTCGTCGTCCGATACGTCTTCCTTGTCTCCTCGCGAGGCGCGGCGGTTTTTGCGTGCTTTCGCGTCGGCTGTCAGGTTGTTGAGGGCGTAGATGAATTGTTTCGATTCGTCTGTCGGGTTCACGAGGTTGTTGGCGAAAGCCCTGTCGCAGATTTCTTCGAACAATTCGGCTAATTTGGCGCGTATTTCCGTAGTTTTTGTACGCTTGCTTGCTTCGGTATTGGCACTGTCCCGTTCTGCCACCAGTTGTTCGTACTCAGCGTTGAGCCGCTGCAGTTCGTCCATTGCCGGTTGCAGTCCGAGGGTAGTTACCGCTTCCGAAAATTCCGCCTTCGACATGTCGAAAAGCATTCCGTAAACCAGTTGCGTCTCTTCCTGCACGGTTTCGTTGGCAATACCCGAATAAACCTTGATTGCGTTCCATAGCGGGAGGGCTAATTCGCGCTCGGATGCCACCGGAGACTTTGCAGAAGTCGAAACCTTGTTGAGCAGATACCTCGCCGCATCGTCGCGCTGTGAATCAAGCTCCTTCAGGCTCTCCGTTGCCGTGGATGATTGCGTTTCGCGCGTTGCTTCCAGCATTTGGGACAAGTAATCGTCAAATTCTGCAACCAGCTCTGCCGACAAACCGATGGCAGAAGCCCCTGCAGCCTCATTTAATACACTCTGGATATCCGGATAACCGGAATCCCCCTCATTTTCTCCATCCATAGGGATGATGTTCCTTACTCTTGACATGTAGCTTCGGAATTCCGCATTCGTCAGCCGTGATACCGACATTGAGTCTATCTCTAAATAATCCTTCATTGTAATTCCACTACCTTTTTTTAGGTTAATAATCTTGTTTCGCTGTACTACCGGAAGCCGTAGCTTCTACTTTCGAGCTTGGCATCAAAGTTAGCGAATATATTATGCCTTGCAAATGTTTTCTTGGTTTATTTCATTTGGATTTAATAAGCCCCGTAGCCCTACGGAAGGGACTTCCGGCGGATTTTTACCCCTCCGTAC
>CAYZTO010000061.1:0-3376 GCA_964481365.1 uncultured Parabacteroides sp. | reverse complement strand
ACTTTTGCCCCAAATTCTCCCCTCTGAAGCCCTACGGAGGGTGGAAATTTTGCAAAAAGTCCCTTCTGAAGGCCTACAGAGGGTGTGCGGTGCGGAAAAACTCCCTTTCGTAGCCCTACGGAAGCCACTTTTACCCGAAATTCTCCCCTCCGTACCCCTACGGAAGCAGGTACGCCGCAGTTTAATGGCTCAAATCTTCCCGCCGTAGGTGAACATCCGCCATATTCTTTCAAACGGGCCGAAGCGGAAGCGGGAAAGCCATGCGCGGCTTGCGGCTATCTGGAAAGCATACACGCAAAATACGACGAGTTCCGTCTCTGCAAGCCCGATGCCCGCACCCAAGCCAAGCCCGATGCCATAAAACAGGAACATACCGATGATGGACTGCCCGATATAGTTCGTCAGCGCCATACGGCCGGGGGCGGCGAGCCATTTCCAAAGGAAGAAGTCCTTCCGGCGGAGGTAAAGGAGGCAGATTCCCGCAGCGTAGGCGAACCCGAGGGGGTAGACGCTGAAAAAATACAACGCGCTGTGCGCCGTAAGCCCCAATGGATGGTGGTTCACGCCGCTGAGGGCGTACAGGAAGGAGATTGGCAGCCCTACGCCCAGCCCGTAGCGGAACAGGACGGACAACCACTTGCGGCGGTTCTCCAAGTCGGCAAACAAACGCTGCCTCCCGATGTAAAAGCCTATCAGGAACAGCCCCAAGACCTTGAAATACCTGTTCCCGTCGATAAATTCCTGCACGCGGACCAACGCCCCTTGCAAAAGGAACTCAAAAACGCCGCCGTAATCGTGCGCGTCGCGCAGCCAGTAGGCAAAATTCTCGTCGGTGATTCCATAGCGGGCGCATACTTGCTCCTGAAGGCGCACGACGGGGAGTGCGGGGTAGGTATTTGTTATCTCGCAGATGAAGTCGAGTACTATCGGGAGGAAAAGCAGCGCCGCCGCCCAGCGGAGGAGGCTCCGGTCTGTCATATTAACGAAAAACGGCAGGAGCATGCCAAGCAAAGCGTAGAGCATAAGTATGTCGCCGCTCCAAATGAACATCAGGTGCAGGAAGCCTATCACGAGCAACGCCGACATCCGCCTGTAGAAAAGTGCGTAGCCGTTGATGCCCTTCTTTCGGGAGTTTGACAGGATAATGGAGAATCCCATGCCGAACAGGAGGGAGAACAGCGTGTAGAACTTGCCATCGACGAAGAAATAAAGCAAGAACTTCGTCACGCGGTCTATCCCGGCGGTGGGCATGGAGGACGTAACGTCGTCGTGCAGGAAAGTGTAGAGTGAAAATTCGGGGAAATTTGCCATGCAGATGCCAAGCAAGGCGAATCCCCGCAAGGCATCAAGTATGACGTACCGTTCCGATGCCTTCACGGGGGAGATTCTATCATTATTCATATAATTTTTTCTTTTTGTTTATCATCATCACGCTAAATAATATCACCGCGAGGCCTGCGAGCTGGACTGCCGTTACCGTTTCCCCGCCGAAACCGGCTCCCAACACTACTGCGACGAGCGGGTTCACGTAGGCGTGGGTCGCGACCTCTGTTGCGGGACGTACTTTCAGCAGCCAAATGTAAGCAGAATATGCTAACATGGAGCCGAATATTACCAGATATATTAAGGAAAGGGTTGCAGAGGTGGGGATTGCCTTCCAATCCATGTTTTCCAAATCTCCGGTGAACGCAGTACATATCCAGAACGCGATTCCGGCAAAAACCATCTGCCAGGCAGAGCCTGCAAAGCTTCCGGAGGTTTCTTCGGAAGGGCAAGAATATTTCGTATAGAGCGTGCCGAGGGACCACGAGATGCAACCTGCCACCAGAATCAGTATGCCGTAATCACTGTGGGTGTGTGTTGCCTTCTCGATGCCGAGCTGCTCGATATAAAGCATCGCAACACCGGCAAATCCTGCAACGATGCCAATCAAGGTGGTGGGAGTCCGGAAATTCTTCCTCCACATGGGGATGTCGAGGAGCATAATCCATATCGCGGTGGAAGAAGCGACAATGGCTACGAGGCTACTGCTCACAAAACGCTGCGCGAGCATAATCACAGCCATGTCAATAAACAACAGCACTATGCCGCTGATAGCCGAGCGGCGGATAATAGCAGGGCTAAGTGCTTTTTCGTGGTTCAAGAGGCACAAAACAAGCAAAACCGCCCCTGCAATGCTGAACCGCAACGCTCCAAGCAGGAATGTAGGGTAACCTTCCAAAGCTACGCCGATGAAATAATAGGTCGAACCCCAAACGACGTAAATCAGGAAATAGGCTGTGGCGATTGCGAGCTTGCCGGCGGCAGTTCCCATACGGAGTCCTTATTTCGTTCGCTCTTCAATGATGCAATTGGCAGGCTGGGCTATGTTCTCGTCGATGGTGATGGAACCTATGGAGTCGGCAATTATGTGCCCCGACGTCGGATTCTTGATGTTTGTGATGTGACCCTTGATGTCGGCCTTCAGGGTGGAGTATTCGAAGGCGCGGTCGCATTCGGGGTCGAACGTGCAGTTTTCCAGCACAAGGTCGTGGGCGTAGCATAGCGGCTGTTCCCCTGAAATGTGGCAGTTTACCAGCCTGAGGTTGCGCGAATGCCATCCTACGTATTCGCCGTGGAGTTCGGAGTCGTAGATTGTCACGTTTTCAACTTCCCAGAAGGCATCTTTGGTCGTAATATGCGCGTTGTGGATTTCAACGTCCTTTACGTACTGGAACACGTACTTGCTGTCGCTCACAAGGCCGTCCACGAAGATGTTTTGGGAGAACATGAACGGGTAAGTTCCCTCGTGGAGCTTCAAATTCCGCAACTTCAGGTTCTTGCAACGCCAGAAAACTTCGTCGGCATCGTTTATTTGGACGTTTAAGATATCTATGTTGAACATTTCCCGGAACATTTTGGGTGCGTCAATAACCGTATTTTCCATGCGGAGGTTATCTGAGTACCACAAAGCAGACCTTCCGCCGACGTCGAAGTAACAATCTTTGATGGTAAACCCGTGTACATGCCAAAAAGGGTAATTTCCCTCGAACCTACAATTCGTCGCAACGATATTGCTGCATTCTTTGATGGCGGATTCCCCTGCCAAGATGGTTACATTATCTAAATGGAGGTCGTGTGATGCAAACAATGGGCGTTCACCGCCGAATTCTTTGTCTTTAATTAATTTCATAACTCTATAAATAAAGGATTAATCATTAAATCTGAGTTGCAAAGGTAATTTTTTTGAGGAAAATTCCATGTAAGCAGGTTACTGAAGAGCTTACCATTAATACTGAAAAGGAAAATCTCCTCCTCTACGCGAACAAAGGGGATTTATCGGCGGAAAAACCCGCTCCTTACGGCATCAGGCATGGATTCCTGATTATGGAGTACC
>CAYZTO010000060.1:0-14481 GCA_964481365.1 uncultured Parabacteroides sp. | reverse complement strand
CTCCGTAAGCCCCTGTTTATTCACCGGGCTAATATTTCCTTGATGGCTTTCTGCACGAGGTCTTCCATAACCTTGTATCCTTCCAGAGTAGGGTGTACCCCGTCTTCAGAATAATTCTTCGGAAGTCCGCCTTCTGCATCTGCCATAGCGCTGTGATAATCTACATAAGGAATATTGTTGGCATCGGCGTATGCTTTCACCTTTTTGTTCAGTTCTTTGATTTTATCAGCAGCTCCTTTGATATCCGGATGCCAGGCAAAGTGGCTTGCAGGCATGGTGGAGCAAAGAATCACTTTAATATTGTTGGCGCGGGCAAGTTCCACCATAGAAACAATGTTGCCGAAAGTCTGTTCCAAAGTCATGGCGTAGTCGTTGCAAGCTATGTCGTTCGTCCCGGCAAGGATAACGACCACTTCGGGTTGGAGTTCGATTACATCCGGGCGGAATCGCATTAACATCTGCGCCGAAACTTGCCCGCTGATGCCACGCCCCACATATCCGTTCTCCGTGAAGAAAGCCTGGTCCATGTTTCGCCAATTTTCTGTGATGGAATTTCCCATGAAAACCACTTTGACCGGTTTTGACACAGCTTGGTTCTCTGCGGCATATTTACTGAAGTTTGCCCAATCATTCAACTCTTGGGCAGGGAGTTTGGCCATACTACCTAAAAGGCAGAAGGCAGCACAGAAAAGAAAATGTTTCTTATTCATAAAAACGTATGATTAAAATGGATTAGTAGATTTCTTTTGCAATTCTCCGTACACTTTCTGAAGCCATCATTGTATAGAAATGAATGCTCGGCACACCGTATGCAATCAGTTCCTTACACTGCTGGATGCTCCATTCCACGCCCACTTCTTTGGCCTCTTCGTCCGTCTTGCATTTTCGGAGTTCGGCGGCAAATGGTTCCGGAATATCCGACCGGAAAACGCGGGGGAGAACCGTAAGTTGGTTTTTGAAGACGACGGGCTTGATGCCGGGGATGATGGGGACATTGATGCCTTCTTTACGGCAGCGTTCCACGAATGCGAAGTATTTGCTATTGTCGAAAAACATTTGTGTGACCAGATAATCCGCCCCGTTTTTTGCTTTCTCTTTTAAATAATGAATGTCGGAATCCATGTTGGGAGCCTCTTCGTGCTTCTCCGGATAACAAGCCATGCCGTAAGAGAACGGCGTTTCGATTCCTTCCATGCGCGAGCCATCTAACAAGAATCCCTCATTGAAACGGTTCACCTGTTGCTGAAGGTCTGTGGCGTGTTCGTGGTATAACTCCGGTTGCTGCTCGACTTCCATCGTTTTAATGTCTCCGCGCAGAAGCAAAAGGTTATAAACGCCAAGGAAATTCAGGTCAATCAAAGCATACTCGGTTTCATCTTTGGTGAAACCTTTACAAATTATGTGCGGTACGGCAGGAATGCCGTATTTATTCTGGATGGCAGAAGCGATGGCAACAGAACCCGGACGTTTGCGGATGTTTACTTTCTGGAAACTGCCATCGGGCATTCTTTTGTAGATGTATTCGCTGTGGTGCGAAGTTATATTGATGTATTTGGGGTCGAATTCCCGCAGCTTGTCTATAACATCATATACTTTTTGAATGCTATTTCCACGTAGCGGGGGAAGAATCTCGAAAGAAAAGGCTGTGCTTCCATTCTGTTTTACCAAGTCTATCACTTTTATCATATAAAACGGATTTAACTGCTATGTTTGTTTAAAAGTATTGCAAAAGTACGTTCAAATTTTTATTTGTTCTTATCTTTGCGGCGGGGAAATAAAAATCTATTAGAAGAAAGTCATGGAATCAATGAATTGGTCCGAGCTTGGTTTCGGATATATTAAGACAGACTATAATGTCCGTTGCTATTATCGTAACGGAAAATGGGGAGAATTAGAGGTATCTTCTTCCGAGATTATCAACTTGCACATGGCGGCTACTTGTATCCATTATGGGCAGGAAGCATTTGAAGGCTTGAAAGCTTTTCGCGGGAAGGATGGTAGAGTGCGGGTTTTCCGTATGGATGAAAATGCAAAGCGTTTCCAGTCTTCCAGCCGGGGTATCAAGATGGCAGAGTTCCCGCTGGAAATGTTCGAAGAAGCTGTACGCAAAGTCGTGAAGCTGAACGAACGATTTGTTCCGCCTTATGAGAGCGGAGCTGCTTTGTATATCCGTCCGTTGTTGCTTGGTTTGGGAGCGCAAGTTGGGGTTAAGCCGGCTCCGGAGTATATGTTTCTTGTTTTTGTGACGCCGGTAGGTCCTTATTTTAAAGGAGGATTTCAACCTTCTAAAGTTTGTATCCTTCGAGAGTATGACCGTGCTGCTCCCAACGGGACTGGAACTATTAAAGTGGGTGGAAACTATGCAGCGTCGCTTGTTGCCGGAGAAATTGCACATGAAAAAGGTTACGCTGCCGTGTTGTATCTTGACCCGAAGGAAAAGAAATATCTCGACGAATGTGGTCCGGCTAACTTCTTCGGTGTTCGCGGAAACAGCTACATTACGCCGCAATCACATTCCATACTTCCGTCCATCACGAACAAGAGTCTTCAGCAATTGGCTGCTGATATGGGTATGACGGTAGAACGCCGCCCTATTCCTCTGGAGGAAATCGCAACTTTCGACGAGGCTGCAGAATGTGGGACGGCAGCCGTTATAGCTCCAATCTCGGAAATAGATGATTTGGATACAGGTGAACATTATATTATATCTAAAGATGGTAAACCGGGTTCGGTGTGCGAAAAGCTTTATCATAAACTTCGTGCAATCCAGTATGGCGACGAACCTGATATCTATGGTTGGGTGAAAATAATAGAATAAGATAGTTAAGAATTTCTTTCATAATCCCGATGGTGCTTCTTTCTATTTCGTAAGGTTTTACGAAAGGCAGAAGCACTGTTTCTATCCTATCTGGATAAAGAGGAAAACAACAACTTTGTTTTTACCTTTGTCCTTCGAAATTAGAAGCTATTATTCCAATGAAGCGTATTATTGAGATTTGTGCCAATTCAGCCCAAAGTTGTATTGAGGCGGAAACCGGTGGAGCAGCGCGTGTGGAACTATGCTCCGGAATTCCTGAAGGCGGGACGACGCCGAGTTATGGAGAAATAAAAACCGCTCAGGCATTAACTTCGTCTATCGATATAAATGTTATTATTCGTCCGCGTGGTGGGGATTTTTTATATACGGAAACGGAGGTGCGTTCTATGTTACTTGATATAGAGTTGTGTAAGCAGCTGGGTGTACATGGAGTTGTGTTCGGTTGCCTGACGAAAGAAGGAGATATAGACGTGCCATTGATGAGGCATCTTATTGATGCAGCGAAACCTCTGTCGGTTACTTGCCATAGGGCGTTCGATGTCTGTCGTGATCCATTTATTGCTTTGGAACAATTGATAGCATTGGGGTGTGACCGGATTTTGACATCCGGACAACAGTCTGATGCGGTGAAAGGTATACCATTGATTAAGCAGTTGGTTGAGCGCGCGTCAGACCGCATAATAATAATGCCCGGTTGCGGTGTTCGTGAAAATAATATATTACAAATAGAAACAGAAACAGGGGCAAAGGAATTTCATACGTCGGCAAGAAGTGTAGTTTACAGTCGTATGGAATACCGTAATGAGCATGTACCAATGGGAAGTAGTGCGGTAACCTCTGAGTTTGAAACCGTAGAAACTGACCGGAATAAAGTCAGGTTGTTTGTTAATGCCTGAGTATAGTCTGTTCGCTGTTCCCGCTTTTTGGCAATCTTTTTGTAGAGGTGTGGGGAGGATTGTTTTAGGAATTGATTCTCTCAAATTTTTAGGGCAATGATAATCATATATAAATCAACGAATAATAATAAATACAGAAGATATGAGCCATAATAATTCACAAAATGAAGAGCAGATATCAGAGTCTGTAAACGAGGAGAAGAAACAAAACTCTGAAGGAAATCCGACAAACTTGCAGGATGAACAGACAAAAGAAGCAGAAAATACTGTAGCAAATGACAAAGTGGCGGATGAACTTGCTGAGTTGCAGAAGAAATATGATGAATTGAATGATACCCATCTGCGCTTGCGAGCTGAATTCGACAATTATCGCAAGCGTACTATGCGAGAGAAGAGCGATTTGATTAGAAATGGAGGAGAGGGTGCCTTGACGCATTTGCTTCCTGTCGTAGATGACCTCGAGAGGGCTTTGCAGAATATTCGTAAGGCAGAAGATATTGCTGCAGTAACGGAGGGAATAGACCTGATTTACAATAAATTTGTTGCTTATCTTACTTCGCAAGGTGTAAAATCTATTGATGTTATCGGGAAACCGTTTGATGCCGAGATTTCAGAAGCCATCGCTACGATTCCGGCATCAGAGGAAGGTTTGAAAGGAAAAGTGATTGATTGCGTCCAGACAGGCTATACATTGAATGACAAAGTGATACGTCATGCTAAAGTAGTTGTTGGTGAATAATTGAATAAAGAAAACTGATGGCGAAAAGGGATTATTACGAAGTGCTGGGTGTAAGCAAGAATGCCTCAGCCGAAGAAATAAAGAAAGCTTACCGGAAAAAGGCAATCCAATATCATCCAGATAAGAACCCCGGAGATAAAGAAGCAGAAGAGAAATTCAAGGAAGCTGCTGAAGCTTATGATGTGTTGAGCGATCCACAGAAGCGTCAGCGTTATGACCAGTTCGGTCATGCAGGCATGGGCGGGTCAGCTTCCGGAGGTGGTTTCGGAGGGATGTCTATGGATGATATATTCTCGCAATTCGGAGATATTTTTGGCGGGCATTTCGGAGGTTTCGGCGGATTTGGAGGTTTCGGCAGTTCGAGAAGCGGACGTCGCGTGAACCGTGGGTCAGACTTGCGTGTAAAGGTGAAGATGAGTCTGAAGGATATTGCCACAGGAGTAGACAAAAAAATCAAGGTTAAGAAGTATGTGCCTTGTAATCATTGTCATGGTACCGGTTCTGATGGCAGTAACGGGACGCGGACTTGCGACACATGTCATGGTTCGGGTGTGGTTACGCGTGTAGCCAACACAATCTTAGGGCAGATGCAAACCCAATCGACTTGTCCTACTTGTGGAGGCGAGGGGAAAGTCATAGTCAAGAAGTGTCCGGAATGTAATGGTGAAGGGATTGTCCGTGATGAAGCTATAATTTCACTCCATATTCCTGCCGGGGTTTCCGAAGGGATGCAGCTTTCCGTTAGTGGTCAAGGGAATGCAGCCCGTCATGGAGGCATTAATGGTGATTTATTGGTGCTTATAGAAGAAGAGCAGCATCCTGAACTTATACGTGATGAAAACGATTTATTGTATAATTTGCTCCTCAGTTTCCCGCAGGCAGCTCTTGGTTGCACAGTCGAGGTTCCGACGGTAGATGGCAAGGCTAAAGTGAAGATAGAGCCGGGGACTCAGCCGGGAAAAGTCCTGCGACTGCGGAACAAAGGGCTGCCTTCAGTCAATGGGTATGGAACAGGCGATTTGTTGGTAAATGTCAGTGTTTATGTTCCGGAGAAGCTTTCGGAAAAAGAGCGGAAACTTATAGAGGAACTAATGGATGCCGAAAGCTTTCAGCCTAATGTTTCCCTCAAGGAGAAAATCTTTGCGAAGTTCCGCCATCTGTTCGATTGAGATATTACATACTGAGCACATATAAGAAAGTTGCTTCCCTTTGCGGTCATGTCGGGGAAAGCAACTTTTCTTTTTCTATCTATTCCCTCCGTGTTTCTCAAAACAGTCGAAAATCTCTTCTCCAAAGCAATGATGCTCGTCTTCATTGTGGAATGGCCGCCATACTTGTGCGAAGAAGGGATTCCCTTTAGCTATCTCGTCGTAATTCCACGGCGTAGGCAAACATTCCGGACACCAGTGCCCGCCTTTAAGGATTAAGGAGGGGGATGCTTCGAATTCATGCCCGAACTGGCAGCGCCACTTCAGCTTCGTTGCCAAGTCCCCTTTTGTCATGCTGTTTGATAAACATTTCCCGCCCCGGAAGGTTGCGGCTTGACGCATATCTTCAAGGTCAAGTTCTTGTTCGGGCTTAGACTCATCGTAACCGTGGTCTAAATATACAGGAGTATCCGATGGGCGTGCCAGATTCCAGTCTTC
Organism: uncultured Parabacteroides sp.; assembly: GCA_964481365.1. Classification (GTDB taxonomy): domain Bacteria; phylum Bacteroidota; class Bacteroidia; order Bacteroidales; family Tannerellaceae; genus Parabacteroides. The sequence goes on along the minus strand of CAYZTO010000060.1, from coordinate 8,382 downwards.
CCACCGTTCAGTGAGAGCTTCCCAATCCTCGTATGAATGGAAATATGCTGCGATGCGATTCGGTTCGCGTGTCTTAAGCCAATCGAGTGTCCCCATGCCGGGGGTTGAGGCTATCTTCTTCATGGCAGCCTTTATGATGAAAGCCGGAGCGAGGGGGGCAAGGTGGAAATACCACGGGGTTTGCTTTGCCATCCACCGGAAATACTCCTCGCACGTCTGGTTGCTGCGGAAGTGGAGGATATCCTCAAGCTTGTCGGAATCGGTGTACCAATGCCCGTGGAAATTACCTGTGGCGAACCACTTAGGCTCGAAAATCTTCTCCGGAGGCGGGCACGACAAGGCTTTGAGGAGCTTGCATTCAAACTCATAGTTGGTCAGACGATAAGACGGTCCGCTGCTGATGTTGTAGAAGTTATTCCAGAAAGAATCAGGTACCCAAGCCTCACAAGCATTGGCGAGCAGCCGCCCGGAATCCTGTGCTGTTGCCCATTCCAGGACACTGTTGAGCGGGACATGGAACGTAATCGGGTCTGAGCCTTTGAACAATAACTCCGGGCAAAGAATGCCGGTCTGCCTGAGGCACGCCCAGTGCTTGATTCCCGAATCCACGAATACCCTCTCCGCTATTGTTTTCGAGATGGCATAATGGTCGTAGACACTGATGTTTATCGGGTCACCTGTCCTCCCCCAGTGGATAGGCGCAGCCCTGTGCCCGGTCTGGGCTACGGAACCAATATAGATTGCCTTTATATCGTCGGCGTTAGGTTGGGAAAGGATGGCATTCACTATGTTTTGGGCAGCCGTGACATTGACTTTGCGGGTCTTCTTGGGGTAATAGTCTGCCGCTGGGGAGACCATCCCGCCGACATGGAGCACATAATCCGCGCCGGTCACCCCGTTGAGGACATCTTGGTAGGATGTCAAGTCACCCCATATTATGCGCACCCCTTTCATTCCGGCGTAAGCCGCCAGCTTCTTCTTGTTCACCTCGCTGGGGCGTGCGAGCAAGGTTATGTTGAAACGCTCCAGACGCTTAGCCAGTTCTTCCAGGGCGGCTTTACCCATCGTGCCCGTTGCTCCGGTCAGGAACACGGTCTTCTTGCTTTTGTCTTTCTCCATATTGTGCCGGGTAAGTTTCAGTAGGTGAGGATTTCCAGTCCGTGGTCGGTCATCACGAAAGTATGCTCCCATTGGGCGGAGGGAAGCCCGTCGTCGGTGAGGACAGTCCAGCCGTCATCGGAATCTATATAAACTTTGTGCCGCCCCATGTTAATCATCGGTTCGATGGTGAATACCATGCCCGGGACGAGCAGCATACCGGTGCCTTTCTTGCCGAAATGCAACACCTCAGGCTCTTCGTGGAATTCCAACCCCACGCCATGCCCGCAAAGCTCGCGGACCACGGAATACCCGTTCTTCTCGGCATGTTTCTGGACAGCGTTCCCGATGTCGCCCACGAATCCGAAAGGCTTTGCCGCTTCCATCCCGATGAGGAGGCATTCTTTAGTCACCTCCACCAGCCGGCGTTTTTCGGGGGAGACATTACCTATGAGGAACATCCGCGAAGCGTCGGAGTAATAGCCGTCGAGTATGGTCGAGACGTCCACGTTCACAATGTCGCCATCGCGCAAGATTTCCTTCTCGCTCGGTATGCCGTGGCAGACAACATCATTTATAGAAGTACAGACACTCTTCGGGTAACCTTCGTAGTGCAGGGGTGCCGGTATCGCGCCGTGCGACACGGTGTAGTCGTACACAAGGCGGTCTATCTCTGCCGTGCTCATCCCCTCGTGGATTTCTTTTTCTATCAAATCCAAAACACCCGTATTGACCACGCCGCTCCTGCGGATGCCCTCTATCTGTTCAGGTGTCTTTATGTATTCACGCTTCGGAACCAAGTGCCCGCGCTCCTGTATGTGCAGGATTCTCTTGTCCAACTCTGTCAGTGGCTGCCCCTTTATCGGCTTCCAGTTGTTTATCTTTCTTCTTGACATATTATGTTTTTTTACAGATGTGGCAAAGGTAAGGAAAGTTTTTCTCTCTGCCTGCCATTTCAGCATTCTTTGAGGCACGGCATGAGGGGCTGCCGGGCACCACCCCTGCGGGTGACCCACTGTCACCAACGTTGGTGACCCGCAGTCACAGCCATTGGTGACTCCTTGTCACCCGCATTGGTGACACACACCCACCCGTGCGGGCGGCTCACACCCGCCCGAGGCGGCGGCACATACCCGCCCGAGTGGGCGGCTCACACCCGCCCGTGGAGGCATGGTTTCCTGATAAATCAAGTGGTGCTGAAACCGCCACCCAAAGCCTTGTACAATGTAACTACTGAAAGAAGCTCTTCGAGCGTGGCGGAATTGAGGTTCAGTTGGGCTTCCAGCAACCCACGCTGTGCGTCGAGCACGTCCATGTAGCTTGTCACGCCGTTGATATATTGGAGCTGGGCAAGGTTCATGTATGTGTTGGCAGCCGCGAGCAGCTTCTCGTAAGATTGGCGCACTTCTTTTGCCTTGCGCATGGTGGTGATGGCATCGTTCACTTCCTTGAATGCCGCGAGCACGGTCTTCTGGTAGCTGTAAACCTCTTGTTCATAGCGCGCACGCGCAGCCTTCAGCCTTGCTTTGTTCTTTCCCATGGCGAAAAGTGGCTGGGTGATAATGCCTATTGGATACCAGTAGGGGCTCTTTAAGAAATTGTCGAACTCGTCGTTCTCGAACCCGCCCTGCACCGAGAAGGTGAAGCTTGGGAAAAGGCTGGTGTATGCAATGCCTACCCGGGCGTTCATAGCCTTCAGGCTCTGTTCCGCACGGCAGATGTCGGGCCGGCGCTCAAGTAGCGTTGAAGGCAGCCCGATGGGGAGGGAGTCGGGCAGGTGCTGCCTTTGGAGCGGGTTGCCGCGAGGTATGTCGCCGGGGTAATCGCCAAGGAGGAAGGCGAGGTCGCTTTCTTTCTGTTTGATTTCGTTCTCCAGCGAAGGGACGAGGGTTTCGGTGCGTGCAAGCTCCACCTGCGCCTGGCTGTAAGCGGTCTCGGAAGTAAGTCCGCCGTCGAAGCGCAGTTTGGCAAGGCGCACACCCTCCTGCCGCGCGGCGAGGGTACCACGCACAATAAGCAGCTCTTGGTCGAGGGCGCACAGCTCGTAGTAGGCAGAGGCAACGTCTGCAACGAGCGAGAGCTGCATGGCACGCTGCCCTTCCACAGTCTGGAGGTAAGAGGCTATGCCGGCATCGTTTGCCCAGCGGAGCTTGCCCCAGATGTCCAGTTCCCATGAGACGGCAATCTTAGCCCATAGCTCCACGCCGGGGTCGAAATCGTTCCCGCCATAGTTGGAGCGTTCCGATTCGCCGCGCAGGAGGATGTTGGCACTCGGGAACATATTGGCAAACGATATGCGTTTCTCGGCTGCCATTTCCTTGACGCGGGCTATGGCTATCTGCATGTCCTTGTTGTTTTCCAGCGCATGGCGGATAAGGTCTTGGAGGATGGTGTCGGTATATAGTGTTTCCCAAGAGATGTCGGCAGCCGATGTGGAGTCGGCGGGTTGCAAGGCTTGTGCAGCATCGAAGCTTTCGGGGAGATTCAGGTCCGGACGGTTGTATTTCTGCCCGAGTTTGCACGATGTGAACGAGATGCACAAGAGTGGGAGCAGCACCATGAAGGTAGTCGGCTTCTTGTTCAGCAGTGTGCCGAGACGTCCCTGCCCTTCCTTGAGCCTGTCGAGAGGGAGCTTGTCTGTAAAGCGCTTCAAATCAAGGTTGAAGTGTACATTGCCCTTTAGCCTGTTTACGAAGACGAAGAAGAACGGGACGAGGACGATTCCAACTGTGGTCGCGACAATCATCCCGAAAAAGACACCTGTCCCGATGCTGTGGCGCGATGCCGAACCCGGACCGGATGCCAGCACCATAGGCAGCATTCCGAGGATAAATGCCAGCGATGTCATCAAGATGGGGCGGAAACGCATCTGGGCAGCGTGGATTGCAGCTTGTACGGCATCTACGCCGTTATCCACCTGAACCTTGGCGAACTCCACAATCAGGATGGCATTCTTTGCCGCAAGGCCCATCAATGTAACCAAGCCTATCTGGAAGTAGATGTCGTTCTCCAACCCGGTAATCCAGATTCCGAGGTATGCGCCCAGAGCGGCGACGGGCAATGAAAGGAGTATGGAAATCGGCACAATCCAGCTTTCATATAGTGCGGCAAGGAACAGGAATACGAAGAGGAACACCAGCGCGAGGACGAAGCCTGTCTGCCCACCCGCCTTTTTCTCCTGATACGACAGCCCGCTCCATTCGATGTCTATGTTGTCCGGCAAGTGCTCCTTGGATATCCGTTCCATCGCAGCCATTGCCTCACCCGTGCTGTAGCCTGATGCAGCCACTGCATTTATGGAAGCCGTGGAGAACATATTGAACCTTTTTATGGTTCCCGGTCCGGTAGTGTATTGTGTTGTCCCAAGTGCCGTCAGTGGAACCATAGCCCCATCCTTGGCACGGACGAAGAATAACCCGATGTTGTCTTGCCTTGCTCGGTATGGGGATTCAGCCTGGATGTAAACCCTGTATATGCGGTTGAACATATTGAAGTCATTGACATAGACCGAACCTAAGTATGCCTTCATGGTAGAGAATATGTCTGCCAACGGAATACCGAGAATCTTCGCGCGGTCTCGGTTCACATCGAAGTACAGTTGCGGTATCTCCGATTGAAGCGCCGAAGAAACACTCTCCAACTCCGGTGCTAAGGACGCATAATACAGGAAGGTGTCTGTCGCGCTGACTAAGTTATCCCAACTTGCATCGCCACGCGCCTCTAACTGCATCTCCAAGCCACCGCTTTCACCCAGACCCGGAATTACCGGCGGACGGGTCACATACGCCTTAATCTCCGGATAGTAGTAGAATTCATTGCGGGCTGCAGCCATGACATCCTCCACCTTCATGCCGCCGGATTTACGCTCTTCCCACGGTTTAAGGATAACCGTCAATGTGGCGCGGGATTGGGCAGTACCTACGCGTGAACTGCTACCGGTTACATTCTGTACGTAAGCTACGGCAGGTTGTGTCATCAGGAAGTCTATAGCCCTGTTCGTCACAGTCCGCATACGCTCCAGCGTAGAGCCTTCGGGCATTTCCAGTTCGACGGTAAAATAGCCTTGGTCTTCTTCGGGGATGAAGCTGGTGGGCAATACACGGTTCAAGACGAAAATAGCCACCAATACCATTCCGAATCCGGCAATGACACGACGCGGGCACCCCATCAATGTCTTTAATATCTTAGTGTATCGTTTGTTACCGGTAAGAAGCAGGTAATTTATCTTCCGGAATACGATGTTCTTCTTTCCCTTGTTTGGCCGGAGTATCATGGCGCACATGGCAGGGCTTAAAGTCAGAGCCACCACTGTAGAAAGGATAACCGACACCGCTATCGTAACGGAGAACTGGCGGTACAGTTGTCCTGTTATGCCTCCAAGGAAACTCACCGGAACAAACACGGCAGCCAGCACCATAGACGTTGCTATCAAGGCACCGGTCAGTTCATGCATTGCCTTATGAGTCGCTTCACGGGCAGACAAGTGTTCCTCTTCCATGATGCGCTCTACGTTTTCAACTACGACTATTGCGTCGTCCACCACTATACCGATGGCAAGAATCAATCCGAGCAGCGTTAGCATATTTAAAGAGAAACCGAATATAAGCATGAAGCCGAAGGTGCCTATAAGCGATATCGGCACGGCTATTGTCGGTATTAATGCAGCACGCCAATTCTGTAATGAAAGGAACACGACTAACACCACAAGAAACAACGCTTCGAATAGAGTCTTGTAAACTTCATGGACTGATTGGGAAATGTATTCCGTCATGTCAAAGGGGAAGTTGTATTCCATTCCTTCAGGGAAGTTCTTACTGATTTCTTTCATTGCCGTTTTTACCTGCTCTGCAACATCCAAAGCATTGGCGCCGGGTAGCATGTAAATACTCAGGATTGCAGCATTCTTTCCGTTTATTCCGCTCTCTGTAGAATAAGACTGAGCTTCGAGGGAAACCCGTGCCACATCGCGCATCCTGACAATCGAACCATCTGAATTTGCCCTTACAACAATATCTTCAAACTCTTCCACGGTTGATAAACGTCCGGGTGCGGTAATGGGAAGAGTAACATCCACGTCGATAATCGGTTGCTTTCCCAGTTCTCCTGCAGCCGATTCACGGTTCTGGTCTTTTAATGCATTCTGCAAATCCTGTACTGTCAGCCCCATATTAGCCAGCCTGTCCGGGTAAACCCAAATCTGCATCCCATAGTAACGGCTTCCAACATTTGAGACACGTCCTACTCCGGGAACACGTCGAATAACATCAAGCACATTGATTGTGGCGAAATTGCTAAGGTATATCTCATCGAACTTCGGGTCATCAGACATTAATGTCAGGGTCATAAGTTGGCTTGGCGACTGCTTTTCAACCGATATGCCATTTTGTATTACTTCAGCCGGGAGACGGTTCTCCGCCAGTTTCACGCGGTTCTGTATTTCAACGGCAGCAAGGTCAGGGTCGGAAGAAACGTCAAAAGTTACAGTAATATTCAGATTCCCGGAATTAGAGCAACTGCTCTGCATATAAATCATGCCCGGTGAACCATTGAGTTCCTGTTCTATAGGTGTCGCAACAGCTTGAGATACGGTTAATGCGCTTGCTCCGGGATAGGATGCGCTGATTCTTACAACCGGGGGAGTTATCTGAGGATACTGGTCCACCGGCAACATCACAAGACCGATAATCCCAACTATCACAATTAAAATAGATATGACAGTCGAGAATACCGGGCGGTCGATAAAAAATCCCGGTTTCATTCGTTTTCCTCCCTCTCTCTAAGTTCTTGGATAGCCTTTTCATCATCAGCAGAAATCGCATGAACCTTTGTACCCGGAACCAATTTATGATAGCCTTCTATCACAACGCGCTCATTTTCGCCAAGTCCCCTTTCTATTACTACATTGTTGCCGATTTCAGGTCCCATTTGCACGAAACGTTTTTCTGCAACATCATCACGGCGGATAACATAGATGAAAGCCCCTCCCTTTTCTATGGACAAAGATTTGCGAGGAACGACTATGGCTCGTTCCCGGACATCAAGTAATAATTTTACACGGGTGAACTGTCCCGGCAACAATTTGCGGTCAGGATTAGGTAATTCTGCACGGACACCAAACGTACCTGTCTGCGGGTCTACCTGCGGGTCTGCAAAGTCCACTATGCCTTTTATCGGATATTCTGAATTGTCTGCCAACGTTACACTTACGGTGGGCTGCCAAGAACGGCTGGTATCCCTTTCGCCGAATTTCACATTGCGCCGTTCAGCTCGTAGATAGTCCAATGCCGTCATCTTGAAATCCACATCCACTGTGTCGCTCTTGACTACTGAAGCCAATTTCGAAATAGCGCCCGGACCAACAAGGGAACCTATATCCACATAACGTTCGGAAATATATCCTGAGAGAGGGGAGGTGACAGTTGTATAGCTTAATTCCAACAATGCCTGGTCAAGGTCGGCTTTGCTCATGGCTATGTTTGCTTCTGCATTTTCCTTTGCTGCGATAGCGTTGTCAAGGTCTAACTGACTGGCGGCATGTTGCTCGTAAAGTGGAGTCAAGCGCTCTACGTCACGGGTCGCCTTTGCTGCTGAAACTTCATCTTTTTTCAATTGTGCTTTAGCCTTTTCCACACGTGCCTTGTACAATGCGGGACTGATGATGAAGAGAGGGTCTCCTTGTTTTACATATTTGCCTTCTTCAAACATCATTTTCTCCAGATACCCCTCCACCCGGGCATGGATTTCCACGAAACTGGCAGCACGGATGCGCCCCACATATTCACCAAATATCTGGACATCCTCTTTGCTTGGTTTATCAACTACAACAACTGGAAACTTCGGCTCTTCTTTGTGTCTGCATCCTGTCGGAAAGATGGCAAAGGCTAATGCAACCAATAGCCATAATGTACGTTTATTCACCATACAACACTCTGGTATATTGTTCTTGTTTTTAATTATAAAGATAGTTCTCGGATTTTCCCGAAAGAATTGTTCCATATAGAATATGGCTCTAATTAAAAATAGTTATTCCCCTATGTTTTAGCGAGTATGGCTATTTGACAATCAGATAGCATACAAAATTATAACCATGACATCGGGCAATAATTCCTCATCCTTGTGGAAATATTCCTATAGGGAAACCGGGGCGCAAATTTAGATATAAATCGCGATTTACATTCCGGTGGGATAAGAAAAAGCCAAGAACAGCAATTGCCTTAATGCGTGCCCTGCAACTGTCGCTTGGCGCCGGGCGGCACTTTCTACCGGGTAGACAACGTGACTTGG
>CAYZTO010000059.1:0-14632 GCA_964481365.1 uncultured Parabacteroides sp. | reverse complement strand
TGAGTTTTAAAACTTGAAGAGTGTTTCTTCTTTTCCGTGAAAATGATTATTTTTTTAGATTACTAGGATTGTACCATATGACGCCGAACATGACAGAATCGTATGACCCTTATGCGAATGCCGTGGCCGAACGGGTGAACGGAATCCTCAAGCAGGAGTTCCTGCTTGAGGAGCTTGACCTTCCCATGGCGGAGATGAAGCGGGTGGTCAAGGAAGCGGTTTACAAGTACAACGACCTGAGGCTGCATTACTCCTGCAGTTATAAGACGCCGGAATACATGCACCATCAGAGACAGGAAAGAATTAAGAGTTATAAAAAAACACAGTCCGGTGGAGACAACCTTGCCGAACTGTAATGAATGTTTTATATTTGTCCAATAACTGTAGCGCTATTTGGGGACGAGACATTTTATCTGTACCATTAAATAATCCTTAGGTATATGCTCCCCGGCCGTGACGTTCACCTTCCCTACCACGCCCGACACGGGTGAAACGACGCGGTTCAGCATCTTCATCGCTTGATGGACTAGCAGCAGCTGGCCTTTTTCCACCCTGTCGCCTTCTTTCACCTCAAGTTCCACGATTGTGCCAGGGAGGTGGGAGATGATGTCGCCTTCTCCGGGCTTTTTCCACACCGGGCGGTTCTTGAACTTTTCGGTCAGTGTGGTTTTGTATTTACGTGCGGTGACTATGAAGTCCACCAGCTCCTTATTTTCCTTTTCCATACTGAAAACCATTTAGTTAAAACGGAGGGAGACCATGCTTTTTGGCTGGCCTGTATTCTTCTTTCGACTCGGAGAACTTCAGCGCGTGCAGCAGGAGCGAGCGTGTTTCCTTCGGTTCAATGACAGAATCTATGAAGCCGCGGGCAGCCGCTACGTAAGGGTTCGCGAATTTTTCAGTGTATTCTTTCACTTTTTCCTGCCGCATTGCCTCTTGGTCTTCGGCAGCCATTATCTCCTTTCGGAAGATAATATTGGCAGCTCCTTCCGGTCCCATCACGGCAATCTCGGCGCTTGGCCATGCAAATACGAAGTCCGCCCCGAGGTGACGCGAGTTCATTGCGATGTAACCGCCGCCGTATGCCTTGCGGAGTATGACGGTGATTTTCGGCACAGTCGCTTCGGAATATGCGTAAAGAACCTTAGCCCCGTGTCGGATTACGCCGGCGTGCTCTTGGTCCACGCCCGGGAGGTATCCCGGCATATCCTCCAAAGTTATGATGGGGATGTTGAACGAATCGCAGAAACGTATGAACCTTGCAGCCTTGTCTGCACTGTCGCAATCGAGGACTCCGGCGAGGACCATAGGCTGGTTTGCCACGAAGCCGACAGTTTCACCTGCCATCCTGCCGAAACCGACCACGATGTTTGCCGCCCACATCTCTTGTATTTCAAGGAAATCCGAATCGTCGGCGATACATTTTATGATGTCGCGCACGTCGTAAGGCTGGCGGGGGTCGGCAGGGATTACCTCCTCAATGTTCATCATAGACGAGGGTTCTTTAGGCTCGAAAACCTTGGCACGCTGGTGGTTGTTCCACGGGATGAAGCTGACAAGGCGTTTCACTTGCTCGAAGCACTCCTGCTCGCTCTTAGCGTAGAAGTGGGCGTTTCCGGTAGTTTCCGCGTGGACGCGGGCACCGCCGAGGTCTTCCATCGAGATGTCTTCGCCGAGGACGGTCTTGATTACGTTCGGTCCTGTTATGAACATCTTGGAGATATTCTCCACAACGAAGACGAAGTCCGTCAATGCGGGCGAGTACACAGCCCCGCCGGCACACGGGCCCAAAATCAAAGATATCTGCGGGATTACCCCAGAAGCTATAGTGTTGCGGTAGAAAATTTCGCCGTATCCCGCCAAGGCACCCACGCCTTCTTGGATACGCGCACCGCCGGAATCGTTGATGCCGATGATGGGGCACTTCATCTTGAGTGCGTGGTCCATAATCTTTGTAATCTTGCGTGCATGCTGGAGACCCAGTGAGCCGCCTGCAACGGTAAAGTCTTGTGCGTAAATACAAACTGGAGCCCCGAAAATCGTACCTGTGCCGGTAACGACCCCGTCGCCCGGGAAGTCTTTCTTGTCCATGCCGAAGTCGCGACCGTCATGCTTCACGAACATATCGTATTCATGGAAAGAATTTTTGTCAAGCAAAGAGAGTATGCGCTCGCGGGCGGTCATCTTGCCCATCGCAATCTGCTTCTCTATAGCAGCTTCGCCGCCGCCTTTTTCCACGACAGCCTTCTTTTCTCTGAGAGTCAGAATGTTCTTATTCAAATCTGTCATAACGATAAAATTATAATTTCCCTACAGCCTTAGCCCTGTAAGAGCAACGGGCCGTGCCTTTAATAATGCTGTTCAATTTGCTTTTGTTTAGTTGCCTTCGTATGGCTGATATATTGTCGATGAAAACGTGCCCGGACAGGTGTTCGCATTCATGCTGCACGACACGGGCTGCAAAACCCTCCAGAGTTTCCTCGTGTACCTCCCAATTCTCGTCCCTGTACCTTACTTTTATACGGACAGGACGTGCCACTTTCTCGTGGATTCCCGGCAGGCTGAGGCAGCCTTCCTCGAGGGCAACCATTTCTTCACTTTTCTCTAAAAACACAGGATTGGCCATAGTCCGTTTGAAACCCTTGCACTCCGGATAGTCTTGCCGTAGCTCATTGGCATCTATTACCAGGAGTTGCAAAGACAACCCGACTTGTGGAGCCGCCAGCCCCACGCCGTCGGCATTATACATAGTCTCATACATATTTGCCACCAGCTGCTTCAAGTCCGGGTAGTTTTCCGGTACCTCTTCAGCTACTTTCCGCAGTACCGGCTGGCCATATAAATATACGGGTAAAATCATATTATAATTGGTATTTTTTACTTTCCATATACGATTGCAGGATGATAACCGCGCTGATTTCGTCCACAAGACCTTTATCTTGCCGCTTTTTCTTCTTCAGTCCGCCGTCGAGCATGGCATGGTGTGCCAAGACAGAGGTGAAGCGTTCGTCTTGATATACCACAGGGATTCCGGGAATTTTACGCTTCAGCTCGGAAACGAAAGCCTCGACGAATTTCATGTTTTCCGACGGTTCATTGTTCATTTGCCTTGGAGAACCGACAACAAACAACTCTACCGGTTCTTTAACTACATAATCGGATAAAAACTTGATTGCCTGCCTTGTAGGTACAGTAGTCAGACCGTTTGCTATTATCTGCAACACATCGCTTGCGGCAATACCTGTGCGTTTCCTGCCAAAATCTATAGCTACAATTCTTCCCATTGCGCCACAAAGATAACAAAAAACTGAAAGAGGGAATCAGTATGCATTCTTTTCTCCGCGTAACATATTCAGCAGAGTCACTACAATAATCTTAAGGTCAAGGAAGAAAGTCCAGTTCTCTATGTACCACACATCCCTTTTGACACGCCCTTCCATCTGTTCGAGAGTTTTGGTTTCTCCCCGGTAGCCAGTCACTTGCGCCCAACCGGTTATGCCCGGTTTTACGAGGTGGCGTACCATATATTTGTCTATCAAAGCTGAATATTGCTCGGTGTGTTTCAGCATGTGGGGGCGCGGACCTACTACCGACATGTCGCCCTTCAACACATTGATAAACTGCGGGAATTCGTCCAGATTCGTTTTGCGGAGGAAATCACCTATCTTGGTTTTGCGCGGGTCGTTTTTTATTGCCTGTAAGGTATCCGCCTCTGCGTTCACCCTCATTGTGCGGAACTTATAACATTCAAAATCGCGTCCGTAAAGTCCTGTCCGCTTTTGTCTGAAAAGAATTGGGCCGGGAGAACTCAACTTTATCAGTGTGCCTATAATTATATACATTATGGGGAAAACCGTCACAAGGATTATAAATGAGAAAACAATGTCGAATGCACGTTTCAGTATGCGGTTGTAAACGGTTTGAAGAGGTTCACGGCGTATTGTCATGAGAGGCACTGATTCTAAGACTTCCATCATTAGGCTTTTCTTTACATTCCTGTAAAATTCCGGAACTATAAAGAAACGAATCATGTGCTTCTCGGAAAAATTGAGCAGGCGGGCGATTTTATCGTCGTTCGTTCCCGGCAGAGTGCAATAAATTTCGTCTATCCCGTGTGCCAAAGCATAATCTTCCACGTCGCTCGTTGTGCCCAGAAGGTTAGGCAAACTTTTTGCAAGCGAAGGATTATCATCGAAGAATCCCAATACATTGAAACCGTACGAGAGGTCATCTTTCATCACATGGTACAAATCCATTCCATTCTTTCCGGCACCTACGATGATTACTTTTTTGAAGTTGTACCCTTTCCTGCGGTACCATTTCAGAAGCAAACGGACAAAAACCCTCCATAGGGAAAATATCACGACTGATGATAGGTAATAAACCAACAGGAAAGTGGCAAGGACGTCTACCACATTCAGGAATATCAAGCACGCCGCAAACAGGAAGATGAGCATGGTCACAAGCGTTACCGCGCGCTGGACTATCTTATCGATGAATACTACGGAATAATGCAGTTGGAGAGGTACGAAATATAAAGACAAGAAATAGCAGAAATTCAATAACAGCAGGACTTCCCTCATGCTATGGGTTATTGCCCCCACGTATGCCGGTCCCAGTCCTCTATATACAAGATAGAATAGCAGATTCAATACAATCAAGTCGCCAATCCCTATCAACCAGCATATTAAGAAGCCGTATCTGTTATTAGAATTCATTGCTAATGATTTTATTACTCACAAATGTAGTAGTTTTTATTTAGAAATTAAAAAGGCCGCACCCAAAAGTGCAGCCTTTTGCAATTTGCTTATAAAGCCTTGTTAATTGTTAGCTCTCATAATAACCACACGGTTCCAAGAGTTTTCATCGTAAGGTTGTTCTTCGCAACCCTTCCATTCTACAGTGATTTGATTTGAAGGAATACCGTACTTCTCTGTCAATTCCTTGGCAACAGCCTTGGCACGTTTCTCAGACAGCTGCATATTGTAGTCTGCCTTGCCCGTATTCTTGTCTGCATAACCAACGACCTTGATAGGAGTATTGTTAGCCTTCATGTACTCCGCAGTGTTGTAAATGTTGATGTACTGGTTCTTGTCGATCTTCGAGCTGTTGATGCGGAAGAATACAACATTGTCAATTACATTATTAACAACTTCTGTGACGGTCTCCTTGCATTCCGGGCAAGATACAGGGCGTTTGCGCAATTCGTCGTTCTCGGCACGCAATGCATTGATTTGGTTGTTCAAATCGTTCAGCAAGTCGTAATCCATCTGTTCGAGTACTTCGAAGTTTGTCTTGCCAAGCCTGAAAGTCAAACCAGCACTTATCTGCGCGATACCATCGGTGTTGTGATACATGGAAACACGGTTGAAATCTTCGTTCAGCAAAGAACCTTGTGCTTCTACATTAATATCGACGCGCTTACTTACGCGGAATCCCAGCAATACACCGAAGTTTACCGTCGGAGATTCAGTTCTTGCGCGATATACCGAATTGGTCGTCTTGAAACGTTGCGCATATCCAAGACCTATCCAGGGGATAAAGTGGAAAACTTTGTTCTCATCGTATTTTCCCCAGAAGTTCGTCACATCCCACAGCAAGTCAGCGTGCGCTGCAAAGTAACGGTTGTGCTGCATTATGGTTGCGCCTTCATTTTCAAATCCGTGGAGGATTCCACCGTTGAATTGTGCGCGCAGAGCCAAGTAAGGATTGAACCATTTTCCGACTGAGAGTTGCGGCGCGAAGTTCCACCGGCTTCCCAAGCTCGCTTCGCTGTTCTGGTCTCCCATCAAAATGCTGGCACCTCCGGCAATAGATATAAACCAATTGTCTTTTGCTTTGTTTTTCTTGAAATTGGTCTTGTAGCCCTTTTCCGTACTAAACCCAATCTGTGGTTGGAATTCCTGTGCAGATGCTGCTACGAAACAGCCTGCCAGCAATGATAAAAATAAAGCTTTGATTTTCATATTCGCTAGATTTTTAATTAAACAATATCATTTTCCTACGTTATAATGAACATTTATTTGCTTATCAAGGTGCAAATTTATGCATCTGGTATCATATAAACAATAGTTTTCTGATTTTTGTTTGGTGAAATTGCAGAAAAAATCAGATTATTGTCCTGTTTTTTGATGCTTGCACCTCCATGATTGTTTTTTTCTTTTACGATTTCTATTCGAATATTATCAATATTGTTCATTTGACTTTGTTTGGTTCCGGAAGTTTAATCGACGGGTGCGGCGGGGGTTAAGAAAATGGAAAAGACCGCCCGGAAAACTTTTGTGGGATTCCGGCGGCCTTCCGATTTGGGCATATTCTCGTTTCTTGGTTGTCGAGCGTTACAGGCTCTATCCAAGTAACAGCAAGTTTATTTATGAAATAGGCAGAAAAATGAATCTCGGATAACCTCGGTGTCGCGCCGAAGTGACAACGCAGAAACGAGAATTCCTTTAAATATCAGAGATTATTCGGATTCTTTTTGCTTTGTAGCGGCTATCCTTGCCACCAGCATAATTACCGCCACGACTCCCAATACGGACATGATAACCGTTTTATTCGCCGTGTTTTCGAAATCTGTCGTTCCGATTAGCACCAAGCTGATGCAGGAAAGCATCAATAGTGCTTCTGCCAAGTCTTTGTTTATTTTCATAATGTGCAGTCCTCCTTTTTTGTGTTATTATAGTGTGTTTTTCGATTATTTTTTCACTTCTTCTTCCGCCGGGACACTTGTATTGCTCAGGCATTTCATTATTCCAACCAGTCCGAATCCCAGTGCGAGAAGCACTACGAGAAGCTTCAGGTATTCATTTGAGATTATTGAACTGCATGCCAGCACGCATCCTATGATTGTTATGATAATTGATGTCCACAGCTTGAACTTATTCGATTTTGTTGCCATATTTTTTTGTTTTACAAGTTTGTATTTTGAATGATTTTATAGTGATGCGGTATGCGCAATCTTGCCGCGCGGCAAAATGCGGCTGCGCAATTCCACGGTTGTTCACGGGAGAGCGCAATTATGGCTGCCCGCAAAAATTCCTATTTGCCTTGTAAAAACTAAATCAGCAATTTGCGCATGGCGAATACGTGTCGTGCCATGCTGCAAAAAAGGGAGGAGAAATGTATTATATTAATGTATGATTCGCGTTCTTGGACTTTCGCGAGGGTATTCCCGCTCCGCAAACGGAAATATTTCATCACGAACTGCATCCGGTCGAAGTGCTTAATGGGAAATCCTTGTGAAAATGGCGTGATTGTACGCCTCGGAGCCAGCAGATTATTGTTTTTCAGCTCTTTGCTGAGCACCGCAATCTGCGTGCGCATATCCGTGCGGGCATCTTTTTCAATTACAGTTCCCGCTGCCGCTGCCGGTAAAGGTTCGTCCGCCTCGCCAAGTGCCGTTTCCTCGCCCGACAGCATCAGCACTGCCAGCAGAAACCCGAATATGAAGCTCCATTGTTTCATCGCCGCAAATATAAAGCGATTTGCCGTAATAAAAATGAATAATACAAGAATTGTTTTTATTTTTGCGGCGAAATAAGAGAATCGATGAGCAGTACAAATTCCATAATACGCGCGTGGTTGCTTGCCGCAAGGCCGCAAACCCTGCCTGCGTCGCTCAGCCCGGTTTTGGTCGGCTGCGCGCTCGCGCGGCACGACGGATTTTTCCAATGGACGCCGTCGGTCTTGTGCCTGCTGGTCGCACTCTTTGCCCAGATAGCGAGCAATTTCGCAAACGACTACTTCGATTACATAAATGGAGCCGACGGAACCGACAGGTTAGGGCCGAAACGCGCTGTCGCAGAGGGTTGGATTGCGCCCGTGCAGATGCTCCGCGCAACGATTGGCACGCTAAGCCTCGCCTGCCTTTGCGGTTGCGGTTTGCTGTTCTTCCAAGGTCCGGAATTGATTCTCGTCGGGATGGCGATAGCCGTCGGGGCCATCGCATATTCCGCCGGTCCGTATCCGCTTGCCTATCATGGCCTGGGCGACGCGTGCGTCCTCGTTTTCTACGGACTCGTACCTGTCAATTTTACGTACTATGTGCTTTCGGGAGGCTTCAGCCTGCTGGGATTCCTGCTCTCCGTGGCTGTGGGAGTCTTGTCGATTAACATTTTGATTGTAAATAACTACCGCGACTACAGGCAAGACCGCGATGCGGGGAAAAATACCACTATCGTAATCTTCGGGAGGCGCTTCGGGCGCATCATGTACATGTTCAACGGCGTGATAGCTCTGTTTATCATCCTCCCGCTGCTTTTCTCCGCCACGCTGCCTTACCATGTGCTTTTCGCCCTGTATTTCATATTGTTCATGAAGACATGGCTCGACTTGGTGCTGCTTAACGGGCGTGCGCTCAACAAAGTGCTTGCCGCAACTGCAATTAACGTGCTTTTGTTTTCGCTATTGATATCCGCATTTTTGATTTTATGATTGTTGTAAGTATAAATAATTTATTCAGAACAATACTTATATGTAAATAAAACCGCGCTGTGAAGCGCTGCATACTCTTATTAGAGTATTTTTATGCGTTTAAGGGTCCGAATCACAAGCCATACGGGTTATGGAACGTGGTTCGGGCTATTTTTTTATATTCCGCACGCCGTGCAAAATGCCATTTTAGCCCTCGTTCCCATGTTGAAAGCCGTATGAAGTGCCATTGCAGCCCTCGTTTCCATATTGAAAGCCGTATGAAGTGCCATTTTAGCCCTCGTTTCTATGTTGAAAGCTGTACGAAGTGCAAATCGAGACCTCGAATCACACTTTGCAAGCTGTCGGATATGAAAATTAGCCCTCGAATCACACTTTGCAAGGCTTACGAAATGCCATTTTAGCCCTCGATTCCCATTTTGAAAGCCGTATGATATGGATTTTAGCCCTCGATTTGCTATTTGCACGCCGTGCAAAGTCCCATTGCAGCCCTCGGTTGGTATCATGAAGGCTGTAGAAACGGGAATGCAGCAATCAATTCGGATTTATAAGTTGGCGGATATGTTCGTGCGGTTTTCAGCCATGCTTTGTAAGGCGGTAAAACCTCCGGCAAAGGAGTATGCCGAGGGTCGTAAGCCCTACGGGGAATCCGCACCATATTCCGGCAGCCCCCAAATCGAGTACGAAACCGCAAAAATACCCTATGGGGAGTGAAAGGCAGATGTGGCAGAAGAATGCGGCGTGCGCCATGTATTTTACGTCGGTCAATCCCCGGAGGGCATTTGCAAAGAGTATTTGCATGCTGTCGCCAACCTGATAGAGAATGATAAACCAACAAAACGTGGCGACGAGACTGGCAACTTCGGCTTCGTTCGTAAATAAGAAACCTATCTTTTCGCGAAAAACAAAAAGGAGCAGGATGTAAACGGCTACGCAGGCGGCAATGATGCACGCACCCGCCTTTACCGCGCTTTGCAAAGCCTTGCTGTCGCCCGCACCACGGTATGTGCTGACGCGGATTGTTACAGCGGCGCCGATTCCGTAATATAGCATGAAGCCCAAAGTGGTAGTGACGTTCGCAATCTGGTATGCCGCGAGTGCAAGAGTGCCAATCCACCCCATCATTATCACGCTGAGACTGAATGAAGCTGTCTCCACACCCATCTGGAAGCCTATCGGAAACCCGAGGCGGCACAACTGCATTGTTCCGTGGCGGTTCACACGCTCTTCGCGAAAGCCTTTGAGGTATGTTTTGTATTTTTTACTGCGGGTGAAAATGAGAATGAAAACTGCAAGCATACTTATCCTCGAGAACAAAGTGGAAATGCCGGCTCCGGTGAGGCCTAATTCGGGTGCGCCGAAGTTGCCGTAGATTAAAATGTAATTTCCGACGATGTTCAAAACGTTGGCGCAGAGCATAATCCACATTGGCGTGACTGTATTTGTGGTACCGTCGCTGAATTGCTTGAATGAATTGAAGAGCATTGCGAAAACGACGGAAAAAAGCTGGAGTATATAATAAGGTATAATGTAAGCGTAGAGTTCGCGCGGTTGCCCGAAGGCGTCGAGGTTGAGAAGCAATGCCAACATGCACAAGCTCAACAGCATCCCTACTGCGAAATTCACGCACAGGCTGTTTTTCAACACCGCGCCGATACGCTCTGACTGCCGCTGCGCGAAGAGGTTCCCGATGACAGGTGTCAGCCCGTACGAAAATCCCATTCCGAAAATGAATGCAAGGTTGAAAAAATTGTTCACGAACGATGCCGCAGCCAGTTCATCCGTGCTGTGGTGCCCCACCATGATGTTGTCGGCAAAACCAACTACGATAATTCCAAGCTGCCCCAGCATGATAGGTATGCCAAGGCGGATTGTTTCCTTAATGTGCGGGACCACAGGCGTATGATTTGCAAATGACTGTCGCGGCGGGATTTCCGTAGCCGTGCAAAACGCGTTATTTCTTTACAATCTTCATTGATTTGATTACGATATTCTCAAGGGGGCGGTCGTCGGCATTTGTATCGGTCATCTGAATCTTAAAGACGTTTTTCATGCCACTTACGACTTCGCCGAAAACGGTATATTTGCCGTCGAGGTGGGGTGTGCCGCCTTCGAACATGTAAGCGTTGCGCTGTTCGGGGGTAAAAGTGATGTCTTTCTCATCAGCCATCTTGTCAAGCTCCATTTCGGTGTAGTACTTCCCGGTAACGATGTAAAATTGCGTGGCTGACGAGGCTTTCTCAGGATTAACGTCGTCTGCAGTGCGGGCTGCGCAGAGTGCGCCGGCCTTATGGAAATGTTCAGGGCAAATTATTTCGGCGGGGATAGTGTAATCGAGGTCGCCATCGCCAAGGTGTTGGTCGAGCGGGGCGTCTTTGGAATTTACATCCCCGGCTTGAATCATGAACTGCTTCACAACGCGGTGGAAAAGCAGACCGTCGTAGAGGTGTTCATTCACATTTTTGATGAAATTGTCCCTGTGCAAGGGTGTGTCATTGTAAAGTTTGACCGTTATTTTCCCTTTGTTCGTATCGATTTGTACCAATGTTTCCTTTTCTTCGCCCATAAGGGAAATGGAAGGTGCGAAAAATGCCAGCAATGAGAGCAGGAACGTCGTGCAAAGATGTTTCATAAGATTCTGTGAGTATATCGGGGGCAAAAATACGAAAAAAACGAAGAATTTGGAGTTTTGGCTAATGTATTCTCTGTGGCTGCGTCAGTTTGCGCGGGCTTCGCTGCTTTTCAAATATTAATTTACCGCGAATGTGGGAGTTGCGTGATGATTTTATTCCTAACCGCAGCAAATTTCATGGATTTTACCTTCTTCTTTCCTGCCGTAGATTTTTTCAAGTTCTTTTATAACGGTAATTTCCATCACTTTGCTGTAAATTTCCGTGGTTTTGATGCTCCGGTGGCCGAGCAATCTCTGTATTGTCGTGATGTTTAAGCCTTCGTAAAGCAAAATGGTGGCGAATGTGTGCCTTGCGACGTGGAACGACAAGGGCTTGAAGATTGCAGCCGAATGTGAGAGGCCTTTCAATATCTTATTGACGTTTGAATTTGAACCCGGCGGGACGTCGAACAAGGTATCTTTTTGGTTTTTGGAATACCGTAAGTAAATCGCCATCGTCCTGCCGCCGAAAAGCAGGTTCAGCGGCATGCGCGTAAGCGTGTGCGTTTTGCGGCTCGAATATACAAGCCATAGGATGTGTTTTTCCCACAGGAAATTGCTTTTGTCGAGGCGTACGATATCGGAAAAACGCAGTCCGGTATAACATGAAAACAGGAACATGTCGAGCACTTTCTGTTGTTTCCCCTTCAGGAACTTTATTTCTTCCAACTGCTGCAGTTCTTCCGGTGTCAGGAAGACGCGGTGGGAGGATTCCGATTTTATTTTGTAATTCCTGAACGGGTAATCCCGTATATCAATTAACCCTTTCTTTATGGCAAGGTTGATATAACGCTTCAAATGCCGCATGTGCTTTCCGACTGTGTTGCACCTGTACCCGTTTTTCAGCATGAACGTTTCGAAATCCCGCAAGAAGGAATAATCGAGGTCTTCGTAAAGTATTTCCTTGCGGAACTTGCAAAGGACCCTCCACGTTGAGAGATGGTTCTTCTGCGTAGTAACCTTCAAATCCGGTGTTGGGATTTCCTCCCTCATGAAATCGAGGAAAGAATTGGACACGTAGTTGTACCCTGGGTACGAAAAAGAATAAAATAACGAACTCATATTTGTGTTGTATTAAAAAATGGAATTTTCGACGGTTATTTCTTCTCTTTGATGTTTTTTGTCCGGTTTGTTTTGGTGGTCGGTGCCTTGTTCGGGTTTTATGGATTGGCAGACGTTTACTGCGTCACTTTCTTCAGTTCGAAATGTTTGCTGATGCAACCCGGAAGCTCATTCAGATAGTGTGTGACATAGACCAGCGTTTTTCCGGGACGGGAACAAAACTTTTCGATAACTGATTCGGCAAGGCGTTTGTTGCTTGCGTCAAGCCCGTGCATAGGCTCGTCGAGGATAATGAGGTCCGGGTCTTTGACGAAAGCGCGCGCCAACAGTGCCAACCGCTGTTCTCCCATCGAAAGGGATAGGAAAGGACGGTCTTTGAGGCATTTTATTCCGAAGATGTCCATCCATTGCAATGCTCCTTCCTCTTGCGATTTGTTGCATTTATGGTACAAACCGACGGAATCGAAATAACCCGACCCTACAATGTGCAATGTCGGGACGTTTTCCATATAATAAAGGTGCATTTCAGGGGAAACATACCCGATACGCCTCTTTATATCCCAGATGCTTTCGCCCGTACCCCGTCGGTGGTCGAAAAGATAGAGTGTATTGGCGTATGATTGCGGATTGTCGGCATAAACAAGGCTTAGCAATGTCGATTTTCCCGCACCATTTGGACCTGAGAGGGCCCATTTCTCGTTGTTGCGCACTTCCCAGTCGAGGTTCTTCAGAATCGTACGGCTACCGTAACGTACGGTGACGTGTTCCATGCGGAAAGTTACCTCGTGTTGCGAGGGTTTCTTGTTTTCATCGACGGGCAAATTCAAACCGGCTGTTTCACGTGTGGGAAAAAGCCTTTCCAAAAGGTTCTTGTCTTGCAAGAATTCTTCCCGCTTCATGGGTGGGAAGACATTGCGGTTTGCGACGGGTAAAACGTGAGTGACCATTTCCGGAATTTCCGCAGGGTCGGAGAGTAGCAAGATTACTTGGATGTCGTCCAAGAGCGCAAGTTTTTGTAACAGCCCGACCAATATGCCCCTTGATGGTGCATCCAGACCAATGAAGGGGTTGTCGAGTATAAGGATTTGCGGGCGGCTTAAAAGTTTCCGGACGATAAGGTATTTGCGCAATTCCCCGCTGGAAAGGAAGATGAGCTTCTTGGGCATGAAATCCGCGATGTCAAAAACATCGAGAACTTTTTTCAAATCTGAGCCGGGATAGTCTTTTAATGTTTCTTCCACCGTTGGAAAATCGTCCGTTTCCGTGGAATGCCAGCGTTGTTGATAATAAGTGTTCTTGCAATCTGCCAATGAATAAATGTCCTTGAAGGCAATGCTTTTGATGGCGTCGCTTATCCTGTCGGTTGAGTTGAGCACAACTTTTCCCTCTTTGAATGCATACTTGCATTGGAGGAAATCGGCAAGCAGTGTCTTGCCAGCACCGTTTGGACCTACGATTGCCCACTGTTCTTTTTTATGTATAGCCCAATAAATAGGATTGGCAAAGCGGAGTTCTTCCGTGCGTGGGACTATGCCTTCAATGCGTACGGTTTCTTTTTGGCAAAAAGACGACATGATGCTGAATCAGTTTATTTTGGTTCCTCCATCAGTTCCTATCTCGGAGGCTTTCGTGATGACAACCTCTTTAACGCCTGCTTTAATGGCGTTGAAGGCATTTTCGAGTTTGGGAATCATTCCCCCTTGTATTATGCCTTTGTCGGTAAGTTTCCGGAAGGTTTCGAAATCGAGCTTGGGGATAACGCTGTCTTCATTGTCCTCATCGTAAAGGACACCTTTTTTTTCGAAGCAGAAAACCAACCTGACATCAAAGAATTTGCTCAAAGCCTTTGCGGTTTCTCCGGCTATGCTGTCGGCATTGGTATTCAAAAGCTGGCCTTGCCTGTCGTGCGTAAGGGGGGCTAACACCGGAACGAATCCTTGCCTGACAAGCATGGCAAGAATATCTCCGCGAACTTCTTTTATGTCTCCTACGAAACCGTAATCAACATCTCCCGCCGGGCGTTTGCCGGAATATATAATGTCCATGTCGGCTCCCGTGAGTCCCACTGCGTTTAACCCCAACGCCTGTAATCCTGCCACAATGTTTTTATTGACCAATCCACCATAAACCATAGTGACGATATTTAACATATCGGCATCGGTAATGCGCCGTCCGTTTACCATCTTACTTTCTATACCAAGCCGTGTGGCAACTTTCGTGGCAGAGCGTCCTCCACCATGTACCAGGATTTTATATCCGTTTATAGAGGCGAAATCGCGGAGCATTTTGTCCAAAGTATCAGGCTCTTCCACGATTTTCCCGCCGACCTTAATCAAAATCAATCTGTCCATATCATAATTTTTTGCGTCCAAAGTTACGCAAAAAAAGAAATTAATGTATATCTTTGCGCTCGCAATGCGGCAGTAGCTCAGTTGGTAGAGCATTAGCTTCCCAAGCTAAGGGTCGCGG
>CAYZTO010000058.1:8215-14732 GCA_964481365.1 uncultured Parabacteroides sp. | reverse complement strand
TTATTTCACCACGCGGAGTTCAATCCCCTGTTTCCCGATTTCCTTGCAAACACGCTCCACGGCAGGGTAATGTTCCGGTGCGATGCCCAACTCGGGCAGGTTCAGCGTGATGACGTTCGTTTCCGCATCCTCCGTCTCCGATTCAACCTTCTCCAGTATCATTCCGACTGCGGAGGTGTTGTTTGAAATCGGATCTATCAAAATGAACGCTCCCGTCTGCTTGTTCTTCCTATATGGGTCGAAAAAGAGTTCCCTCGCGGTGGAGACACGCACCTGACCTATTTCATTCAGTTCGAGATGGTCCGTTTCGCTGTGTTCCATCGTGTTCACGTTCACCCGGAAATCGACCGACACTATTTGCGCGCGCGTCGTGTGCGTCGTCTGCTTGATATAGAATTGTTTGGAAACATCCATCGGCTCTTCGTCCATCCAAACGAGCATCGCCACGAAATCGCGCCCTTCGAGCGGGAGGTTACCGGGATGCACCAGCATTTCGCCACGCGAGATGTCGATTTCGTCTTCCAACGTGAGTGTGACGCACTGCGGCGGGAAAGCCTTGTCAAGTTCGCCGTCGTAGGTAACGATACTCTTCACTTTAGATGTCTTTCGCGATGGCAATGCCATCACAGTGTCGCCGGCTTTCACAACACCGCTTGCGACCTTTCCCGAAAATCCCCGGAAGTTCTGGTTCGGGCGCAACACGTATTGCACCGGGTAGCGCAAGTCCTCGTAGTTCCTGTCAAGGTCTATCGGCACCGTCTCGAGGAAATTGAGTAGCGAAGGGCCTTGGTACCACGGCGTGCGGATGCTTTTTTCCACAACATTGTCGCCGTCGAGGGCGGAAAGCGGGATGCACATCACGTCGCTGATTCCGAGGGGACGCACGAAGCGCATATATTCGTCCACTATGGTATCGAACGTCTTGCGGTCAAAATCTACAAGGTCCATCTTATTCACCGCAAGAACGACATGGTGTATTCCGAGTAACGACACGAGGTAGGTGTGCCGGCGAGTCTGTGTAATGACTCCCGTGCGTGCATCCACAAGGATGATTGCCAAGTTTGCCGTAGAGCCACCGGTTATCATGTTGCGGGTGTATTGTTCGTGCCCCGGAGTGTCGGCGATGATGAATTTACGGTTGTTTGTGGAAAAATAGCGGTACGCCACGTCGATGGTAATCCCTTGCTCGCGTTCAGCCTTCAGCCCGTCGAGCAGGAGGGCATAATCAATGTGGTCGCCGGCATTGCCCATGCGTCGGCTGTCCTTCTCCAGTGCGACCAGCTGGTCTTCGTAAAGTTTTTTACTGTCATACAAGAGTCTTCCTATGAGCGTGGACTTACCGTCATCCACCGAGCCTGCGGTGAGGAAACGCAGCAAGTCCTTCTGTTCATCTTTGTCGAGAAACTCCTTTATCGACAATCTATCCTTTTGTTCTGTATCCATTTTATTTGATTTCATCGTTTCTATTATAAGGCTTTGATGGCAAATCCTTTCCCATAACCCGGTTTAATCATACCAATGAGTTTTATCCATTGCCGCCGGTTAGAAATATCCCTCGCGCTTTTTCTGTTCCATGCTGGCTTCCTGGTCGAAGTCGATAACACGGGTTGTGCGTTCGCTCTTGGTTGTCGTCATCATTTCCTCTACAATCTTTTCTATGGTATCCGCATCGCTTTCGATGGCACCCGTGAGCGGCCAACACCCCAATGTCCGGAAACGCACTTTCCTCATACGGATTTTATCCCGGTATTTCTCGGGAAGGCGATCGTCGTCAGCCATAATCAAATTGCCGTCAATTTCAACAATCGGGCGTTCTTTTGCAAAATAGAGAGGTACGATAGGGATATTTTCGAGGCGGATGTATTGCCATACGTCGAGTTCCGTCCAGTTCGACAGCGGGAAAACGCGGATGCTCTCCCCTTTATGGATACGGGCGTTATAAATATCCCACAATTCCGGGCGCTGGTTCTTCGGGTCCCATTGGTGGAACTTGTCGCGGAACGAAAAGATACGCTCCTTGGCACGGCTTTTCTCCTCGTCCCTGCGTGCTCCCCCGAATGCAGCATCGAATTTATACTTGTCGAGCGCATGCAACAACGCCTGCGTCTTCATCAAATCGGTATGGACTTTGCTACCGTGGGTGAAAGGACCTACGCCTGCCTTGAAAGCAGCCATGTTGGATTCTACAATAAGATTCCAGCCGTATTTCTTGGCATATTCATCCCGAAACTGTATCATCTCCTTGAATTTCCACTTGGAGTCGATATGCATCAAAGGGAATGGGACTTTGCCGGGTGCAAAAGCTTTTTCAGCCAAACGTACCATAACAGAAGAATCTTTTCCAATGGAATATAGCATTACCGGATTCTCGAACTCGGCAGCTACTTCACGGATTATATATATAGACTCCGCCTCCAACTCCTGTAAATGGCTTAACTTGTAATCAGACATTTCTCTACCTAATATTTTATTGTTGAACTAAGCGTCACGAACCTTTAAGTTCTCTGCTTTCTTTAAAATCAAATCAAGCAATATTTTTATGGACTCATCCAAGCTCAGCACAGATGTATCGAGCGACAAGTCCGGATGTTCCGGTGCTTCAAAAGGGGCTGAGACACCCGTAAAATCTTTAATCTCTCCACGGCGGGCACGGGCATACAAACCCTTTACATCTCTCCGTTCGCAGACTTCTATCGGCGTACTGACATATACTTCGACAAAATCATCTTTCCCTATGATGTCCGCAGCCATCTTACGCAAGGAATTGTTCGGGCTGATAAACGCAGCCAAAGTAATAATGCCTGTATCGACAAACAATTTGCCTACTTCCGCTATGCGGCGTATATTTTCAATCCGGTCTGCTTCAGAAAAACCAAGATTGTTATTAATTCCACTGCGGATATTATCGCCGTCAAGAATCCGGCATAGCAACCCACGCCTATGAAGTTCGCGTTCCAAAGCAATGGCTATCGTACTCTTCCCCGAGCCGCTAAGCCCGGTGAACCAAACCATTAATCCCCGTTGTTTCAATAAATTCTCTTTATCCGCCCTTGTCATCATCTGGTCAAAAATCGGATAAACATTCTTACTCATCTCTTCTTTCATTTTGTTTGATTCTTAGAATTTCCAAATACAAGGTATAAGGAAAATGGATACCAAAAAGATAAGGATGTCCAATGGTAATCCTATCTTAATGAAATCCCAGAATTTATACCCTCCGACACCTTGCACAATTAAATGGGTCTGGTATCCGATTGGAGTAGTAAACGCAGCCGATGCGGCAATACAAATCACAATAAAGAACGGACGTGGATCAACACCCAACTGCGTAGCTACTGATAATGCCACCGGAAAACTTAACGCGGCAGCAGCATTGTTTGTTATCAATTCCGTTATTATGCATGTAACGATGTAAATGACAGCAAGCGATGCATACGGGCCTAAATTCCCGGACATCCTAATAATGGAAGAAGCTACCCAATCTGCCAAGCCGGAATTTTCCATTGCATTGGCAATCGCATAAGCACAAGCAATCGTAACGAGGATGTCCCACGATATGTATTTGGTGTATTTCTTCGGAGGGAAAAGTTTCGTCCATGCCATAATGATTGTTGTAATGCAAGCAAAAAAGAACATGTTGAACTGTCTCCCGGGAAACATTTCCTTAACAACAGGCAACTCGCCGATTGTCGCACCGGTAATCATGAAAACCAACAGACCCAAAGCAAACCAACGTTTCTTGGGAGAGGCATTGGCTTCTTGCGAATCCTTGCCATTGGCTATCATCAGAAAGACGCTGGATTCTCCCCATGTAGGAATGAATGTGTCATCTGCCCAAAGAATCAGAGTGTCTCCTTCATACAAACGGACTTTATCAAGGTTCTGAGTATAGCGGACACCCCCCCGTATGACTTCTTTCACTATAGCCCCGTAATGACGTGGGAAATTAAATTCTCCCAATCGTTTATTAATCCCGGGGAAACGGGAACCTAAGACTACTTCTATCTTATGGAGATTCCCAGTTCCATCATCAGACAACTCATCATCACCTTCGTTGGAAGGAGCGTCAGGAAGCAATTTTTTTGAGACAACAAATATATAAATCGTTCCGACTAAACTGATGACTATTCCAATTTTAGCCAGTTCGAACATAGTTAGTCCCTCATAACCGGATTCTATCATCATCCCATGCACGACAAGATTGGTGGACGTTCCTATCAAAGTGCAAAGCCCGCCAAGTATGGTCATATAAGACAAAGGTATCAGAAACTTAGTCGCCGGTAGCCGCACACTTTCCGCCCACCGTTTGATTATCGGGGCAAATATGACGACTACCGGCGTATTATTGAGGAATGCTGAAATGAATGCGATAGGAGGCAACATCCTTAATTGCGCCTTGAACACTGTTGTTTCTTTCTGCGGTAATATTTTTTTTATCAGTTGGCCAAGTGCCCCGCTTTGCCGGACACCCTCGCTGACCAAAAACAAAAGCCCCACGGTTATCATTTCCTTATTGCTGAATCCCTCCAGCATTTCCTTGGGGGTCACTATGCCTGCACACAAGAACAACACAGATACTGTAAGCAATACCATACCTGGACGCATCCTGTCCCACACCAACACTGCCAACATACCTATTATGCACAGCAGAACGAACAATATCTCAAAATTCATGCCTTTTTACTTACTGCTTTCTTTTTATGAAATTGGGCGCAAATATAAAGATATTGAGAGACACTACGTGAAATCAGCGATTAAATTCACCTTTAAAATGCACAAAATGACCATTAGATTCAACTAATAGAAGAAACCGGTTTGACTACAAACCACGGGTTGGTCAGGTCTTCTTTATTGTATTTGATTGGAGTTTTCTCATCGATGTAAAACACGTTACATCCTGCGGCACGAGCAATCGCATGTCCGGCAGCCGTATCCCATTCCATAGTCGGGGCGAAACGCGGGTAAATATCGGCTGAACCTTCCGCCACAAGGCATATCTTCAGGCTGCTCCCGCTATTGATGAGGGTTACGGGTTGGCCGCGTTTCCGAAGATTTTCAATATAGCGTGTGGTATCCTCCGTTTGATGGGAACGGGAGGCAACAACCACTATCCCTTGGTGAGCGGAAGCCAACGGCAAATGTACAGCCTTAGAACAAATATCCGAGATAGAAAGCTGCGATGTACTGTCCACCTCTGTAAGTTTATATGCGCCCAGAGAATCACAGGCATAATACAATTCTTTCCGTGCCGGGACATATATGACACCCAAGACAGGCACGCTTTTTTCAACAAGTGCGATATTGACCGTGAACTCGCCGTTCTTCTTGATAAATTCCTTAGTGCCATCCAAAGGGTCTACCATCCAGAAAGTTTTCCACTTCTTGCGCTCAGCATAAGGGACTCGGCTTTCCTCTTCGCTCAGGATGGGATAAGGAGTGGCGGACAAGGCATCAACTATCAGTTCGTTCGAGCTCCTGTCTGCCAAAGTCAGAGGAGAGAAGTCCGCTTTCTTTTCTATTTCGAAGTCCGACACCGGCTTTTGGTATATATCCATTATCACTTTCCCGGCATCGATAGCTGCACGGATGGCTATATAAAGATAACTCTTGTAATTCATGATTCTTTGCATTTTTAAAACGGACGAAAGTATATTTTAGTTCCCAAAAATACAAACAAATCATCTCATTTTGGTACTTATCCCTATCAGTTTCACCATTTTTTGCAGCAATGCAACTCTCAGAACGACACCACGTGGCTTTGCATCGACAACAAGTCTATAGTCCATAACTTCCCGGAAAGCGGTTCCCCGGCTCCCGTTATCAGCTTAATCGTCTCCGACGCTTCCACACAGCCCACAATTCCGGGCAACACACCCATCACACCCACGGAAGGACGTGGCATAGAGCAAATACCTTCCTCATCGGGGTATAAATCACGATAGTTCTTCCCACCGGGCAAGTTGAAGACAGAGACTTGACCCCCAAATTCGCGGATAGCCCCGTAGACATAGGGCTTCCCGAGCCGCGCAGACACGTCGCCAATCAAATAACGCGAAGCGAAATTGTCCGTGCCGTCCACCACCAAATCATATTGGGAAAGCAACTTTTCCGCATTTGCTTCAGTCACGCGGAAAGGGAAGGCATCCACGACCATACTGCTGTTCAACGCCAAAAGGCGGCGCCGTGCGCACTCGACTTTCTTCTGCCCCACTTCTGCCTCGGAATACAGCACCTGCCGTTGCAAGTTCGACACGCTGACGACATCATCATCAGCCAGACCTATCTTGCCCACACCTGCGGCAGCCAGATAAAGTGCGATTGGCGAGCCTAAACCTCCCACGCCAACCAGCAGCACGCGCGACCGGAACAATTTCCGTTGTCCCTCCCCGCCTATCTCCGGAAGCATCAAATGCCTGGCGAACCGCTCTTTCATATACTCATTTTGCATACACTTTCTGTCTTTCAATATTACCTTTAAAACATCAGACTTTCCCTATCTTGCAGGAAGATTTCTACT
>CAYZTO010000058.1:0-8115 GCA_964481365.1 uncultured Parabacteroides sp. | reverse complement strand
TGTTCACCTCGTCAAACGACTGGTCCCAATCCTTCCAAACCGGCTCTATCCCGATTCCCTTCAGTGCCTTTGTCACCTCTTTGGCTGTACGCTCGTCACTTACGTGGAATTGCTCCAGAGTCTGGGGGTAGGAATAATAGCCGCCCGGTTCGGTCTTGCTTTCCGCGCTCATGGTTGTTACGCCGAGGCGTGCCATATTATCGCGGAACGAGGCGCTCTCGCGGGTGGAATAAGAAATATCCACATCGTGGTCGAATATGCGTGTGGCAAAGGTGACTTGCGCCAGTTCACGGTCACTCACCACCACGTTGGGTTGGAATCCCCCGTTTTCCGAAGGGCGCATCCGTGGGAAATTGAAACTATATTTCGTCTTCCAGTAATGCTTCTGAAGATAACGCAAATGATAAGCCATCATAGTGATATCCGTCCGCCACTCTTTTTCCAAACCCAGAAGGACACCCATGCCGATGCTGTGTACTCCTGCCTGCCCCATGCGGTCGAACCCGTCCACCCGCCACTCGAATTTAGATTTCATTCCGCGCGGGTGGTAGATTTTGTAATTCGCCTTGTGGTAGGTTTCCTGAAAACAGATAACGCCGTTCATGCCGTGGTGCGTAAGCTCGCGGTAGTCTTCTGCAGAAAGAGGCATCACTTCAATCTTCAGGTTCGAGAAATAAGGCTTCGCCAAATCCAAAGCACGGGCGATGTACGGCACACCGGCTTTGGCAGGATTCTCGCCCGTTACCAGCAGCAGGTTCTCGAAAGGAGCCAGCTTCTTTATAGCCTTGTATTCGTTCACTATCTCCTCTTCCGTAAGGATGGTGCGCTTCATCGGGTTGCTGATGTGGAAACCGCAATAAATGCACGAGTTCGTACACGAATTAGTAATGTAAAGAGGAACAAACATCGACATTGTATTGCCAAAGCGTTCCCGCGTGTACTTATAGCTAAGCTGCGCCATCGTCTCCAGATACGGTTCCGCCGCCGGAGAGATAAGTGCCATAAAATCGTCCACATCCAAATGCTCCTTCGACAAGGCACGGCGCACATCGGCATCGGTTTTCGAAGCAATCCGGGCGGTGGTCTCGTCCCAATCTATTTTCTCTAATTCTTCGCTAAACATTGTTCTTGATTTATCTATTGTGCCATCAGATTATATATTCCTTATATCGCGGGATAATTTCATCGCACAGAAGTTAGGCCCGCACATTGTGCAATACTCGCCGTCCTCATGTTTGCCTTCCTTGTAATATTCGAGGGCACGGTCCGGGTCAAGACTCAGGTGGAACTGGTCGCGCCAACGGAATTCGTAACGCGCTTTGGAGAGGGCATTGTCCCGAATCATCGCTCCGGGATGGCCTTTTGCCAAATCAGCTGCATGAGCGGCAATCTTATATGTGATGACACCCGTGCGGACATCCTCCTTGTTCGGCAGACCGAGATGTTCTTTCGGCGTAACATAGCATAGCATTGCCGTGCCGAGCCAACCGATTTGCGCCGCCCCGATAGCTGATGTGATATGGTCGTAGGCTGGAGCAATATCTGTCACCAACGGGCCGAGCGTATAAAACGGGGCATCATGGCAAGCCGAGATTTGGCGTTCCATGTTCTCCCGAATCTTATGTAAAGGCACATGCCCAGGTCCTTCTATGAATGCTTGGACATTCTTTGCCCATGCCCGTTGAACCAATTCGCCCAGCGTGTCTAATTCGGCAAATTGAGCATCGTCGTTAGCATCGTAAATGGAACCGGGACGAAGCCCGTCACCAAGTGAAATAGCCACGTCGTATTGCGCAAGGATATCGCAAATATCATCGAAATGCTCATAGAGGAAGCTTTCCTTATTGAACAGCAGACACCATTTACTGATGATACTCCCCCCGCGGCTTACGATACCGCACAGGCGGTTGTCGGCAAGATGCACGTTCTTCAATCGTACACCTGCATGGATAGTGAAATAATCAACGCCTTGTTCGCACTGCTCAATGAGTGTGTCGCGATAAATCTCCCATGTCAAATCTTCCACTTTGCCGTTTACCTTCTCCAATGCCTGATACATCGGTACTGTCCCTACAGGAACCGGGCAGTTACGGATAATCCACTCGCGCGTCTCATGAATGTTTGCACCGGTAGAAAGATCCATCAATGTATCGCCGCCCCATTTGCAGCTCCACACAGCCTTGTCCACTTCTTCTTCGATGGACGAAGTCGTCGCCGAGTTGCCTATGTTCGTGTTTATCTTCACAAGGAAATTACGCCCGATAATCATTGGTTCGCTTTCCGGATGATTGATGTTTGCCGGAAGGACTGCCCGCCCCGCCGCGATTTCGTCGCGTACAAACTCCGGAGTGATGTGAGATTCTATGCCCAGCTCCGCACAATTCATATTCTCACGAATTGCAACATATTCCATCTCCGGTGTCACGATGCCTTGCCTGGCGTAAAACATTTGTGTGATGTTCCGCCCTGCTTTGGCTCTATACGGAAGTGCGATGTGTTCAAAGCGCAGATGGTCGAGGCTCTTGTCATCGCGGCGCATTTTGCCGTATTCCGATGTTATGGAATCCAGTTGTTCAACATCACCGCGACTCGTAATCCACGGTTCACGCATCCGGGGCAAACCCTTCTTAAGGTCTATTTCAACTGACGGGTCACTGAACGGACCGCTCGTATCATAAATATAAACCGGCGCATTCGGCGTAAGCACCCGTTTGCCATTCTCTATGGAAACTGTCGGCGTAAGGTTTACTTTCTGCATTCCTACGCGGATAAACGGAAAGCGTTTACCTACCATATACGTTTTTTCGCGTTGTGCGTATGCTTTGTCGTCTGTTTTCATCTATTCTTTCTTTGATAAACACGGAGGAACTTTCCTTAGCCATTCCACCCGTGTCTAATGTTCAAATTCCAACATTATTATTATTTATCCAGAAAAGCTGTAAGTGGTGAAGATGCAGATGCTTGCAATGTATTTAACACGCTACCCAGTCCGGCTTCGTATGCCTGCCGTCCAGCTTCTACCGCAGCCTTGAATGCTTTTGCCATCTCCACCGGATTACCAGACACCGCTATCGCTGTATTCACCAACACTGCCGATGCGCCAAGTTCCATTGCTTCGGCTGCATGGCTCGGCGCGCCAATTCCGGCATCCACCACTACAGGGATTCCTGCCTGCTCGATTATTATCCTCAGGAAATCGCGGGTCTGCAAACCTTTGTTCGTTCCTATGGGCGCACCAAGAGGCATAACCGTTGCCGCGCCAGCCTCCTCCAACTGTTTGCAAAGCACTGGGTCAGCCTGGCAATATGGCAACACGACGAAACCCATTTTCACCAAACGCTCAGTAGCTGCCAACGTCTCCACCGAGTCAGGAAGCAAGTAACGCGGGTCCGGATGAATTTCAAGCTTCAGCCAGTTAGTCCCGAAAGCCTCACGTGCCATTTGGGCTGCAAAGACAGCCTCTTCGGCATTGCGCACACCAGACGTGTTAGGCAACAGTTGGATATGCGGATGCATGATATGTTTCAGCATATCGTCGTCTTTGTCTTCAAGTTCGATGCGTTTCATCGCCACCGTAACCATTTCAGAACCTGATGCGAGGATAGACGCTTCCATCACATCGTTAGAACGGAATTTCCCCGTTCCAAGAAACAAGCGGGAATTGAATTCCTTTCCCGCAATGACTAATTTCTCCATGTTTTCCTAATCTGATTTTTATTCTTACTCAAACATTTCAATAACATACAGGTACCGGCAAACTTCGTGATAACCACGTAATGCCTTATCCCCCGCACGCTGCCTTTATGACAACCAGGGAATCTCCCTCGTTGAGCAATGTATCGTTCCATACGGTACGGGGTATCATCCGGTTGTTCATGGCAACAGCAACTCCCTTGTCCGGGAGCTGAAGCAAGGCTGCAACGTCCAGCAACGTTGCGTTATCAGCACATTCCAATAGTTTGTTGTTCACTTGTATCTTCATAGCACATCTTATTATTCAATATATAAAGGAAAATACAAAGGAGCATCCCGGAAGGGAAAAAGGAAAGTTTGTACGAACAATCCCTACGGCAGTGCAAACTGCATCAGGTTCGAAGGGTATGATCTCAGCCCGTGCGGGCACCCCTTTGTCTTTACCGGAAGCAAAGGACGGGATTTTTTATGTATTAACCGCACCACTCCTGGTTTTTTATTTTTTATTTACCTTCGCCCCAACAAAATGACTGCTTATGATTACTTTTCCAAATGCAAAAATCAACCTTGGGCTGAACATCGTAGAGAAACGGGCTGACGGCTACCACAATATCGAAACAGTATTTTATCCCATACCCGTGCGGGATGCGCTGGAAGTTGTATGCTCCGGGCAAACCACATTCCGGCAAACGGGCATCCCGCTGGAATTGCCGGAAGAGAAAAACATCGTGATGAAAGCCCTGCAGAAACTGGAGGAGCATTATAAAGTTCCACCGCTGGAAATCCATCTCCTCAAGAAGATACCCTTTGGCGCAGGATTAGGTGGCGGCTCTGCCGATGCCGCATTCATGCTGAAATTAGTGCGGGATTTCTGCAATCTCGATGCAGACGACGCGGCGCTGGAACAAATCGCCTCTGCCATCGGCGCGGACTGTCCGTTTTTCATCCGTAACACACCTGTTTTCGCAACGAGTATAGGCGACCGGTTCGAACCAATCAAGCTTTCGCTTAAAAGCTATTGGCTATGCCTCGTGAAGCCCCCCATCTTTGTCTCAACCCCCGAAGCATACGCAGGGACAACCCCCAAACACCCCGCAACGTCACTGAAAGACATCATCAAACTGCCGGTCAAAGTTTGGAAAGAGGCAATGGTGAACGATTTTGAAGAGAGCGTATTCACCAAATTCCCAAGGATTGGGGAAATCAAACAGGCTTTATATTATGCCGGTGCGACCTACGCGGCAATGTCGGGTTCAGGTTCTTCTGTCTTCGGAC
Organism: uncultured Parabacteroides sp.; assembly: GCA_964481365.1. Classification (GTDB taxonomy): domain Bacteria; phylum Bacteroidota; class Bacteroidia; order Bacteroidales; family Tannerellaceae; genus Parabacteroides. The sequence goes on along the minus strand of CAYZTO010000058.1, from coordinate 3,147 downwards.
TGTTCACTGAAACTCCCCACCTTACGGAAATGTTCCCCGACTGCTTCGTGTGGGAGGGGAAAATGGAATAAACATCTCACGGGAAAAGTGGCACAAAAAGGCAATTCCATGTTTGTTGAATTTTTCTACCTTTGCACGAAAGACAGACTGAATGTACACTACAATCTATGAAAAGTAAAAGTTTAGTTTCAATCGACCAATGTTCCAAGGAGGACATCCTCCGTATCCTGGATAATGCAAAGAAATTTGAAGAGAATCCCAACCGACGACTGTTGGAAGGGAAAGTTGCGGCTACATTATTCTTCGAGCCATCTACACGGACACGCCTGAGTTTTGAAACGGCGGTGAACCGTCTAGGCGGGCGCGTCATCGGGTTTCAAGATGCCTCAACAACCAGCTCATCAAAAGGGGAAACGCTGAAAGACACTATCTTGATGGTGAGCAACTACGTGGACTTGATTATCATGAGGCATTATCTGGAAGGTGCCGCCCGCTATGCTTCGGAAGTGACGGACATCCCAATCATTAACGCCGGAGACGGAGCGAACCAGCATCCTTCGCAAACGATGCTGGACCTTTATTCAATCCGCAAGACGCAAGGCAAGTTGGAAGACCTGACCATCACTATGGTTGGAGACCTGAAATACGGGCGCACGGTACATTCGCTCATCGTCGGAATGTCGCATTTCAACCCCACATTCCATTTTGTCGCACCACGGGAACTCCGGATGCCCGACGAGCAGAAGTATTTCTGCGACCAGCACGGAATCAAATATTACGAACACTCCGATTTCTCGGAAGACATCATCAACCAAACAGATATCCTGTACATGACACGTGTCCAGAGGGAACGGTTTACCGACCTTGAGGAATACGAACGAGTAAAGAACGTTTATATCTTGAGAAACAACATGCTGTCGGGGAGCAGGGAGAACCTGCGCATCCTGCACCCGCTGCCCCGCGTGAACGAAATCGCTTACGATGTGGACGACAACCCTAAAGCGTATTATATACAGCAGGCACGGAACGGGCTGTTCGCCCGGCAAGCCATCATTTGCGAAGTATTAGGTATCGAAATCTAAAAAGGAAAATAATATTATGCCAATAAAAAAGAATAACAAAGAGCTGCAAGTGGCAGCCATTGAGAACGGCACAGTCATAGACCACATCCCCCCCTGCCATTTGTTCAAAGTTGCTTCATTGCTCGAACTTGATAAGATGAAAAGCAACACTATTACCATCGCGAACAATTTGCGCAGTAACAAATTCGGAACGAAAGGCATGATTAAGATTGCCGACAAATTCTTCGACGACAAGGAAATCAACCTCATCGCCCTTGTAGCGCCAAACGTCATACTGAATGTCATACGCAACTATGAAGTGGTGGAAAAGAAACGGGTTTCGCTTACCGACGAGATTGTAGGGCTTGTAAAATGCAACAATCCCAAGTGCATCACGAACAACGAACCAATGCAAACCCGGTTTGAAGTTGTGGACAAAGAGGCAGGCACACTGAAATGCCATTACTGCGAAAGGAAAATAAAGAAAGACGATATTGTAATCAAATGAAACAAGACTGGAAACCGGGGACAATGATTTATCCCCTGCCTGCCGTAATGGTATCGTGCGGCAGCGAACCAAGCGAGTATAACATCATCACAGTAGCGTGGGTGGGAACTATCTGCACAAATCCACCGATGTGTTATATCTCTGTCCGCCACGAACGGCATTCCTACCCGATACTTACTAAGACTAAAGAATTTGTCATAAACCTAACCAACAAAGACTTGGCATACGCCACCGACTGGTGCGGTGTGAATTCAGGCAAGATGTACAATAAGTTTGAGAAGATGCACCTCACGCCGGGCAAAGCGTCGGTAGTGAATGCTCCCATAATAGAAGAATCACCGCTGAGCATAGAATGCCGCGTAAAGGAAATAATGCCTCTCGGTAGCCACGACATGTTCATTGCCGACGTGGTGAACATCCAAGCAGATGACCGTTATTTAGACCCTGACAGCGGAGCGTTTGACATGCAGAAGGCGGGGCTTATAGCTTATTCCCACGGGAAATACTACGAACTGGGAAACCTCATCGGCAAATTCGGTTGGTCCGTACAAAAGAAAAAGTGAACGCTCATGAAGTATCTTCCTGCCCTGTTCCTCGCACTGTTGCCGGTTTGTGGTGCCTCAGCCCAAAGCGGAGACTTCATGATTCTGAAAGACAAGAAGTGCAACATAGGAATACGGGTAGGATTCGATGCTTCTCTCCCCATAGTTCGCTCCCTTACTTCAGACGGCACACCACTCGACAGTTACAGCCAACAATACAAGGTGGGTTACCTGGCTGCCGTTTCCCTGCGCGTCGGCAAGAAACGGTTCTTTTTCAACCCCAGTGTGAGCTGGCACAGGGAAGAAAGCGAGCTTCAATTCGCCCTTCCGCACAGCTTTACGCCGGAAGAAATGGAACAAAGCGAGACTGCACTGCTGAACAGTCTTCATATCAAAACTTCTGCCATCGAAATGCCTTTGCTTGTAGGATATGACTTGGTGAAAGAGAACCCATACCGGCTTAGCGTACTTGCCGGGCCGGTCTTGAAATACCGCTACAAAGCCAATTATAACCTTTCCATCCCTGATGCCACATCTTCGGATTTTATGGAAGACAACCACCCGTACGGCTTGGGCATACTTGCCGGTATAAATGTGACTATAGGCAGGCTCTTCCTCGACTTCAACTATGAATTCGGCATCATACACACAAGTTCTACTTTCCAATATACTTTAGCCGGTTCACAGCCTTCCGCCCTGGAATATGAACGGCGCAGCAACAGCATTAGTTTTGCATTAGGGTTCCTGTTTTAATCTTCTCTGCGGAATCTTTCCATTAACCTATAAAGAGTGCTTTCAACACCCATGCCCGAGGTGCTGAAATACCCCTCGCGTGGGGTATTTAAAACAGTCTTTGTGTGGTATAATGACCACTAAATGTGACCCACTCCCGTCCTCCCCATAGATGGAAGGATGTATTTATGTGTATCCAGGACAGTATAATAACGTTTAAAAAGTACTTTCAGACATTGAGGAGCACTATGCAACGTCCCAAAAACCCGACGGGCAGTCACGGCAATCCCGCCTTGGGGCGGAA
>CAYZTO010000057.1:0-14810 GCA_964481365.1 uncultured Parabacteroides sp. | reverse complement strand
CAAACTATACTAACTTTGTGACACTCATATCAAATTATATAAGTCATGAAAAACAATTGGAGATTGTGCGCGCTTTTTTTGTCGTGCATCAGTGTGCCCGGCTGGGCAGCGGAGAAAGTCTATACACTACTTTCCCCGGATAAGCAAATAAAAGTTGAAGTTACTACAGGAGGTGAAGAGCTGGCATATTCCGTATCTTTCGGAGAAACAGAATTGCTTACAAACTGCCGTATCGGGTTGAATGCCGTGGGGAAAGAATTCTCTTCAGAACGTGCATCTAAGAAAGAGCTGGTGATTGACCGCGAAGTCGTTTCTCCTTTTTACCGCTTCACTGAATTTAGGGAAACAGCCAATGAAATGGATTTAAAGTTGAAAGGCGGTTGGGGAGTGCGATTCCGGGCATATAACGAAGGGGTTGCATACAGACTTTATACTGATGTGAAGGACAGCCTTACAATAATGGGAGAAACTGCCACCTTTAAGTTCGCTGATGACTATACAGCATATCTTCCTTATAGCACAAATGAAGAAAAGCCGGAAGCTATGGCTTACCAGAATTTCTATACTACTTCGAAGCTTTCCGAGGCTCGCAAGATGTTGGCTTTCCTGCCTGTTACTATAGATTGCGGGGTGGCAAAAGTAACGTTGATGGAATCTGACCTTGAGTCTTACCCCGGAATGTTTGTCGAACCAGACGGAACCGGACTGAAAGGTTTCTTCGCCAAATATCCCAAAACCACGACGATACATCCTTACAGATGCCAAATGACGGTTGCTTCGACGGAAGATTACATTGCCCGTACGGAAGGCAAACGGGAATATCCTTGGCGTGTGCTTGCCATAACTGACGATGACCGTGAAATGCCTGTGAATAATCTTGTTTATGCACTGGCTTCGCCAAACCGCATAGGAGACTATTCATGGATAAAGCCCGGAAAAGTTGCATGGGATTGGTGGAATGCGTGGAATCTGAAAGGGGTTCCTTTCTCTTCCGGCATCAACACTGAAACGTACAAATATTATATTGACTTTGCGGCAGAAAACAAATTGGAATATGTTATCCTGGATGAAGGATGGTATGAGCCTCAATCCGGAGACATGCTTAAAACAAACCCGGATATAGACCTGCCCGAATTAATCAACTACGGGAAAAGCAAAGGTGTGGATATTATATTGTGGACTGTCTTTAATGTGCTGGATGCGCAATTGGATGAAGCGTGCAAAAAGTATTCCGAGATGGGCATAAAAGGCTTCAAGGTCGATTTCCTCGACCGCGACGACCAGACTGCAGTGGAAATGGCTTACCGCATTGCAGAGAAAGCAGCGGAATACCACCTGATACTTGATTATCACGGAATTTATAAACCTACAGGAATAAACCGCACATATCCCAACATAATCAATTTTGAAAGTGTTTTTGGAATGGAGGAAGTGAAGTGGACATCACCGGAGAATGACATGCCGCTTTATGATGTGACCTTCCCATTTATCCGTATGATGTGTGGTTATGTAGATTATACTCCCGGAGCGATGCGTAATGCAACAAAGCACGATTTCAAACCGATGTATTATCGCCCTATGAGTATGGGTACACGTTGCCACCAGATGGCATCCTATATTATACACGATTCTCCTTTAACGATGCTATGCGATGCACCGACAAACTATCTAAAAGAGCCTGAATGCCTCGCTTTTATTGCTTCGGTTCCTACAACAGTGGATGATACGAAGATTTTATTGGGAAAGATGGGGGAATATATTGTCACAGCACGCAAGCATGGAGATAATTGGTATGTCGGCGGACTGAGTAATTGGGATGCCCGTGACTTAACAATAGATTTTTCATTTCTCAAAGAGGGCGAAAACTACACGGCTACACTATTCAGGGATGGCATAAATGCAGACAAACATGCCGAGGACTTCGCAATAGAAACAATAGAAATAAATCAAGCTACACGTTTGCCCATACACTTGGCTTCCGGAGGAGGATTCGCCATGAAATTAGAAAAGAAATAAGAATGTAACAGGAATGTTCCTGGGTTGTAATATGGCTCGCGTAGCTTTGCTTCACCAGAACTTTATTCCTAACTAAAAAGCAGCAGTAACCTTTCGGCGGAAAGAAAACTGCTGCTTTTGTTTATACATATCGCTTCGCAAAATCAAGTGAAATATAATTGTCGTAGCTTTTGCAAACTTCAGAAGCTAAATCCATACCACATTGGATAATGCCTGTCCAATCTTCTTTTGAAAGCGATGGGATGTCTTTCCTACAAATATTGTATTTCAACAAGCCATAAATGATTCCTGCATTAAAGTTATCACCGGCACCAATAGAGCTGACCGGGCGAATTGGTTGGATATCGAAACTGGTATTGAATTTGGGTGTGTGCAGCCAAATACCGCCACTTCCATGCGTGGTAATGAACACTTCGCTATAGAAACGGATATGCTCATTATAAACCTGCTCCATGTCATTCTCGCCGAAAAGATTGAAGAAATCTTCATCTGACCCTCGAATTATATCTGCATAATCAAAATTTTCCAAGACTGCCGGACGGACGTGGATTGCTTCATTTGCATGTGCATTGCGGAAATTCGGGTCATAGTAAATAATAGCACCCCTTTCTTTTGCATATTGAAGAAACTCGACTATGCGGGACCGCAATGCAGGATTGAGCGCATAATAAGAGCCGAAGACAAAGATGTCATCAGGCTCTATAGGTGGTATAGGGACTTCAAGACGTTGTTTAGGATAATTCTTATAGAACACATAATTGGAATTGTTTTGTTCATCGAGAAAAGCAAGTGAAATTGGACTTTTCCCGTCAGGGAACTTATCCACGAATTCTGTCGATATATTGTTTTGTTCCATAAAATGGCGGATAAGCTCTCCTACATAATCATTCCCTGTTTCACTGATAAAAATCACAGGTACGTCTAATCGTCCCAACGAAACCAATCCGTTGAATACGGAACCACCGGGGACCGCAGCCTGTGGTTGTTCATTTTTGAATATAATGTCGAGGATTGTTTCCCCAACGCCGATAACTTTTCTCATATTCTCTTTTCTCCTTCACTTTGTTGGCGGCTTTTGTCTCCCAGATAGCCTCCATGATGTCTCTTAGCATATTCTTTGTTAGTAAATCCTATTCGTTTCATGGTACTGACCACAAGGATATCGCCTATTACTGTCATAACTGTGGTTGATGTTGTGGGGGTAAGCCCCAAAGGGCAGACTTCTGCCGGGGAACCGGTAGGCAAACATACTGTAGCCTTGCATGCTAAGTCGCTATCTGGGTTTCCGGTTATAAGAATGAAAGGCATATCAGGGACTAATCCTTTCGTCAAGGGAACCAATTCTTCCAGTTCCCTCGTCTTGCCAGAGTTGGATATCAAAAGCATCACATCATTCTTTTGTATAATACCAAGGTCTCCGTGTTGAGCTTCGCTCGGGTGGAGGAAGAAAGCCGGTGTCCCGGTAGAGCTAAACGTCGTTGCAATATTCATTGCAATTTGCCCAGCCTTTCCCATACCGCTGGTGATAAGCTTGCCTCCTTGTTCATGGACATGATGCACTATCAAATCAACAGCCCGTTCATAACTATCGCTTACAGGAATACTTCGCACGGCATTGGCTTCTTGGTCAAGGATGGATTGTATCGTTTCTTTATTCATCTTAATAATCGGTTACTTGTGCAAATGTATGTGTTTTTGTCTATCAAAACAAAGCACAAGCTGCTATTCCTATGCTGAGGTAGCTCAAGTTCTTGTAAACAGGCTCACCTGAAAGCGTAGTATAAGTATAATTGGCGAAAAGGCGCAACCCCATAGTTGGGGAAAGTTGTCCTAAAAGTGACGCTCCTACCCTCCCAGCAAATCCTTTCTTCTTGACATCTTGGTCCAATAACAGGTTTCCCCATCCAAGATGCAAGCTGGTGTTCCAGAAGATGCGCGGGCAGATGCAAGCCGAGTACTCCGGACCTGCTAGGACTGCCGCATTGCCCAGGATTCCCCCATCACCGCTCAGCTTGGCTGAAACAATCGTGGCACTGGCACCAATCCCCCAACCGGACGGGAAGTAGTGCGCCCCAGACAGTGATGCGCAAAGTCCTCCATAGGCATGAAGATTCCGTTCTCCCGAAGAGGAGTAATAGAGTTGCGGGAAAAGGCAGCTGTATGCTATAGAGTATTCGAGGAAAGAAGGGACACGGGTATAATCAATATCTTTGTTCCTGAATAAGACATCACGCTTCTTCTTGAATATGAGGTCGGACAAGTAGTACCCCAACTCAGCAGAGAAAATGCCTATGCCTGCCCCGAAGAGCACGTCTGACATCCAATGCCGATTATTCAGCATCCGCATAACAGCGACTGTCGATGCCGAGGCATACGATCCGATGCCGACCCAAGGGCTCAGCATACCGTATTCCTTATAGAACATGGTAGCAATGAGGAAAGCGTTGGCAGTATGACCTGAAGGGAACGAGGTCTTACGAGAGTTGTCGGGCCGCTCTCGTTTCACACTGTACTTGATACCATTCACCAACGAAGCCACAGTAGCTATGGAGATGGCATCCGCCACTATCATTTCACCCCACGTGCTACGTCCTTTCACGCCGCCGAGCTTCATGCCGAGCATAGTCACGGCTGGCACGAACTGCAGGTAGCTGTCGAACGTCGTACCGAAATCAGAAAGATAGAAGTCCCTTGTCTCCTTGACCCGGTTGTCTATAGTCAGCGCCAGCGCACTTGCCGCAAACAAGGGGATTGCACTTTTGGTTATATGATAAAAGGGCTTCGAACGTAATCTCTCCACCTCTGTCTGCTCTTTCTGGTAAAGGAAAAGGGTGTCTGCCATGCTCTGCGACCGCATTGTGGAGGCATTAAGCCAGAAAAATAGCACAGTCAATAGGGCGGCAAGTGTCCTCATGGCATCAGAATCTGTAGAGCATGACCATCAGGATGCGGTGGTTGGTTACCGTGTAAGTATCCTCGATGCACCCACGGCTGTCGGCAGTGCCGTACCACCCGGTGGAGGGCGAGTATTCTATACCGAGCTTCCAGTGAGGCAGTTCATAGGAGATATGGGCATTGAAGGTGAGGAGTTGCCCGACATTCAGTCCCACGCCGTACTGGTCGATTATGTCCTTCCCCGTACCGAGGTTCTTCGCGTAGCCGATGAAGAAGCCTTCCTTCCATTTCTTCCCGTGGACTACATTGAGCCACGTCAGCGAATGTCGAAATGGCGTATATTTCTGCTCGCCTGTCCGCTCGTCGCGGCTCGCCACTCCGAATCCCCCAAGCATGGAAAGGTGGGATAGGTTGGAACCAAGGGTGCTCTTCGCGGCTAAGAACCAGTCGCCGATAGAGTATTTAACATGAGCCTCGAAGCTGACCGACGTCACCCGCTCGCTCAACTTATATACGTTCCCGTCCACCTCGTTTTCCGTACGCGGAACGAGCGACAGCATCTCCGCACCGACACCGGCAAGCAGCCCGGCATGTTTGTAATCTGCCGAGACGTACAACTCGGGCACGCAGCTCCACTTCATGTACTCGTTGCTCTTCCCTTCAGGTCCCATAGAAAGGTACTGAGACTGCCACACTGCCGCCCCAGTAAGTATGAGCCGCCCCTCTTGGTAGCGGTAACGCAGCTGCGGATTTCGACTGAAGGCATTGAACGGAGCACCGGTAGACAAGTTCAGCATCTGGGGGGAAACATCGCCGAAGAGCGGATGCCACGTCTGCCCCACCAACAACGACGACTTGTCCCAGTCCAGCATCACATAAGCATGGCGGATACGCGGCACAGAGTAGTTGGTGCCCGAGCCACGGAAATCCGCCTCTATCTTTGCCGATGTCCGGATTTTCCCGATGTCGGGTCCCGTCAAGTCCAGACCGAGGCGGGTGTAGAGGACGTAAAAGTTGCCATCCGCCTTGGCGTTAAGGTCTTTTCCGTCGGAATCATAGTCGTGCCCAAGGGGATAGAGGTGGAACAGCCCGTCCACCAGCTCCCCATTTTGCCTGGAATTATAAAACAATTCTCCACGGATTTGTCCGTAGAACTTGTAAGTGAATTTCTTATCCTGTGCCACACAAGGGAAGGCGAGGAAAAACAGTGCCGCAGCAGCGGCAAGGACTGGTTTCTTATTCATTATTATATATATGTAAAAGACGCTGTGGCGGAAGAGTACCGCTCCCGGAATTGCCGGCGCAAAGGTACACCGCTTTCCGCAAGACGCCAAAAGGGTTGCACCGCTGCTCTGTGAAAATAGATTAATAAAAGAGTAATTCTGAACCTCTGCAAAGATACAACCAGTTTCTCCGGTGATGTTAATGCAGCTTCATCGGGGCTTATTTGCACCGAGTGTTTGAATTGTTGTTCTTTCTTTGTTTCTTTGCATATTGTTATAAGAAATCGGGCTAAAAAGATACATTTTGCAAACAAAATAATACTAAACATGACAGAGACAAAGAAATTCTTGCTAGAAGAGAAAGAAATCCCTACCGCGTGGTATAACATCGTGGCAGACATGAAGAACAAACCGCAACCCATGCTCAACCCCCAGACCAAGCAGCCGCTGAAGGAGGAAGACCTCTATCCCTTATTCTCGAAGGGCGTTTCCCACCAGGAAATGAACACTACCGACGCATGGATTGAAATACCCGACGAAGTACGCGAGCTGTACAAGGTATGGCGACCTACGCCATTGGTTCGTGCCACGGGGCTGGAAAAAGCGCTCGACACGCCGGCACACATATACTTCAAGAACGAAAGCGTAAGCCCAGTAGGTTCGCACAAGCTGAACTCGGCGCTCGCGCAGGCGTATTACTGCAAGAAAGAAGGCATTACCAACATAACGACCGAGACAGGCGCGGGGCAGTGGGGCGCAGCCCTTTCATACGCAGCCAAGGCGTTCGGGCTTGAGTTGGCAGTGTACATGGTGAAGGTGAGCTATCACCAGAAGCCCTACCGCCGTTCTATCATGCAGACGTTCGGGGCACAGGTAATCGCCTCTCCCAGCATGAGTACCAAAGCGGGGCGCAAAATCATAACCGAACACCCCACTTACCAAGGAAGTCTCGGCACGGCGATATCAGAAGCTGTGGAGCTTGCCATGCAGACGCCCAACTGCAAATACACCCTCGGTAGCGTGCTGAACCATGTGATGCTCCACCAGACAGTCATAGGTCTGGAAGCGGAGAAACAGATGGCAATGGCAGGCGAGTACCCCGACGTGGTGATAGCCTGCTTCGGCGGAGGCTCTAACTTCTCGGGCATATCCTTCCCGTTCCTGCGGCATAAGATTAACGAAGGGCACAATCTTCGCATCGTGGCTGCCGAACCTGCATCGTGCCCGAAGCTGACACGCGGTGAGTTCCACTACGACTACGGCGACGAAGTAGGCTACACGCCGCTCATCCCTATGTTCACATTGGGGCACAGCTTTGCCCCTGCGAATATCCATGCCGGGGGATTGCGCTACCACGGCGCAGGCTCCATCGTCAGCCAATTGATGAAAGATGGGCTGATGGAAGCCGTGGACGTACAGCAACTCGATACGTTCAAAGCGGCGACGCTGTTCGCTCAGGCGGAAGGAATCATCCCAGCACCGGAGTCTGCACACGCCATAGCCGTTGCCATCCGTGAAGCAGAAAAGGCAAAGCTCGAAGGCAAGAAGCGTACCATTCTCTTCAACCTCTCCGGGCACGGCTTGATTGACATGGCAGCCTACGACCTTTACCTTGCAGGCGACCTGCGCAACTACGAGGTGAGCGATGAGGAATTAAGCGCGAACTTCAAGGAGCTGGAATCCTTATGACAGGCAGTCCCTTGACGTGAGGGCATGATAATAAGAAACCCTGTTCCGCACCATCGCAGGACAGGGTTTCCCGTTGTTACATATTATAATATCGTCAGACATTAAAGCGGAAGTGCATGATGTCGCCGTCCTGAACGACATAATCTTTCCCCTCCACATTCATCTTACCTGCCTCTTTCACTGCCGCCTCGGAACCCAGCTCTATATAATCTGCATATTTGATGACTTCGGCGCGGATGAATCCTTTCTCGAAGTCTGTATGGATTACGCCGGCGCATTGCGGTGCTTTCCAACCCTTGCGGTAAGTCCATGCACGGACTTCCTGAGGTCCGGCGGTCAAGAATGTCTCAAGGTTCAACAGCTTGTATGCCGCCTTGATAAGTCGGTTCACTCCCGATTCCTCAAGCCCTATTTCTTGCAGGAACATCTGCCGCTCCTCGTATGTTTCAAATTCGGCAATCTCACTTTCTATCTTGGCTGCAACGACAAGGATTTCAGCATTCTCATCCTTCACAGCATCCCGGACGGCATCCACGTAGCTGTTTCCTCCAACCGCATTCTTTTCATCCACATTGCAGACGTACAGCACAGGTTTATTGGTAAGAAGAAAAAGGTCATGCGCTATCTTCTGCTCATCCTTCGATTCAAAAGTTACAGTGCGGGCACTTTTCCCCTGCTCCAACACTTCCTTGTATTTCGACAAAACGTCATAGGCGAGTTTTGCCTGCTTGTCGCCTCCTGTCTGAGCCTGCTTCTGGACACGGGCAATGCGGCTGTCGATAGTCTCAAGGTCTTTTATTTGAAGCTCCATATCTATGATTTCTTTATCGCGCACAGGATTGACAGAGCCGTCCACATGCACGATATTGTCATCGTCAAAGCACCGGAGAACATGGATGATAGCATCCGTTTCGCGTATATTGGCGAGGAATTTGTTCCCCAATCCTTCACCTTTGCTTGCACCTTTAACCAATCCGGCAATATCGACAATCTCCACGGTCGTGGGGACGACACGTTGCGGATGCACCAGCTCGGCAAGGCGATTCAGGCGCTCGTCGGGCACGGTAATCACTCCTACATTCGGTTCTATAGTACAAAAGGGGAAGTTAGCGGATTGCGCCTTAGCGTTTGATAAGCAATTAAAAAGAGTAGATTTCCCCACATTCGGCAAACCTACAATTCCACACTGTAATGCCATTGTATAATCAATCTTTTATTCGGTACCTGTTCTTTAAAAACGGGCAAATTTACTGTTTTTTTCGGAAATGCCTATATTTGTGCCACAATAACGATACTATAGACAACAAGCAATAACTAAAAAGAATGGAAAATAATCATCGCCAGCAACTTCCTTCTCCGTGGATTGCCATAATTCCGATAATTACCCTCATCGTACTGCTTTTCATAACCATCCGCACTTTCGGGAGCGATGCGCTTAACGGAGCAAGCCAGGTTGTTCTGCTTACCACTGCTGGCGTATGTTCCTTCCTCGCAGTAGTTTTCGGCAAGGTGGCATGGAAAAAGATTGAGGAAGCGATGTGCAACAACATCCTCGGAGTATCAATCGCGCTAATCATATTGTTGCTTATCGGTGCCCTTTCCGGGGCATGGATGATTAGCGGAATAGTGCCTACATTAATCTATTATGGGATGCAGATATTACACCCAAGCATCTTTCTGGCTTCATGCTGCTTGATATGCGCTGTAATCTCAGTCATGACCGGCAGCTCGTGGACAACAGTGGCAACAATAGGTATCGCATTGATGGGGATAGGCGAAGCGCTGGGTTTTGACAAAGGCTGGGTTGCGGGAGCCATTATTTCGGGGGCTTATTTCGGAGACAAGATTTCCCCGCTGTCTGACACAACAGTCCTGGCTTCATCCGTGACAGACACTCCGCTTTTCACCCACATCCGCTATATGATGATTACCACCGTCCCCTCCATGACACTCGCTCTGCTTATTTTCCTTTTTACCGGGATAAGCCACAACGCCGGTCAATCCGTTCAGATAGCAGCTTTCTCCGCATCGTTGAAAGATACATTCGACATATCCCTTTGGCTCTTGCTTGTCCCGATAGCCACGGGAATTTTGATTGCCTACAAAGTCCCTTCCATCGTGACACTGTTCGTATCAACTGCGATGGCTGCCGTGTTCGCCGTTATTTTCCAGCCACACCTGTTATATGACATAGCCGGAGATGCCACTGCAAATCCGGCATCTCTTTTCAAAGGAGTGTTCGTGACGCTATATGGCGATACGCAAATCGAGACAGGCAACGAAGCCCTCAACTCGCTTGTTTCCACGCGCGGCATGGGCGGGATGATGAACACCATCTGGCTTATAATCTGCGCAATGTGTTTTGGCGGTGCGATGGCGGCAAGCGGGATGCTCGAAAGCATCATGTCTGTTTTCCTCCGCTTTATGAAGCGTCGTGCGAGCATGGTGGCATCAACCGTTGTGACCGGTTTGACGATGAATATTTGCACAGCCGACCAATACATATCCATAATCTTGACAGGTAATATATTCAAAGACATCTATAAGAAGAAAGGCTATGAAAGCCGCCTCCTCAGCCGCACGACAGAAGATGCCGTCACTGTAACATCCGTGCTTATCCCGTGGAATACCTGCGGCATGACTCAGGCTACAGTCCTCGGAGTATCAACATTCACCTATTTGCCTTATTGCTTTTTTAATATCATAAGCCCGATGATGAGCATCATCGTTGCCATCATTGGTTATAAAATCACACAACACAATGAAGAAGAAACCAAAGATTTCGCTATTGGCTAAAGTAGTCATAGCTATCGTTTCCGGCATTATATTCGGCCAGTTTTTGCCGACATGGGCAACGCGGGTGTTTGTAACATTCAATTCCCTGTTCGGGGAGTTCCTGTCCTTTGCCATTCCGCTTATAATTATAGGATTGGTAACGCCCGCCATCGGCGATTTAGGGAAAGGCGCAGGAAAGCTACTGGCAATCACTGCTCTTATAGCATATATCTCGACAATATTTTCCGGATTCTTCACTTATGCCAACGGGAGTATTGTATTCCCGCATATCTTATCTGCAAACAGCATGTTGGCTGCCGTGGAGAACCCGGGCGATTTCATGCTGCAACCCTATTTTACTGTTGCCATGCCTCCACTGATGGATGTGATGACAGCCCTGCTTCTTTCCTTTACTGCCGGATTAGGACTATCCTACATTAAAGGGACTGCGTTGAAAGATGCAGCTGCAGATTTCCGGGATATCATAACCCTCCTTATAGAAGCTGTGATTATTCCGCTCCTTCCACTCCACATCTTCGGAATTTTCCTCAACATGACCGTAAGCGGGCAGGTTGCCAACATAATTGCGATGTTCCTGAAAGTGATTGTGGTTATTTTCGTACTCCATATCGTCCTGTTGCTTATACAATTTTCCGTGGCAGGCACTGTGGCGAGGAAGAATCCCTTGCGCCTACTCCGGACAATGCTTCCTGCATATGCCACGGCATTAGGCACTCAATCGTCGGCAGCAACGATTCCCGTAACACTTGCCCAGACAATCAAAAACGGCGTGCGGGAAAACATTGCCATCTTCACTGTTCCCCTGTGCGCCACAATCCACCTCGCAGGAAGCACAATGAAGATTACAGCCTGCGCAATGGCAATAATGTTCATGAACGGGACAATGCCCAGTTTCGGCGTTATGGCAGGATTCATTATGATGCTTGGCATTACGATGGTGGCGGCTCCCGGCGTGCCCGGCGGCGCAATCATGGCGGCGTTGGGAGTACTCCAGACGATGTTGGGTTTCGATGAAACTTTGCAGGCATTGATGATTGCCCTCTACATTGCAATGGACAGCTTCGGGACTGCATGCAACGTAACCGGCGACGGAGCAATTGCCGTGCTGGTGGACAAGATTGCCGAATGATTCTTAATCGGATGCATCCACACTGTCATAGCCTTTATCCAAATTGTAAACTTTGAATCCCAAGGAAGATAGTTGCCTTGCCGCATTCCTGCTGCGCACTCCTCCTTTGCAATAAACTGCTACCGGACGGGACTTGTCCAACTGCCCGACGGCATCGGAGACAAAGCAACTGTCCCGGACATCTATGTTCACGGCTCCGCCGATTCTCCCTTCGGCATATTCTTCCGGTGTGCGGACATCCACAAGCTGTATCGAGGGGTCTGCCTTCAGGCGTGCGAGGAATGCATCGGCAGAAAGGGTAACATAGGCGTACGTCTCCGAGTCCTGCGCCGAAACCATCAAGGAAAACAAGACAAAAAGGTTGAAAACTATCTTTCCCATAAGCTATACACTATATTATAAAGAACAAAAGAACGAAACCAATATGGGCACGGACAAATCGACCAGTACACCGTGGAAGACAGCTATGAAAACCATCTCCTTACCGCAGTAACGGGTAATGACGGGCAGGCAAGTGTCCATCGATGTGGCACCTGCCACACAAATGGGTCCCAGTTTCCCGAAATAACGGACAAACAGCGGCGTGCCTGCCAAAGCAAACATCTCGCGAAGCACATTCGCCATCAATGCCATCGCCCCCAGTTCGGATGCAAGCTGCGCACCTACAAAAGGCTCCTTCAGTTGCATTATAAGTATGGATGACAGGGAATAATAACCGAATCCGCTGCCAAGCGCGAGGCAATCCGGCAAGCTCCACTTCCCCATCGCAAGACTTGCAAGGGCAGTGAACAACAACGAGCCTGCAATCGTAGCGAGCGGGACTAATAGAAGCCGTGGACGTATGCTGCGGAGGATTTCCTTCAGTTTCTTGTCGCTTCCGACGCTCATGCCGACCTGCAGCATCAGCAAGTAGAGGACTATTTTCTCGATGTCCAAACTTTTCAGGAACTCGGGGCACAACCCTGCGTATCCGGAAAGGCATCCGAGCAGGAAAACTCCTATCACGATGAGGCTCCCCTTCATGATTCCTTCCCTTTCCGGAAAAAACAACGGTACACCAGTTTGGCGGCGCAAAGGCTGCCCAACGTCGTGGCAACTGCCACAAGCAACGCCTGCGAACCCAGCAATGCGATGTTTTCCACTATCGTTTCGTTCGAGCCGATGGACAATCCGAGGATAAAAAGCAACGCAAGAATAGTGTAAAAGACGGATTTGCCCAGATGCTGCAAGGCGCGGACATCCTTCAGCAAGTATCCCAATGCGATTCCGCAAAAAAAGATGGAAATGACTGTAAACATATCTATTTGAGCTTTTTTGTCGCGGGCAAATATAGGGAAATTCAGCATTGTAAAGAAAAACCCGCCGGTGCGTGAAAAAAATTCCCCTTTTTCCTTGGTATAATTAAACATTTTACAAAACCAGTTGTTATATTTGCAAAAACAATAAGAAGAGAGTTGTACTAAACATATTAATTATGATTATCATGAAAAAGGTTTATTACTGGCTGTGGCTCATCGCAGCATTCTCGGTGGGCACAGCATGTACAGAAAACTTGGGAGACGAAGGGAGTGCCTTGGTAGTGGAGGAAAATCCTTTTGTGGTTTCCAAAGAAGTGGCGTGTCAGATAGCGGCATCGCTTTCTGAGAAGAGTGGCAGTATCTTGCGTTCATCGCAAGAATTTCAGGGGAAAACGGTTGCAAACGTATTGTCGGTGGAAGACACAAAATCAGAACCGGTAATGCACGTAATCAATTATGAGAATGGAGGGTTTGTAATCATTGCGGGGGATAACCGCGTCGAACCCATTCTGGCTTATTCGGAAACGGACAGTTTCCCTTCGGTTGATGAATGGGACTTGCCCTACGGGTTGTCGTTGTAAGTAGTAATGAATATCACTCATGAAACAATTAATCTTATTCTTATTCACATTAATGCTCGTGCCATTTACATCCTGCAAGGATGAAGTGGAAGAAAGTGAAGAAAACCTCAGACAGCCTTCCACATCATTATATGTCGTATTGCTCGACAAAGAAGGGAATGATTTGCTTGACCCCGAAACGGAAGGCGCTTACGACGTAGAAAAGATAAAAACACAGGTTTATTGGATTATTGACGGCGAAAAGGTATTGAATGCGAATCGCTCCAGCATCTCTTTAGTAGACCGTATGCTTGGAGATGAGATGTTTTACCCCTACTATCAGCTCTGCTTTATGATTGCCGACGGCGAGCCGGATGAAGAAGGCAAGATTACGGTCATAATAAAATGGGACGAGACATTTTCCAATACAATAACCTGCGATGTGAACACGGACTATTTCAAAGAGATTGAGCGTGTATATGTAGACGATGAGTTGGCATGGGGACCGGGTGCGGATTCCATATCAGAAGTACCTTACATCTGCCTTGTAAAGTAATTATTATTAGTACCATAATAACTATATAGACGAATGAAAAATCTATTATTGTTTTTTGCTTCTTTACTCTTGGCGTTACCTTTCTCATCTTGCAAAGATGATGATGATGATGACATTATAGTGAACGGCGTTGTTTTAGAACATTCTGTTGATGTCATATTGATAGACGAGGATGGAAATGATTTGCTGGATTCCCGCATAGAAGGTGCATACGACCCCAATGAAATCCGTATTTATAAGGTCGTTGATGGGGAGGAAAAACTTTATAGGCAGGGAAATTCAGACGCCCCCTATGGGGTGGGGTTTGCTGACAAGCAGGAATGGGAAGCTCTGGGAGAGGACATACCCCCTTATTCTTACGTGGATTTGCTCGTTACGTTTTATGATATCATTGAAAATAACCATTCGACAGTAATAGTGAAATGGAACGCGGCGGAAGCCGATACTGTTACTTGCGAGGTTAATCCAGATTGGTATAATAACATCAATAAAATATACGTGAACGGGGAACTTAAATGGGAAAGATACAAGATGGGGGATTCCATTTGGGATACTCTCGGGGATCAATCGTCTTCTGCCCAACCTTGTATGCACCTTGTAAAGAAAGGTTCTCTTACGAATTAGTAGACAACGGGACTTGACGCCAGG
>CAYZTO010000056.1:0-15434 GCA_964481365.1 uncultured Parabacteroides sp. | reverse complement strand
ATGGATTGAGGATAAGAAATACGGCAGGATGCCGGGTACAGCCGAACTTTATCGAAGCTAAAACTTGTTTCTTCAACAAGCAGAGCTAACTTTGCCGCATCAGTTTTGTACCTCATACACGATGGAATGCCGTAATTTCTTGATATTATCCCTCGGTTCGAATGTGTCGCCGGAGTTTCATATAGCGTTCGCACGCCGCCGCCTCGAAGAACTTTTTCCCGGCATATATTTCTCTGAAGCCGTATATACGCAGCCAGTGGATTGTCCTGCATCCGGGCTTTTCCTGAATTGCGTCGCAAAAGCCACTACAAGCCACACATTGGAAAACGTCCACGCAATGCTGAAGGATTTGGAGGAAGAGGCAGGACGGACTTCCGACGGGAAATCCCGTGGTGTTGTCCCGTTGGATATAGACATCCTTGAATGGAACGGCATCATCCTGAAACCGGCAGATATGCAGCGCAGTTACGTCAGGGATGGATTACATTCTCTTATTCATGAAAGTTAGGAATATAAACGGAGAAACAAACAGTCCGGCTTTCCCCCCAAAGCGAATGAAGTAATTGAGGCAACGGCAAACCATCGCCGCAGCCCGGCTATCACGGGAATCATTATAAAATCCTTTCTCTACCCGAAGGCTGAACCCTATGCTATCCGCCAATATGCTGTATGCCGAAATGGGCAAGACACGTTCCATCCAATTTCCAGAACGCGGGTCGCAGGTGTTATGCTTTCCCGGAAGGGCAGGAAATTCCCCTGAATCCAAAGCCCGCATGATATCGCCGAACACCAATCCCCGCGTCAAATCAGCCCAGTACCATGCTTCTTCTTCCGATGCGTTCGGAAATTTATTACGGATGAAATCGTAACGCAGCGTGCGGTAATTCGGTTGCTCCATTGTACCGTCCTCGCAAGCATCCATCCAGCGGTAAAGGCGTTTCTTTACAAACGGGTTATAAGGCGTGGAAGCTGTTGTAAACAACATGACAAGCCGGTTGTTTATCTCCGCCAAATCCTTGAAGAGAAGCGGCAAGTCATATACGTGCTCTATCAAATCCGTGGCTACGAGGAGGTGCGGTTTCTTCCCATTTCTTTTGCACCAAGCCAATAACTCACCGGAAGAACCTTGCAGGATTCCAGAAGGTCCGAAACCCAGCATTTCTTTAAGAATGCGGACTGTTTCGACAGACTTCGGATTCAAATCGACATAAATAACTTCGCCGAAACCTGCTTGTGACGCAAGAAAGCTGAGGAATCCGCTCCCGCCTCCGAAATCGACCAATGATAGTTCGCCGGGCGATTCTGCACGCAAGGCTTTCATCCCGCGTTGCAGGCACGATGCGTATATAGAAATGTAATACTTGAGCGCAGGTTTTATCCGCCGGATATAACGTTTGTTGTATTCGCTGACAGGCAAGCTGTCGAAATCTATAGCCGACAACTTTGCCTCTAATGTCGCTGATATCTCCTTCCAATCCATAATCCAAAACTTTTAGTTACTGTCCGCCCGCGTGTATTTCCAACGCTTGTGCGTCCAAAGCCAGTATTCCGGGGCACGGAGAATGCTTTTTTCCAACATCCGGGCATATTGCTCGGTCAGGGAATTTTCAGGAGTATCCTTGGGGGATTCGCACATGAGCTTTATTTCCAATGTGTAGTACCCGCGCTTCAACTTCTGAACGTCGAGAAAGAGCACAGGAAGGTTAAGTTTTCGTGCTATCCGTTCCGCCCCGGTAAGCATCGGCGTGTCTTGGTTCAGGAAATTTGTCCAGTAATGCAAGTTCCCACGGCTCGGCGTTTGGTCGGCAAGGAAAATGACGATTGTCCGCACATGGTCTCGCTTCAGTTTCACGATGTCACGGAACGTATCGTTCTTCTTTATGCAATAGGAATTGAAGCGTGTGCGGAGATACAGGAAGAGCTTGTCCACGGCGCGGTTACTGAGAGGACGGTATATCTGGTGAATCTTGCAATCGATGAAACGCGACGACGAACCGCTGTACCATTCCCAGTTCCCGTAATGCCCCATGAACACGACGAATGTGGAATATCCTTTTGCCATGAGATTATCTACCAGCTCCGGGTTCTGCACGAAAGCCCGCTGTTGTAATTCTTTCTCGGAAATATGCGCAAGCTTTATGGTTTCGACTATGTAGTCGGCGAAGTGATGGTAAAACTTCCGCTCGGTTTCCTTGAGCCAAGCCTCTTCCATATCTGGAAACGAAGCTCGAAGATTACGGCGCACAACTTTCACGCGGTAACGCGCCAACTTATAAATGACGACGTACAGGAAATCCGACAATACATATAGAGCGCGCATCGGCAGCAAAGCGTGTGCTTTTGCCCAAAGGAGTAAGATGTAATATAAAATCGTGTCCATAACCTGCATTTTTCTTAATCCGCAAACTCGCCCGACAATGCCGTGTGCCCAGCGTTCCATTCCTTGAGGCAGATACGGCGCGTTTCATTCACCAATCTTTCATCGTATGGCATTTCCACCTTGATGTAATTCTCGGTAAAACCTTGCATCATCCCGCCGTGCTTTGTATGCTCGAAAAGGACAGTGCCGCATTTGCCAATATGCCGCTCGTAAAACGTGCGGAGCTTGCGCTCTGAAATGTCCAGTAATATCTGGCTCCTGCGATGCTTGATGCGCGGTTCTACCACATAGTCTATCTTCAATGCCTTTGTCCCCGAGCGTTCGGAATAGCTGAACACGTGCAACTGGGAAATGTCAATACTTTCTATGAACTGCCTCGCCGCCTCGAAATATTCGTCCGTTTCGCCGCGCATACCTACTATCACGTCCACGCCTATAAAGGCATCAGGCATCACTTCCTTTATCTTTTCTATCTTGTGGCGGAAGAGATTGGTATCGTACCTCCGGTGCATCAGCCGTAAAACTTCGTCGCAGCCGCTTTGCAGGGGAATATGGAAATGTGGCGCAAAACGACGGCTCCCGGCAACGAAATCTATCGCCTCGTCAGAAATAAGGTCTGGCTCGATGGAAGAAATCCTGTATCTTTCGATTCCTTCAACGCCGTCCAACGCACGGAGAAGGTCTATGAAACGCTCTCCCGTGCTCTTACCGAAGTCGCCTATATTAACTCCGGTGAGTACTATTTCCTTACCGCCATCGCGTGCAACTCCCTCGGCTTGTTGTACGAGACTTGCGACAGAACCGTTGCGACTTCTGCCCCGCGCAAAAGGAATAGTGCAGTATGTGCAAAAATAATCGCAGCCATCCTGTACTTTCAGGAAATGCCGTGTGCGGTCGTCGGCGGAACATGAAGGAGCGAACTCCCATTTCCCGGAATGCGGGGAGACTTCTATCCTACCCTCTTCGCTGCCGTCACGTTTCCGGAAATTATCTATGTACTGAAGGATGTCGAGCTTCTGTCCCGTTCCGAGTACAAGGTCCACACCCTCGATTCCGGCAACTTCCTCCGGCTTTAGTTGCGCGTAGCAACCGGTGACGACAAGAAACGCGCCCGGATGCTCTTTCCGTATCCGGCGGATAGCCTGCCGGCATTTTTTATCTGCAAGCTCTGTGACGGAGCACGTATTTACCACGCAAATATCTGCTACCTCGCCTTCGCGCGCCCGGCGCACACCCGCAGCCAAGAGCTGCTTCCCGATTGTGGACGTTTCCGCGAAGTTAAGTTTGCACCCAAGCGTGTAATATGCCGCCGTCTTGTTTTCAAATATGTTATTGTCAGTCATTCTTCCTATATAAGATTACGCAAAGATAGTGAATAAGCTGTTCGTTCCTTCCTGCCGTGTTTCGGGCAGTCCTACTTTGTGGATGATGGCTGATTCTTCGCCGCCGAGTCTGCCTTTTCGCCTTTGTTGCTTCCCGACTGCGCTATCGTAGTCCTGTATTCCCAGATTATTACATTAATATGCTGGACGAATGCCCCGAGCGGGTCGGATTCGGCATCAATTTCCTGAACTTCCGGCAAGTTATCATCGGTCTGGCTTGTCGTCCCGCTATCCACAAGCATCCTGAGGGTGATTTGCGAATTTATCACCATAACCAAGTCCCGGTACGCAGAGTCGAGCAACGCCCTCGCGTCTTTCATCGCATTTACAACTATATCTTTCTTGCTTTCCACGCGTTCATGGGAAAGATTGACGTATTTTTCATTTGCAGCCTTCAATGCGGCAAGGTTCGCCGACTGGCCGAGGAACTCCACGTGGGATATAAGCCTCTCCTCCTCCAGACCCTTGCACAATTTCCGGATACTTGCCGAAATCGCCCTTCGCCCGGAACGCGGCACCGACGCGAACAGCTCAACCCAGTTCATCACGATACGCGCGCTTTCGCGAATTGCCTTCTCCTCGTTGTACGCGTCTGCTTCCACGTGTTTTTTCAAGCACCTGAAGCGGTCGAGGCGTATCTGGTGCTGTTTATCGAGTACCGCCGTAAGATTGTTCTTCTGTTGCACGCCGAAAGCAGCTTGCACCTGCCGTCTGCCTTCGGAAAACGCTTCGTAACACTTTACCGCGTTAAGTTTTTCGGGAGTTATCTGGCGGATTACAGAATCCACATCTGCCATGAACTGTATGTAGAGGCTGTTGTTTATGCCTGCCAGCCGGAATTCCTGTATCAAGTTAAGTTTCATACCATTCACCGTTGTTTTTCATAATAAATCGCTGAAGTTGTTATCATCGCCCTGCAAAAATAGGAATATTTTACATGAAACAATACAAGAGACAGCATTTCTTTGTTTGTTTCATACAAAACAATGATAGCAACGCCGTCGCTTGCTTTGTTGCACGATGAAAGTTCATATTTTATGCCGTCACTTGCTTTGTTGCAAGTTGCAAGTAACAAATACATCCTGTCTCTAACTCTGTTTCATTTGAAACAAAGCCAGTGATTGAATCTCTGATAATGATTTGCCTGAAACAAATAAAGTGACGGCATTTATTACTAATGTTTCATCTGCAACAAAAGAAGTGACGGTGTATCTTGTATAAATGCAGATGCAATAGCCACATTATTCCTTGTTTCGTGGTGAAATACGGATAATTAATTAACGAAACTAAGAAAAAGGGCTACCTTTGCCGCGAAGAATTGAAAAAAACAATGAAAACGGTACGCAAATATTTCATTTCACTGCTTTTCGCCGGCGCGGCAACAATAAGTTGGTCGCAAAGTGACGTGCCCGAAGACGCGACAAGCTATAACGTGGAGGCTTACGGCTCGTGGGCATCAGGATTGAATACTCCCTTCTGGTTTGCAAGCAATACTTACGGTGTAGTGCCACTCGACGCGAATAATGGTTACGGGAGAGTGGGAGTTTTCCACCAACAACACTTCGGAAAAGGTTTCCGCTGGGGCGCAGGCATCGACGCTGTCGTATCGGGACCCCGCTACAAGAATTTTTATATCCAGCAGGCTTACGCGAACATAGGTTACAAGTGTTTGGAGCTTACCGTCGGGAGCAAGGAGCAATACGAATCGATTTTGGACCGTTACATGAGCACCGGGGACGTGCTCCAGTCGGCAAATGCACGCCCGATGCCGGAAGTGCACCTCGCAATCCCGGAATTTACCGTCATTCCGCTTACCAAAGGATGGCTGCAGGCGAAAGGGAACATCAGCGTGGGAAGAACGTTGGACAACGGCTACCTCGAATACTTCACGGGCGGGAACCAGACCTATATCAAGAGCGTTTTGTGGCATAAGAAGGCGATTTATTTGCAACTGAAGGATACACGGGGAAGTTTCCCGCTGTCTGCTATCATCGGCATACAGCACGTGGCACAATGGGGCGGGACTTCTACCAATTCCAGCATAGGCGACCAACCAAGCTCGCTGAAAGATTTCGTCCGCATCTTCTTCGGGAAAGAAGGCGGTTCGGACGCGACCACATCCGACCAGATTAACGTGCTGGGCAACCACGCGATAGCCTACGACTTCTCGCTCGCCTACACCGCCGACGCCTGGCAGCTGAGATGGTATTACCAGCACATGGCGGACGACAAATCGGGAATAGAATTCTACAACGGCACGGACGGACTGTGGGGTTTGCAGCTCGACCTTCAGAAGTTCCCTTGGATTCGCACGGTAATATTGGAATACTTCACCACCATGAACCAAAGCGGCCCGTTCCACTACATATCCTTCGACCATGACGAGCACCCCGGTCGCGGAGGAGGAGCCGACAGCTACTACAACAACGGCGAATACGTGCAGGGGTTGTCATATTTCAACCGGGGTACCGGCTCGCCGCTCATTCCGTCGCCCGAATACAATACGGACGGGAAATTGGGCTTCAAAAGTAACCGTGTCAAGGACTGGCACATAGGAATCTGCGGGGATTTGTCTTCGCACGTGTCGTACAGGATATTCTGCACGGTGATGCGTTCTTACGGAACGATGGGCGCGCCATACCTCGAGCGGAAAGATGGCGTTTCGTTGCTGGGAGAGGTACAATACACGCACCCCAAGCTCGACGGCTGGAAATTCGGGGCAAGTATCGGTTCAGACACAGGCGACGTGTTCAACGAAAGCAGTACCGGCTTCAGCCTGAAGGTAAGCAAGAGCGGTATATTGAAAAAATGGAAGTAACACACGCGTGCCGGAGGATTCCGGTGCAAAAAACATCAGGAAAGTCTATAAACAAGAAAAGGTTGTCTCACGACAACCAGCCTTTCTTGCTAACCTTAAATCTAATACCATGAAAAACACAGTGCAAATGTATGGGCTTTATGTTTTACAGCATAATTTTCAAGCATAAAAATGCTTCGCTTTATGTTTATTTCACTTATCCGCCCGATTTAAAAGGCTGCTTAACACGCAATTTGTGTTTGGTAACAGAATCAAGGCTGCAATTCCCGTTTTATGGCTTCAAGCGTCGTTTCTTTTTGGAGGACGACTTTGTCTTTATCCAGTAAATACAAAGTAGGAAACCCGGGTATGACGTACAGCTCGTCGTCGAGGATGGAAAGTTTGTTGTCATAGCCGCAAAACCAAGCGGCAGGGATGTGCGAACTGTTTTCTTTCCAATAAACGGAATCTTCACCGATGTAAACTGCAACGACCTGTATGCTGCCGCTGCCTATAGCTTCGTTTATCTCCTCATCCGCCGATAATTCGGCAGTAAGACGGCTGCAATCATCGCAATCAGGGTCGTAGAAATAAAGGATTGTCGTGCGGGCAGGAAGGCTCAAGAGATTCTGCGTACTCCCGTCGCGGAAAGTTATGGAAAAATCACCCGCCACACTCCCCACCATGTTTTTCTTGATAGAAGACAACAGGTAAGCAGGGCGTACCTTGTCCCCGTCATCCAACAGCGGAGAATCGAGAAAAACTTCCAGTACCGGAATGAAAAACCGCTCGTCCCGCACAGGCGACGACAAATCATAAAGGTATTTCTCGAAAAGATTGTAGAAATGGAACAGCGTACGCTTCTCACGCGCGGCATATTGCATTGTGGCGCGCAGCGATGCATCGGCTTCATCCCGGGGGACAAGCCGGAAAAGGTCGATGTAATTGACCAACGCCTGTTCAACGCCAAGCTCTGCCTTCCGGGTGCTTTCACCGAAAGGGTACAAGTCCCAATAATGTTCCACAAGGTATGATGCACGCCCTTCAGGAGTCTGCAACGAATCGGGTATGGCAGGCAACTGCAAGGTTTGCCCGCAAATAGTTGCCGAACAAAGCAACAACAACAATGTACAAAACTTTTTCATGGAGAAATATATTTGATAGGACGCAAAAATACAACAATTATTCGCATGCACAGCTTTACCCTGCAAGTGCCGGACAGACTTGCTTCAGCGAAGCATAAAACATGATTATTGCCATGCGGAATAAAATCTCTACATTTGCCCCCAAATTATCGCAAGGATATGAAACATCTGATAGCACCTTCATTACTCGCGGCAAACTTCCTCGACCTCCGGAAAGATATAGAAATGATAAACCGGAGCGAAGCCGACTGGTTGCATTTTGATGTCATGGATGGCGTTTTCGTCCCGAACATCTCATTCGGTTTCCCCATACTGAAAGCTACCGGGGAAATATGCAAGAAGAAACTCGACGTCCACCTGATGATTGCCGAACCGCAGAAATACATTAAAGATTTTGCCGAGTGCGGGACTTATATGCTGAGCGTACACTACGAAGCATGCACACATCTCCACCGTACAATAGGAGCCATAAAGGAAGCAGGCATGAAAGCCGGCGTAGCGCTGAATCCACACACGCCGGTATGCCTTTTGGAAGATGTCCTTGCTGATATTGATATGGTTCTGCTCATGTCGGTAAATCCCGGGTTCGGAGGACAGCATTTCATTGGACATTCTGTGGAAAAAACAAAGAAATTGCGTGCGATAATAGACAATTCCGGACTCGATGTCTTGATTCAGGCTGACGGAGGTGTGAATCTGGATACAGGGCGGATGCTTTTAGATGCCGGAGCGGACATTCTCGTTGCGGGGAACTTCATATTCGAATCGAATGAACCGGAAAAGACAATCCGGGAGTTGAAAAGACTTTAAAAACATAACAAGAAGCATGATTACGAAAATCATCAAAGAAGAGCTTATACAGAAAACAAAAAAATATGTGGAAAAAGGGGAAAGCTTCGCGATTGTAACCCATGTCTCGCCCGACGGAGATGCGTTGGGCTCATCATTGGGGCTATACCACTTCCTCACAGCATACGGGAAAGACAACGTGACGGTAATCGTCCCCAACGAGTTCCCCGCCTTTTACCGTTGGATGCCTGGTACTAAAGACATTGTGGTACATGAAAAATACCCTGACTTCGCAGAACAGTTGCTACATGAGGCTGACGTGATATTTTGCCTTGATTTCAATGAACCGAAACGCGTGGAAAAACTGGCGGGACCGTTACTGGCAGCTGATGGCCGCCGCGTGCTTATAGACCATCATCTGAATCCGGCAGATTTTTGCCGCGTTGTGATGTCTTACCCTGAAATGTCTTCAACAAGCGAAATGGTGTTCCGCCTTATCTGCCGCATGGGATTTTTTTCTATGATAGACAAAAATACAGCCACCTGCATTTATACCGGGATGATGACCGACACCGGAGCTTTTACCTACAATTCCAACAAACCGGAAATTTATTCCATCATAAGCGAATTAATCAAGAAAGGAATCGACAAAGATTGGATTTACCGACACGTGAATCAAGTTTACTCCGAACCACGTTTGCGCATGATGGGCTACGTCCTATATGAAAAAATGAAAGTTTACCATGAATTGCGAACGGCACTTATTACCCTCTCCTCGGAAGAATTAGGACGATTCCATCACTGTCCCGGCGACACTGAAGGTTTCGTTAATCTGCCGCTCAGTATTAAGAATGTAGATTTCAGTGTATTCATTCGCGAAGACCGCGATTACATAAAAATATCTCTCCGCTC
Source organism: uncultured Parabacteroides sp. (assembly GCA_964481365.1). Classification (GTDB taxonomy): domain Bacteria; phylum Bacteroidota; class Bacteroidia; order Bacteroidales; family Tannerellaceae; genus Parabacteroides. The sequence continues at coordinate 6,029 of CAYZTO010000056.1, read as the reverse complement.
CGTAGGCGATTTCCCTTGCAACCAATTTGCAGCGAAATATTTCAATGGAGGCGGCCACAAAAACGCTTCAGGCGGAGAATTTCATGGCTCTCTGCAAGAGGCTATAAAACTTTTTGAGCGTGGATTAGAGGAGTTTAATCCCAAGAAATTCTAAGAAATAATAAATCAACCAACTGTTTATACGGAATTATATACTTTTGTTTTCCAAGAAACGCAAATAACGAAAAGATGAGAAAAGGTTTTAGCTTACTATTGATTATGTGTGCCGCATGGATTATCATTTCTTGCGACGACGACCTACAATCTTACACCGAAATGCTGGAAGCTGAGCAAGAGGCAATAGAAAGTTTCATGAAAGAAAACAATTTTGTAATACTAAAAGAATATCCCGCAGATGGCGTATTCGAAGAAAACCAATTTTACCAGTTAGATAATGATGTATATATAAATGTTATCGATTCGGGTAATGGGACAAGGGCAGAAAATGGTGAACGTGTGTTTTGCCGTTTCCGCGTGCAGTTCTTCAAATCGGATACGTTTGAAATCAATGGTTTTTCAAACGATTACTGGTATGGTCCGGCTATTTTCAGATATTACGATTTGACACAAGATTACACTTCCATTACGATAGAAAGCGGAAGTTATGCGAGTGATTTCGTTAGTGATGGCTTGGCTTCAGGATTGATGTGTGTAGGCGACAGTGCGTATGTGAAATTGATTGTTCCGTTCAAGGAATCTTCTTCTACATTCCAGAGTTTAGGCGAGCCGCTTTACTATTCCCGCGTAAGATATATATTCGACAGGTAGAACTAAAACTAACTATCCAATTATACAAAAAAACATGACATTGATTAAATCAATTTCAGGTATCCGGGGCACAATAGGCGGATGCACGGAAGAAGGATTGAATCCATTATCAATAGCAAAGTTCACAGCAGCCTATGCCACATTTATTCGTAAGAACTCGAAGGTAAAGACAAACAAAATTGTTGTAGGGCGTGATGCTCGTATTTCGGGCCTGATGGTTAAACATATTGTATTAGGGACATTGACTGGCATGGGCTTTAACGTAATAGATATAGACCTTGCAACAACACCGACAACTGAATTAGCTGTTGCTAAAGAGAATGCATGCGGTGGAATTATCTTAACAGCAAGTCATAATCCGAAACAATGGAATGCTTTGAAACTCCTTAATGAACATGGCGAATTTCTCAATGCAGAAGAAGGAAAAGAAGTTTTGCGCATAGCTGATGCTGAAGATTTTGAATTCGCCGGAGTTGAAAATATAGGAAAAATTTCTATAGATACGACCTATGGAAAACAGCATATTGAAAATGTATTGAATCTTGAATTGGTTGATGTAGATGCCATACGTACTGCAAATTTCCGAGTTGCTATTGATTGCGTAAACTCGGTTGGTGGCATTGTATTACCGGATTTGCTTAATGCTTTGGGCGTAACACAAATTTTCAAACTGAACTGTGACCCGAATGGAAACTTCGCCCACAATCCGGAACCGCTGCCAGAGAATCTGACTGATATTGCCGAACTAATGATATCAGCAAAAGCGGATGTAGGCTTTGTCGTTGATCCTGATGTGGATCGTCTTGCCATTGTATGTGAAAATGGCGAAATGTTCGGAGAAGAATACACATTAGTATCGGTCAGCGATTATGTTCTAAGCAAGACTCCAGGAAATACTGTCAGCAATTTAAGTTCAAGCAGGGCGTTACAAGACGTAACACATTGCTACAAGGATTGTGAATGTTTTTCTGCAGCGGTAGGAGAAGTAAATGTGGTGACAAAAATGAAGGAAGTAAATGCAATCATTGGTGGAGAAGGTAATGGCGGGGTTATTTATCCTGCATGTCATTACGGCAGAGATGCCCTTGTAGGTATTGCTTTGTTTTTAACTTATTTGGCTAAAAGAAAAATGAAAACGAGCGAGCTGCGTGCGACATTCCCTTCTTATTTCATTTCCAAACAAAAAGTACAGCTTACTCCGGAAATCAATGTGGATGCAATATTGAACAAAGTAAAAGCGAAATTCTCCCAATATAAAATCACGGATATAGACGGTGTAAAAATTGATTTCCCTGACAAATGGGTCCATTTGCGTAAAAGCAACACAGAACCTATCATTCGTATCTATTCGGAAGCCAGAACAATGGATGAGGCAGAACAATTGGGGGGTGAATTGATACAAATTATCCGGAATATGTGTTAAGCTGGCTAGCGGTAATACATCAATATTTTTCCATTTCGAAGAAACAAGATTCCGTGCAAGAAGGATCATATTTTATTTGTATATTTGCGTTATTGTATAATCTTTTCAAAAACAAAGTCATGAAAAAATGGTTTTTATTGGTCATTGCCGCTATTTTTTGCGCATGGAATACGCAAGCTCAGACCCAAAGAGGAGATATGGCGGCAGGTGCAAATCTTACAGTTGGCTTTGGTGATAGTTACACAAATGTAGGTTTAGGAGTAAAGTATCAATACAATGTTATTGATTACCTGCGCTTAGAACCTAATTTCAATTACTATTTCAAGAAAGACAATCTAAGTATGTGGGATTTAAGCGTGAATGTACATTATTTATTTACTCTCTACGAAGGACTGAACTTTTATCCTCTTGCCGGTATTGGTGTCGCCGGAGGAAAAATGCATGGTTTCGACCTTTTAAAAGAATACTTAGGTTGGCTTGATATTGATAATACTATAACTAATTTCATATTCAATATTGGTGCAGGGCTTGAATATATGGTTATTCAAGATATTTCAGTAAACGTAGAATATAAATATCGCGTTTGCGATGATTTGAATCGTTCTCTTCTATCTTTCGGAGTAGCATACCACTTTTGATGACAAGCTTTTGATAAATTCAGTATAAAGGAATATGTCAAGACAAATATGTTATGGTTTTGTCTTGGCATATTTCTTTTTTACACTCATAATTATGAAATCACATGAATAATAGGACGAAGAATCTTTTAATCGCAGCGTTTGCGGCAACTGTCGGTTGTTTTACGGCATGCATTTCTTTTGGATCTGATGATTCAAAACGTGTTCTTGAAGAGCGCCCATTAGTCTCATCTATGACTGTTTCACCTGAAGTCCCATCAAGAATCACTTTTTGTGGAACAGAAATAAACATGACTCGATATGACAGGCATGAGGCTTTGGATAGAGAATTAAGTTCATTTACATATTTCCATTCAACTACAATGTTGCTTATTAAAAGAGCTAACCGATATTTTCCCATTATTGAACCCATCCTGCGTGAGAACGGAATTCCCGACGACTTTAAGTATTTGGCTGTTATAGAAAGCTCATTGGATCCTCGCGTACAATCCAGAGCCAAAGCCGTGGGCACATGGCAGTTCCTTGAAACCACCGGACGGCAGTATGGATTAGTTATAACGCCAACCGTCGATGAACGTTGCAACGTAGAAAAAGCTACTCGCGCCGCATGCCGATATATGAAAGATGCTTATGAAAAGTATGGAGACTGGGCTTCTGTGGCTGCTTCTTACAACGGAGGAATGGGACGCATCTCCGGAGAACTAAAAAAGCAAGCTGCTGACACCTCGCTCGACCTTTGGCTTGTAGAAGAAACAGCGCGTTATGTTTACCGTATCATCGCTGTCAAACAGATTTTTGAAAACCCGTATAAATATGGATTTGTATTGAAAGCCGCAGATTTATATAAACCCGTTCCATGTACGCCTGTGGAAATATCTTCGGATATAGCAAACTTGTCTGATTTTGCGAGAAGCCATGGCATTACATACGCCGACTTAAAACGCTTCAACCCTTGGTTGCGGGATAGCAAACTTTTGACAGGAGGCAAGACTTTCACTATATTAATTCCCCAAGAAGATTCCATGTACTACAATACACCAAACACCTACGTACATAATCCTGCCTGGGTGGTGAAGTAAACACAACGAAAGACATATTTTATCAGGTAGAAATATTCTTGGCTGCCAAAAGCCTGCCTGCGGCAATCAACAATGCATAACCGGTGTATATTATCGGGAATGAAGAAAATTGAGGGTTTGAACGGATTTTCAAAACATGATTCAGATTATCGGGTATTCCTTACACAAAAAACAAAGGGGAACCGACATCACGTCGCCACCCCTCCCTTAACTTAAACGCCAAAACTAAATCTAAACAAAAAACACAAATAATGATAATTAAATTTTTATCCTATCGCTCTACAACAAAATTATATTATCAATCGTTCCTTTTACTATTCTTTCTATCCGGAGCAAAAATACTCCGCGCAAATTTCAGCTCCGCCGACCGGTATTTATAAAGCTTCTCCGGAGAAAGAATCTCCCGGAACTTATCATAATACTCTTTTTCGAGCTGCGCTTCCTGTATATTTATATCCAAGCATAACTTTATCACTTTATCATAATCATCGTTTGATATGTTACGCTTGTGTTTCAGTTCCCGTGACAGTTTCTTGCAACGTTGGTTCATTTCGAACTTTCTCGCTTCCAATTCTTGGGAGAGAGGGATAAATTCCGCAGCTTCTTCGGGAGTCAATCCTAATTCAGCTGTGATAAACGCATTTTTCTTTGCTTGAATTGAGCCTCGATCCATCGGCGGCATCGATTTACCATTTGGAATCTGCCCATTTGCAGGATTTACCCATATCACTAAAACCGCTACAAATATAATAGTGAATATTTTATTCATGCAAATTTCCTGTTATAAAAACATTTAAAATATCCTCAGAACAATTATTGTTCATTGTCAAACTCCTCAATCATCATTTTTTCGAGGTATTCTTCCTCGAGAAATTCCCAATAAGCTTCATCTTCGTCGTATTCCTGCTCGGCTAAGGCTTCCGCTTCCGCATCGGCTTTCACCAAAAGGAAGTTCGACTGGTCCATCGTTTCCTCTTCCGGGGCAATGATTTTGAAGAAGAAACCGAGCCCCACAAACACGGCGGCAAGGTAAAGTACCGGTTTTATCCGGTCAAACAGTGAAATTTCTTCTGATTCCTCTTCCATCGGCGGCAGCTCGGGGAGTTGCTCCATAATCCGGTCTTCCAGCCCTTCAAAATATCCTTCGGGGACATTAAACGGATTACGCCCCTTCAATGAATCTATATCCTTTTGCATCATCTCCATAACTCTGCGTTTTTTCTCGTTTGGACAGCATTATTATTAAAGGGTTTAAACCTCTTTCTTCAAAAATTCTTCCACTTTCTTTACCGCGTGGTGGTACGATGCTTTCAAAGCCCCGACGGACGTTCCCAATATTTCCGACATCTCATCGTATTTCATTTCATTGAAATATTTCATCTGGAAGACGATGCGCTGCTTCGCAGGCAACGACAGCACCGCACGCTGGAGTTTCAGCTGAGCCTCGTCGCCGTCGAAATATTCATCGCCCTTCAATTTTTCGACAAGGAACACATCCGAGTCGTTTATGGAAATGTTGTTCATCGCACGCTGGCGGTTGAGGAACGTGATGCATTCGTTGATTGCAATCTTGAAAAGCCACGTGGATATCTTCGCGTCGCCACGGAAATAAGCCAGATTCTGCCAAGCCTTCATGAATGTGTTTTGCAACAAATCGTTCGCGTCCTCATGGTTCAATACCATTTTGCGGATTTGCCAATAAAGCATTTCGCCATACATCGACACGATGCCGGCAAAAGCTTTCCTCTGTTGCTTCGGGTCGTGGAGCCGCGCCACAAGTTCTTCCTCTACGATAGGCTGTTGCATATTTTCTTCCTTCTGCAATATAAAAAGAGCGAACAACATCCGATTGTTATCCGCTTCCCCTTTTCCGTGGTGCCCAGAACAGGACTCGAACCTGCACAACCGCAAAGCCACTCGCACCTGAAACGAGCGCGTCTACCAATTCCGCCACCTGGGCTATTTCGCGCTATCTCCTTATTTTTGACAGCGATGCAAAGGTAGGAAGATTTTCGGGAGAGGCAAATTATTCATCTTTTTTAGTATGAAGCTCCAAGCGGAGGCGCGTCGCGTGACGCGAAA
>CAYZTO010000055.1:4198-15500 GCA_964481365.1 uncultured Parabacteroides sp. | reverse complement strand
TGCCATCCACGGGTGTTTCTGGTGCAAAGCGGGGTCGCAAAGTGCCATCCACGGGTGTTTCTGGTGCAAAGCGAGGTCGCAAAGTACAATCTACGGGCGTTGATGGCATTTTTCTTGAATAAGATGCCGAATCCGCACGCGCGGAAGGCATTTTTCTTTTAAGATATTCCTGCCCGACCGATAAGGAAGCGTTTCGATGAAGAAGTAATACGGAAACATGAAACAAATTCATCGGTTTTGACAACAATATGAGTTGAATAATCAGATATAAGAATTACTTTTACCACTATGAAATTGACAGACGAACAAAAAAAATTCATGCGCGAACATGCAAAAGCAGACATCGGCAAGCTGTTGCTGCAAGCTTCACGCTATCCGGATTTGGACGTTCCTTTTCTTGCCAATCAGATTTGGGCGCGCCGGCAAATCCGCACAAAGTTGCCGTCTTGGTACGCAAATGAGGATTTGATATTTCCGGCTAAAATTGCAGCAGAGCAGTGTTCTTCGGAATTAACAGCTCATTACAAACAACGTTTGGTGCAATCTGACAATCGCCTTTGTGATTTGACCGGTGGATTAGGGATAGACAGCTTTTATTTCTCGCAAAAGGTACACTCCGTTTATTATGTAGAGCGTTTCAGAGAATATTGCGAAGCAGCGAAGATGAATTTCCAAACACTTGGAGCTAAAAATATTACAATTGTCAATGCTGACGCTTTGGCATGCTTGGACACACTTCCCGGGGTAGATGTGTTTTATATAGACCCTGCGCGTAGAGGAGTTGGAGGCAAGAGGGTTTACGCCCTGTCTGATTATGAGCCGGATTTGCCTGCAATTTTGCCAAAATTGTTGCATATCGCCCCACATCTGATAGCAAAATTGTCTCCTATGGCAGACATTCAACAAACCATTGCCTTGCTTCCGGGTACTTCAGAGATTCATATATTATCCGTAAATAACGAATGCAAGGAACTCGTGTTCGATATTCATCGCCAAGTTTGCACGTCACCCATCAACATACATTGCGTAAATTTACTGCCAACCGGGAAAGAGACTGTTTTTACATTCAATATAGAAGAAGAACGGAGTGTCGTGGCAAATTTTGCGAATTGCATGGAGAGATACCTTTACGAACCGAACGCATCAGTCTTGAAATCCGGAGCATTCAAATCGGTTGCCATTCGCTACAATGTAAAGAAATTGCAGATAAACAGCCATTTGTACACATCAACAACATATATAGATGATTTTCCTGGACGGATTTTTATAGTTGATGATGTTTATGCCTTCAATAACAAACTATGCAAAAAACTGGGCGAGATGATACCGCAAGCCAATATTACTGTTCGGAATTTTCCTCTTTCTGTGGATGAATTACGCAAGAAATGCAAAATCAAAGAAGGGGGTAATATTTTTCTTTTTGCCACAACAATGGCAGACGGTAATAGGGTTATAATATGCAGTCACAAAACAGAAATACTTCTTTCACAATAAAAAGGCTGCACTTCTGTACAGCCTCTTTTAATAAATATCAATCACCGGAACAAAATATCAGCCCTTGATTTCCTTTTCTTCTTTCATGTCCAGCTCATTCTTGTCTTCATCATAAAACCTATACTCCAAGAAAGCCAGACTTTGATTCGGGATTATCTTCAAGCCGTAACTATATTTCATTTTCCACTGCCAGCTTAACGGGAAAAAACCCTTGTTCACATACGCTGCCACATAAGGATGTACATGCAAAGAGAATTTCTTCACATGATGCTTATTGACCAAACTGTCTATTTTCTCTTCCAAACTATCAGTAAACAAAATAGAAGGTTTCACATTTCCGGTACCAAAGCACGCCGGGCAAGTTTCAGATGTTTGCATATCCATCGCCGGGCGAACTCTCTGCCGAGTAATTTGCATTAAACAGAACTTACTTAGGGGGAGAATATTATGTTTTGCTCTATCATTGGCCATTGCCTTGCGCATATGCTCATACAGCAACTGACGATTAGCATTATCAGCCATATCTATAAAATCAATTACAATTATTCCACCCATGTCACGAAGCCTCAATTGCCGAGCTATTTCATCTGCCGCAGCTAAATTCACATCTATAGCAGTCTTCTCTTGGTCGTTACTTTTTTTTGACCGATTGCCACTGTTCACATCAATAACATGCATTGCCTCCGTATGTTCGATAATCAAATACGCGCCACTTTTATATGTTACAGTCCGCCCGAAGAGGGACTTAATCTGTCTCGTAATGGCAAAATTATCAAATATGGGCATTTCACCTGTGTACAGATGAACGATTCCCTCCCGACCGGGAGCTATGAGTGATACATAATCCCGCACATTATTGTAGATTGCTTTGTCATTTACATAAATATGTTCAAATGATGGGTTGAAAATATCTCGCAACAAAGCTACTGTTCGCCCGGTTTCTTCATAAACAATGGTAGGTACTTTGTCTTTTTGTATTTTTGCACGATTGTCTTCCCACCGCTTCATCAGTGTTTTTAATTCATGGTCCAATTCTGCAACCCGTTTCCCTTCAGCAGAAGTTCGCACAATCACACTAAAATTTTTCGGCTTGATGCTTTGTATAAGCTGACGCAATCTGGCGCGTTCTTCACTTGATTTTATTTTTGTGGAAACAGATACTTTATCTGCAAAAGGCATCAACACGATATAACGTCCTGCGAATGATAACTCAGCTGTAAGGCGAGGTCCTTTCGTCGAAATCGGTTCTTTAGATATTTGAACCAAAATTTCTTGCCCGGCTTTCAGAACATCACTAATGCTTCCATCTTTTTCTATCTCCGGTAATATTTGAAACTTTGCCAACGGAGGTGTTTTTTTCGGATCGCTAAGCAACTGCTTCAAATACTTTTGTTGAGTATTAAAATGTGAACCTAAATCTTGATAATGAAGAAATGCATCCTTTTTAAATCCTACATCCACGAAAGCAGCATTCAGTCCTGGCATTAGTTTCTTAACTTTACCGAGGTATACGTCACCGACAGCAAAAGAAACATTGAGAGATTCCTTCTGAAGTTCCACCAACTTCCTATCTTCTAATACAGCAATAGAAACCTCCTTAGACTGTACATTCACTACTAATTCGCTAACCACTATAAAAACTTAAAGAATTCTTGTTCAGATTTTTCAAATACACAAAGAACAAACTTAAAAGTTCTCTCTTACTAAGTTTGTTCTTTATTCATAACGTTGTCTAAAGATGAGAAACAGATCTATTTCTTTTTGTGTCTGTTTTTCTTCAGTCTCTTTTTACGCTTGTGTGTAGACATTTTATGCCTTTTTCTTTTCTTTCCGCTTGGCATTGCATCTAAATTTAATGATTAAACTTATATATTTATTGATTTATTTCACATCGTTTAAAAACGTCTTCGCAGGCTTGAAAGAAGGAATATTATGCTCTGGAATGATAATTGTCGTATTCTTCGAAATGTTTCGCGCCGTTTTCTGTGCCCTCTTCTTTACTATAAAACTACCGAAGCCTCTCAAATATACATTTTCGTTCTTTGCCAATGCCCCCTTCACTATTTCCATGAAAGACTCCACACTAGCCAACACAGTCGCTTTATCAATTCCTGTGCTTTTGGAAATTTCACTAACGATATCTGCTTTAGTCATGTCTATAAAATAATTAATTGATTTAGACGATTAATTTTTTGGAATGCAAATATATAGCTTTTTATCAAAGTAGAACACTTTCATCTTTCATTTTTTTGAAAAAGATTGTGTAGAAACCACATTGCAGCCCTATTTTACTGATGCGCATTCTAGCAATACCGTTCTTAGCCACTAAAATCATCCCGAATTCAAAGGAATATCAATGCACAACATTCCTCTCTAGTACTATTCAAAATTTTCTCTTCAAACCCTTCTCCTTCAATCACTTTGACAAAAACCTCTGTATTGAAAATGTCCGAGATACTCAATCATGAAATCCTTACGTATTATTGAATGCCTTTCTCTCGCAAGTGTAATTGCCAATTCCAGGCAGACTCCAAAGTATCCTCCAGTGATTCCTCAGCTTTCCATCCTAAAATCCTATTAGCCTTACTTGGATTTGCCCAGACTTTTTCTATATCTCCTTCTCGACGCTCAACAATCTTATAAGTAATCTTTACATTGGTCGCCTTTTCAAATGTATGAATCAGTTCCAATACAGACACTCCTTTTCCCGTACCCAAATTAAAAATTTCCACATTCTCTTCCGACTTATTCTGCAACATCCTATCCAATGCTACAACATGAGCCTTTGCCAAATCTACCACATTTATATAGTCCCGGATACAAGAGCCATCTGGTGTATTATAATCATCTCCAAATACACTTAATTCTTTTCGAATGCCTATCGCCGTTTGGGTTAAATACGGTATCAGATTCTGAGGAACTCCATTAGGCAATTCACCTATTTCCGAGCTCGGATGCGCACCTATAGGATTAAAATAACGTAATATTACACTTTTAAATGGAGCTCCAGCATGGATAGTATCTTGTATTATTTCTTCATTTATTTGCTTTGTATTTCCATAAGGAGACAACGCTGGCTTTATAGGTGCATCTTCAGTTACAGGCAAAAATTGCGAGTCTGGTTGCCCGTAAACCGTACATGAAGAAGAAAATACTATACCTTTAATATCAAATTCAGACATCAACTCTAAGATATTTATCAGTATGGTAATATTATTACGATAATATTTTAAAGGCATCTTCACCGATTCTCCTACAGCTTTGCTTGCCGCAAACAAAACCACACCTTTAATATCCGAATGCTTCTTTAATACCTCACGCGTTGCTTCTATATCCTTCAAATCCAATCTAAAAAATATAGGACGAATACCTGTGATTTTTTCGATTCCATCTAAAACCTCAATACTTGAGTTTGACAAATCATCTATAATTACTACATCATAACCTGCCTTCTGCAATTCCACAGTAGTATGAGAACCTATATATCCAGTTCCTCCTGCAACTAAAATCTTATCTTTCATGATTTATTTAAGTTTGAAGTCATATTTATATCAAATATCTCAACCAATCGTGGTTCAAATTTCCTCTGCTTACATTTGTATCTATGAACCAATGCCTGAAAATCCCATAAACGCCATCGCCAATAAACCTGCAGTTATCAAAGCAATAGGAGTCCCTTTCATACTATTGGGAATATTTGTCATAGCCAATTGCTCTCTAATACCAGCAAAAATAATCAAGGCTAAAGCAAAACCAAGAGCTGTTGAAACCGCATAAACCACAGATTCCAACAAATTGTAATTCTTCTGGATAACCAATATAGCAACACCTAGTACACAGCAATTAGTGGTAATCAATGGTAAAAATACTCCCAACGCTTGATACAACGCCGGAGAAACTTTCTTTAAAATAATCTCGACCATTTGGACTAACGCCGCAATGACTAAGATAAAGCTTATGGTCTGCATGAAACCTAATCCAAGAACATCTAACACATACTTTTGTATCAGAAATGTAACTAGAGTCGATAATGCTAATACAAATGTTACTGCGGCACCCATACCTATCGCTGTCTCAATCTTCTTGGAAACACCTAAAAACGGACAAATTCCCAAGAATTGAGATAATACGACATTATTAACAAATACCGCAGTGATAAATATTAAAATATATTCCATAATCCATTCCTATTTCTTTATTATATTCATGATAGATATCAAATATCCCAAAGCAATGAAACCTCCAGGAGCAAGCACAAACACTAAAGAGCCATAATTCTCAGGCATCAACGTCAAACCAAATAACTTGCCTGTCCCTAGTATTTCACGAACAATTCCTAAACAAGTCAAAGCTAAAGTAAAACCCAAACCTATTCCTAAACCATCAAAGGCAGAAGAAATAACAGTGTTTTTAGCTGCAAAAGCTTCTGCACGCCCCAATACAATACAGTTTACTACAATCAATGGTATATACAAACCTAAACTAGAATATAAAGCAGGAACATACGCCTCCATTGCCATTTGCACAACTGTCACGAACGTCGCGATTACAACTATATAACACGGAATACGCACCATATCTGGAATCACGTTCTTCAACGCAGAAATAGCTGCATTAGAACATATCAAAACAAACATAGTCGCCAGTCCCATGCTCATCCCGTTCAATGCTGAAGATGTAGTTCCTAAAGTAGGACACATACCCAGCAATAACACAAAAATCGGATTCTCTTTGATAATTCCATTAAACAGAACTTTCATCAAATTATTATTCATGTTCTATTCCCCCTTTCTTTTCAGTACCTGAAGTAGCAGAACTCAACATATCCACACTTTTATAAGCACTATAAGCTCTATTGATTGCATCCAAGAAAGCACGGCTAGATATTGTAGCTGCAGTTATAGCATCTACATCACCACCATCTTTCGTAACTTTCAAACCTTCAGATGTAAGTGTACGTCCAATAACTGATTGATTATTCTTATCTGTTCTAAACCATTCCTGCATTTTAGAACCTAAACCTGGAGTTTCTGAATGCTGCTGTACAGAATAATTAATCAGTTTGCCATTAACATCAAATCCTACTACAATCTGGATTTCTCCGTTAAAGCCGTTATGAGTATTGCTTTCTACAGCAACACCAACCAATTCACCATCTTTTTTTGCAGGATAAATACGTAAGGAATCCCCATCACTCGTCGAAGCCATATAGGATTCTTCTGTAGGTTTATTATTAAAAGCAGGAACAACTTCTTTTACAGCAACTTCAAGACTTGCAGTTTTACTTGCTGCAATAGGTCCTGCAGTCAATTGATTTACGCTTGCCAATACTGCACTTGCTACAACACATATTACAGTTAATGACAAGAGCATGTTTGGTAATGTAGATTTCAATTTTTCCATGTTTATTTTCCTCCAAAACGATTTGGTTTAACATAGGTGTTTATTAATGGTGTCAAAGCATTCATAATCAATATTGCAAACGACATACCTTCTGGATACGAACCAAAAAGACGGATTATTGATGTCAATAAACCTATCCCGACACCATATATCAACATCCCATTTTTTGTCATTGGAGAAGTTACATAATCCGTAGCCATAAATATTGCCCCCAGCAACAAACCTCCTGACAAAACATGCAATATAGGGCTTGCATAAACGTCTGGATTCACCAAATGCATGATTCCAGTAAATATAAATACTGTAACTATTATTGCTGTCGGTATATGCCATGTTATGATTTTCTTCCACAACATATAGACAAAGCCTAACAAAAGGGCAACAGCACTGATTTCTCCCAAACTACCTCCTTTACAACCTAATACCATATACGAATAAGAAGGTAATTCTGTTAAAGACCTTTCATTCATCAAAGAAAGAACTGTGGCCCCCGTTTCAGCATCAGTATAAGTCATCGGGAAAGCATTCAATGCATCTACAACAGGCCACGTGGTCATTTGTGCCGGGAATGAAATCAACAGAAATACACGACCAACCAACGCAGGGTTGAATATATTATTCCCCAAACCTCCAAAAGACATCTTACCAATGCCTATTGCAGCTAACGCTCCTATCAAGACAATCCATACCGGCAAATTAGATGGCAAATTAAAAGCAAGCAACACTCCGGTCAATGCTGCAGAACCGTCCCATATCGTCGGTTCTTTTTTCATCAAGAATTTTTGAATTAGGAACTCAAACAAAACACATGCTACAACTGATGTCAAGGTAACAATCAAAGCCCCTAATCCGAAGAAGTAAAGAGATACTAAAAAAGCCGGAACAAGAGCTATCAGTACTCCATACATATTTCTACTGATGCTATCGCCCCCGTGAATATGAGGCGATGGCGAAACATATAAACTATTTTCCATATTCTCTATAATATTATTTCTTCCTTGCACGAATTATGCCCATAACTTTGGTCTTGCCTACACGTATATTATCCAGCAATGGACGATAAGCCGGACAAGTATAGCTGCAAGAACCACATTCTATGCAATCTTGTATATTTTCTTTTTCCGCCATTTCCCAATTCTGAAAAACTGTAGCATTCATAAGAAATGCCGGATTTAATCCCATAGGACAAGCTCTTACACACTTAGCACAACGGATGCAAGAATACATAGGCTTCCGAACCGACTCCTCCTTTGTCATCAATAATATTCCGGAACTGCCTTTAGTAACAGGGACATCCTCGCTTATCAATGCTTTACCCATCATAGGACCACCGCCGATTATTTTCCCTAAATTATCCAACGATCCGCCAGCTGCCTCAATCAATACCCGGATAGGAGTTCCTATGCGGACAAGGAAATTAGATGGCTCCTTCACAGCCTTCCCGGTTATCGACACTACTCGCTCAAAAAGAGGCTTGTTCTTTTGTACGGCTTCATAGATGGCATAAACAGTACCTACATTCTGAACAATAGCTCCAGTTGAAATAGGCAATGCGCCACTTTTAACTTGTTTTCCTATGACAGCATCTATCAATTGTTTTTCGCCTCCCTGCGGATATTTTACTTTCAACGGCATGATTTCAATACCTGGATACTGTGCTGCAAGTTTCTGCAAATGAGCAATGGCGTCTGGCTTATTATTTTCTATCCCTATTACTGCCTTGCTGACACCTACAGCTTTCATTAAAATAGTTACACCTACAAGTATTTGCTCTCCTTTTTCCAACATCAACGAATGATCAGCTGTCAGATAAGGTTCACACTCCACAGCATTAACGATAACAATCTCAGCCTTACTCCCCGGAGATGGCATTAATTTCACTTGCGTGGGAAATGTAGCTCCTCCCATTCCAACAACTCCGGCTGCGGCTATTTTGTCTATAATTTCTTTCTGGGAGATGTTGCATTCTTTTATCACTGCATCAGAACGATCGATGGTTTCCTCCCATTCATCTCCATCAACATCAATAAAAACAGCCGGACGCCTATAACCACTGGCATCAACAGCATTATCTATCTTATTTACTTTGCCGGAAACAGACGAATGGATATTTGCCGACACGAATCCGCCGGCTTTCGCAAGCAAAGTCCCTACTTTCACCATATCGCCTTTCTTTACTACAGCCTGCGCAGGAGCCCCGATATGTTGAGCCAACGGTATAATCACTTGTTTAGGTACAGCCAACGTGGTTATTTTCTTACCTGCAGACAATTTATTTTCAGGTGGATGAATACCCCCGATTCGAAATGTCCTCATATTCTTGAGCTTTAAATTATTCTTTTATTCTTTTGTATCCATACCTTTTGATTCAGCTACAGATACCATCGGTGTGGATTCTGCTTTTGGCTCTACAGTAGCTGTTTGCTTCGAAACCGTCGGAGTTATTTTCCTGGGCGGGAAATTCAGCTCGTGGATGGCTCCGGTCGGACATACCGCCACACATTTCCGGCAAAGACGGCATTTTGTGAAATCTATATATGCTACATTATTTTCTACAGTAATCGCACCAAACTGGCATTCCTTCGCGCACTTCCCGCATCCGATACAAGCATTGGCGCATGCTTTGCGGGCAACAGCCCCTTTGTCTTTGTTCACGCAACTGACGAAGACCCTGCGCGACTTAGGACCTTTCTTCCGAAGTTCTATTATGTTCTTAGGACAAGCTTTCACACACGCTCCACATGATGTGCATTTATCTTCCGACACTTCAGCCAACCCCGTTTGCGGATTGATATGAATAGCATCAAACGTACAAGCCTTAACGCAATCGCCGTAACCCAGGCATCCAAATGAGCAACCGGTTTCTCCTCCATAGAGCGCAGAAACCACAACGCAGCTTTTCGTTCCGTCGTACACATTCGTACGCGGACGCGCCTGGCAAGTTCCGTTGCAACGGACTACTGCCACTTTCGGCTCCGACGATTCAACTTGCATGCCTAAAATAGACGCGACCTTTGACATCACCGGAGCACCTCCCACAGGACACAACATCCCGTCCAACGAGGTAGCTTTGACACATGCGCTGGCAAAGCCGGAACACCCCGGATAACCGCAACCGCCGCAATTTGCTCCGGGCAGCACACTTTGCACCTCCCCAATACGCGGGTCTTCCACCACTTCGAATTTCCGGGAAGTGAAATAAAGAAGAAACGCACTAACAACACCAATAATTCCTAATGAAATAATAGCAATTATAATCATGATTTTTGTCATTAAATTTTTTCCAACCTGAACACGAACCGCTTCTTCAGTCTGCCACGCATCCTATATATAATGTAATAATAAGGAATCAGTGGGAGCAGACTCACCAATCCGGCTGTCGTTTCGCGCAATTGCAATTCCGTTCCAATTATCAATGAAAGCAAAATGATGAAAAGAGGGACAACAAAAGCAAGGAAAACAGCTTTAAGCCCTAAAGACGCCTGCCCGCAAACGCTGACGTCTTCCCCTATATGGTAAGCATTTGAATGGTCTTCGACCTCGATGATTTTCTCTTTACTTTCAGCTGCGTTACACATTGACTTGGCATGGCATCCGGCACATGCCGACTGCTGGACTATCCGGACGTAAATGACACCCGCCTCTATCCGCTCGACTACCCCGGAGTGATGTATATTCCCGCTCATAGTTTTGTAAACTCGACATAGCAAAATCGCGTCGCAAAAGTACATATTATTTCCCAGCAAGCAAGAAATAGGCTTGAAGATTTAAACCGGCTTTCATTTTTTTCTCCCATAAAGTTTTCGCAATAACCGAGGCTCTGTTTTCATGGCATGACCTCATACCGCGCAACAATGCGGCTGCTTGCCATGCCAAGCGTGACGTTTGCTGCGCTATGACGCGGGGACAACCGGGCTTCCGGCCACCGTGGTTAAGGGGTTCCCCTGAACAGCCAAGCCAATTTTTGTAACATTTCACCGGAGAGGCGTCATAGAATATCCAACTTTCGTGATGCTGTACCGGTGAATTATCATAAAATTGCCTATTTTAGTGACAACCCACCAGTCAGTTGTAACAAACTACCATGCTTTTATGATATTTAACCGGGCAGGCGTCACGGATTATATGTATTTTGTGACAACTCACCGGCAAGGTGTCATAAAAGAGGTGCTTTAATGTTTCCGTCATGGGGACGGCAGCTTATCTTCACGTTATTCTGCCAATACGGAGAAAGTGTTTTCACCTTCATGCAAAGGATATTCTTTACCGCCCCAGACGAATGTCCCGGGAAGACCCTCCGGCAAAGTGATGACGGCTTGCAGGTTGCCTGCTTTCACTTCGTAGCTGACGCTGATGTCTGCATCTCGCCAGGGGATGCTCCCGCCAACGCGGGTAAGTTTGCCAA
>CAYZTO010000055.1:0-4098 GCA_964481365.1 uncultured Parabacteroides sp. | reverse complement strand
CTGATGTCTGCATCTCGCCAGGGGATGCTCCCGCCAACGCGGGTAAGTTTGCCAAGATGCGGGGCGATGCGTACTTTGGAGAATTGCGGTGCAGCGCTTGCTATCCCTAAGACGATGCGGTATAATTCAATATTCGGGCTTGACCCCCAAGCGTGGCAGTCGGAGCGAGTCGTTTCGATGTTTGAATCTTCAGCCCAAGTTGTAAGTCCCAGACGGATGTTTTCCCGGTAAATGTCCAGCCACGAGATGTAATCATTCCCCAAGCCAGCATGGGCGAGGGCTTCATCGAGATAAAACTTAAAGTAAACAGATGCCTGGCTCAGTGTTTTGTCTTCCAGAATACGGTGGGCGAGGCTCCGGGATTCATCGGCATCGAGAACATCAGTAAGGATAGCCAAAGCGTTTGCGTGTTGGGAGTAATGCCGGTGCTCGGCATCATCGGCGAAAAGCCGGCGGCTATCATCCCAATACCGGGCTAACACTGCTGCTTTCAACTGCCACGCCCGCTCGTCGTAGAGCTGCCTGAAACCATCCATTCCATAGTAGGACTCAAGCTCGGCAGCTGCCTGGTACGCCAAAAGGAGGCACAAATCAGTTATGGCAGAACAACCGTCCGAACCGGAAGGTGCAATACCGGCGAACCAAGTGTCTTCTTCCACCCAATCGGTAAAATTCCACCAGGGGATACCCTTCACCCTTCCGTCTTCTTGCTGATAACGACTGTAATATTCCAGGATTTGCCTTGTGCCGGAAAGCTTCTCTGCCACAAAAGAGGCATCGTGCCCGTAGAGCATGTAATCATGCAACGCAAGGATGTAAATCAAGGAATAGGCGGGTATAATCTGGTCCAATGCGGAGGGGTAGCGGCTCAGGGTAATGCCTTCGGGTTGCCGGGAGATGTCCGCCTGGGTCAAGAAGTTACGGACCAGCCTGTCGTCTCGTGTATTGTATAAAGTAACAAGTGCCTGGATACGTGTATCACCCCAATATTGCAACTGTTCATAATACGGGCAGTCCATGTAAGTCTCCGTTGCGCACAAACGGGCGGTATGCCAACCGATGGACAATATATCTTCCAGCTCTTCCTCGTCCGTATCGAAGGTTGAAGCAAGAGAGAACGGATACCCGGTAAATGTCCCATAGATGTCATTGATGGTCAAAGGTTCCTCCTGTGTGCGGATGCTCAGTTGGATATAACGGAATGTACGCCACGTGAGGGTTGTGTATTGTTGGTTCGCAAGACCGTTACAGATGATGCTGTCCCTTCGTCCGCCTATAATCATATCCTCAACCTTGTTCCGGTCAGACTTGTGAAGCCCACCCGTCTCATCCCTTTCGTACAATGCTTCTTGGTATATGAGGGAAGCCGTAGCCTGATTACCGCCGCTGAAGGAGAGGGTGACAAAGGCATTCGTCAGGAACTGTTGGTCTAATAGCAGGACAGCCTCGGTATGAGGCGGGACAACCAAAGGAGCATTCCCTGCCAGAAAATCCTTAGGAACTTCAATGGTCGCCTTACGTACTTCCCTGACACGCTGCTTCGTCATCTCCATCTGGGGTAACGTTGAGGGCTGAAGCTGCCACCGCGAGGAAGTCCCGTAAGGTACAGGGGTGTTGTTGTACATCGGCACAGCTATCCGTTGGGCTTGTCCCCAAGAAGACAAGTCGCACGAGGCATCCTTCCAATCCGACACATGGCGGTGCATGTCCACTATCTCCCCCGGACCAACGGCGAAATAACCTTCCCACACCGTCGGGAGCGGGGCATAGGCAGAGTCTTGCCTGCAAAGCCATGACGTATCGGTATTCCATACGCAGGCAGCCTCATTGTTTCCCGATAGGAGGAAGGCTGTATGCACGCTAAGGTGGGACTCTGCATGTAACGCACCTTCGTTGAACACGCAAGCCGACACCACATTATCCCCCTGCCTGAGGTATGGAGCCAAATCCACTTGCTCGTAATTCCAATGCTTGATATCACTCTTGGCAGGACCCTGCGATACAAGTTCCCCATTGACATACAGCATGTACCGGCTGTCCGCCGAGACTTTGACGGGAACAGTCTTTGCCACCGATTCCAACGGCAACGACTTGCGGAAATAATACACCCCATAATCCTGCGCCCTGATGCCCGGCACGGATATCCACCACGCCTCGCCGCGACCCTCCGGGGCACCTTGGGCTTTCAACACCGGCACCAAGCAAACAGATGCCAACACTACCGCCAATAACCTGCAACACGCTCTGCTCTTACATTTATCCATATCATCCCATATATTAAAAACATCCGCAAGATAGGAAGAATTTGGCAAGATATGCGTGGTTAGCCCCGGCGATTCGGGTAATTGGGTTATCTTTGTGTCCAACTAACACTAATACCGGATTATTACCAACAACATTAATATACTTATACCATGATGAAAGATGTATTCCTTGGCGGCGCGCTCCTGTTGGCAGCGTCGTCTGCTTTAGCCCAGCAAACAGGTCCAAGCCTGATAGTACGCGTAGACGACATGGGCTCATTCCACTCCGCAAACAAAGCATGTATAGACGGGTTCAGGAACGGTATCGAAACCTCCGTGGAGCTGATGGTCGTAACCCCTTGGTTCCCGGAAGCCGTGAAGATGCTGAACGAGAACCCGGGGCTCG
Source organism: uncultured Parabacteroides sp. (assembly GCA_964481365.1). Lineage (GTDB taxonomy): Bacteria > Bacteroidota > Bacteroidia > Bacteroidales > Tannerellaceae > Parabacteroides. The sequence goes on along the minus strand of CAYZTO010000055.1, from coordinate 1,449 downwards.
ACGTAGGGCTGCACCTTGTGATTACCAGCGAATGGGAGAACATGAAGTGGCGCCCGCTCACGCACTGTCCGAGCCTTACCGACAAGAACGGCTACTTCTACCCCATGATGGGCCCCAACCCCGCATACCCGGGGCAGTCCATCAAGGAAAACGGATGGAGCCTCGACGAGATAGAACAGGAGTTCCGGGCACAGATAGAGCTTGCCCTGAAGAATGTGCCGCGCATCAGCCACCTCACCGGGCACATGTATTCCACCGCCTTCGCGCCCGAAGTCTCCGACATGGTATCCCGCCTCGCCGAAGAGTATAACCTGCCCGCAATAGACAATGCTTCTGCCTCGGAACTGTATGGCATCACGTATGTTTTCTACGATGGCGAGAAAGAGACCTCCGCACAGAAAGAGGCAAGCTTTCTGCGAATGCTCGACAAGCTTGAGAGCGGCAAGCGGTACGTATTCCTCGACCACCCGGCTTACAACGACTCCGAGATGGAAACAGTGGGGCATATCGGTTACGAAGACGTTGCCATAGACCGGCAGGGGGTGACCGACGTACTCACGAGCGACAAAGTGAAGCAAGCTATAGCGGAGAAAGACATCAAGCTGATAAGCTTCAACCAACTGACAAAGAGCCTCCCGCGAGAATCATCACCCAAGATGGACAAGGCTATGGCACGGTATCTCGAAGCAGTGGAGAAAGAGGGCGAGGAACTGCACAGCATCATGGTGTTGCAACACGGCAAGGTAATAGGCGAGAAGTGGCTCAACGGGGGTAACCCCGACACCCCGCACGTGCTCAACTCCGTAAGCAAGACGTTCACCTCCCTCGCCGTGGGCTTTGCCATTGCTGAAGGGAAGCTAAGCCTCACCGACAAAGTAGCTTCGTTCTTCCCCGATGAAGTCCCCGGCAACCCCAACGAGAACGTGCAGGCACTCGAAGTACGCCACCTGCTCACCATGTCGTCGGGACATGCCACAGACCCGACGCGCCGCATCCTTAGAAGGGAAAACCTTGGCATGGAAGGGAATGAACCCAACTGGGCACGGGAATTCTTTGCCGCACCCATAGAAGAACAGCCCGGCACACGCCACGTCTACAACAGTCTGGGTACCTATATGCTCTCCGCCATAGTGCAAAAGGTAACGGGGGAAAAGGTCATCGATTACCTCTACCCACGCCTCTTCCGCCCGTTGGGAATTACCGGCGCAATGTGGGATGAAAGCCCGCAGAACATCAACGCCGGAGGGTGGGGGCTGTACCTGAAGACGGAAGACCTTGCCAAAGTGGGGCAGTTCCTCCTTCAGAAAGGTGAATGGCACGGCAAGCAGCTCCTGCCCGCAAGTTGGGTGGAAGAAGCATCTTCAAGCCAGATAGCGTCCTACCCCTCCGATACTCCCAAGGAGAAGTATTCCGAGATGAAACAGGGAGACAAAAACAGCGACTGGCTGC
>CAYZTO010000054.1:9672-15596 GCA_964481365.1 uncultured Parabacteroides sp. | reverse complement strand
GATATGAGTATAAAACAGATTTCCGCCCATCTTTGCTTTGCCAATGAATCGTTTTTCGGTAAATATTTCAAGCGGGAAATGGGGGTATCGCCGGGAGCATATAGGTACGGGACAATATCCCCGAACGATTAGGATAAATCCTTTTGAGATGAAATAGAATCACGAAGTACGAGGATACTTTCCGGTCCCATATTAAAGAGTAAATCTACAATACTTAAGTTTGGCAGGAAGCCATATTTGTCTTTAAATACTTGATAATAAGGAATAGGTTGAAAATCCATATCGACTGATTCATGTTTGGGACGGATGGATTCACGGAAATCGTGTTCCACGTTTGGGATGTAGTCCGTAGTATAAATGATTTGTGGATGAAAATCGATAAGGTCACAGATTATTTCACGCAAGGCTTCATTATAATCTAATAAGAAATCATATTTTCTATCATAAAACGGGGCAAAGTCTTCCTCATAATAGTCAAAAAACGGACTCATCCGATATGCGGATACGAGAGCGTTCCAATGTTGTTTACGCCAATTCCCGTGGTCAGATATACGTATATCTTTAGTCAGACATTTCAGTGTATCAGGCTTAACTATTGGTATGGAAAGGGAAAGCGGACCGTCCGCCGCAGCAATGATACAACGATTGCGATATGTCTGTTTTTGGAAATTCTCCTGTGTTTCTAAATAGACAATACCATATTGCAGCATCTTGCAGTATTGCTGAATAGGACCTAAATAAGATGTTGATAGGTAAACCATAAAAAGTGTTTACTTAATCTTTTTGAATCGCTTCCCTTTTTCATGACTAAACCAACAAAAGGAAGCTTTCCCCACAAGGCAATCATACGGTATGAAGCCCAAATGGCGTGAATCCACAGCTTCATTCATATTGTCTGACAACATCCAATAATAATCCTGGCGAAAGAAAAAAAACGATGTTTCTTTGCCATCAAGAAACAGCTTGCCATCATGGAAAACTGCCTTACCATCAGTTTCAGCTAAAATTGCTTCACGACATGCGGTAAGCGAATATTCATCTAAACGGTATGCCATCCCACGCTTGGGAATAACCAAACGATAAGGCTGAACTTGCCTGCAAACGAAACGGGAGCCAAGTTCCTTGCCCAAAGTTTCCCGAAGTTGGTATTCTTCAAATGTCGTCAAACTTAGAGTAATACCATAAGTCTCTGTCTGCAAGTCACGGATAGGAATTCGCAACCGTTCTGCCTGTATCAAAAATACATCTTTTATGCTAAGAGAGACAAAATATGTGTTTAGGGCATACGGCGAGCGCGGAAAGGCTTTGCCATTGATTTGATATCCTTCCGATGTAACTTGTACTGTGTCGCCCGGCATTCCGACACACCGACTTATAAGGAGTGTGCGGAACGTGGAATCTTGACGCAGGGGACTGGTGAAAAGCACAACATCATTCTGCGCAGGAGGAAAAAGGTGCAAGCACTTATTTACCAATATGCCATCACCACTGCAGAGGGCTGTCTCCATAGAAGGTGTAGAGATGCGGTAAGATTCACAAAACCATTTCCGTACCACCCAGACTATACCCATCACGGTAACGAGGAGAGCCGCCCATCGGAGAATTATTGCTATGCTTTTGTGATACACTCCCGTTAGTCCTTATGTACCCAACGGAAAAGACGTTCCCAACGAATTTTGCCGTCGAACAAATTACGGTCTTTATCCAAAGAAAGCCAAATCATGATGGGTTTGCCTATGATATGGTCTTCCGGGACAAAGCCCCACGACCGACTATCAGCACTATTATGGCGGTTATCGCCCATCATCCAATAATAATCATATTTGAAGGTATATTCATTGACTGGTTTACCATCGATATATGCTTGCCCGTCCTTGACAACAAGATCATTGTTCTCATAGTTGCGAATACAACGATAGTAAAGGGCTAGATTCCATTCATTCAACTCTATAGTCGCTCCGCGCTTTGGAATCCAAATAGGACCATAGTTATCTCGTGTCCAACCTGTTTGATAACCGACCGGATACATCAAACCGCTGCTTGAATCATCTTGCTCAACAAACACTCTTTTAACGAAAGGAAACTTTTTTACAGTAGCAAGGGCTTTCTCCGTAAGAGGTATTCGATAGCATGAATTGTTTTGACTACCACCGATAAATATCCGATCTTCCTTGCTTACATTTAGCAGCCTGAACTGCTCTTCGCTGAACATTGTTCCATCGGTTTCCACATAATAATTAAGTTGCATATTTTGGGGATTCTTTGCTGCTATCCCATTTATATAAACTTGATTATTGCGGATACTAAGCGAATCTCCGGGAATGCCGATACACCGTTTCACATAGTTTTCACGCTTATCCACCGGTCTATAAATGACATCCCCGAACGCGGCTTTATTCAAACGAATTGCTTCACGACCATACATGGCAACCAAAGAGTAGTAATCTGGATTTTGCTGTAACAATGCAACTGTATCACCTGCGGGAAAGTTGAATACTACAATGTCATTGCGTTTGACTTCACCAAGCCCAGCCACTCGTTTATATCCCCATTCCGGCCAATCCAAATATGATTTACAGTTCAAGACTGGCAATGTGTTTTGTACTAATGGGAACGCAATCGGTGTGTTCGGAACACGAGGGCCATAGCTTAGCTTACTTACAAACAGGTAATCCCCTACCAGCAGAGACTTCTCAAGCGATGAACTCGGAATTTGGTAATTCTGGAAAAGGAATACATTTATAAAATAGACTGCCACCAAAGCAAAAACAATGTCATCCACCCAACCTAAAGCAGACTGGATTGTCGGATTTTTCGACTTCTTCCATGCACCCCACGGGATAAATTTTGTCAGGTAAACATCTACCAATACGACCTCACCAAGCAAGAGCCAGCCATTTTGCATCCAGAAACAAAATAAAGCGTACAGGATGCCAACTATAAAAAACTTGACCCATTGCCTCTTGCTAAACTTTTCCATTCCTGACCTGTTAAAAGTGAAACAAATCATTCATGCCAAGGAATCCTTTCTTCCCTGCCGTGAATTCCGCTGCCACAACAGCTCCTAATGCAAAACCAGCACGACTTTTAGCATTATGCTTAATACTGATGGTGTCCACATCGGAATCATAAGTTATTTCATGAATTCCCGGAACTTCCCCCTCACGAATAGCATGAATTACAAGGTCGCTATTACTTTTTGCTGTTTCAAGGGTCCAACATTCCTTACGCTCTATATTTTCAAGAATTCCTTCTGCAAGCGTTATTGCTGTGCCACTCGGTGCATCCAATTTGTGCACATGATGCACTTCCGTCATACTTACGCCATAAGACGGGAAGTTATTCATGATTTTTGCCAGATACTTGTTCAAAGCAAAGAAAATATTCACGCCAATACTAAAATTTGAGGCGTAAAAGAAAGTCTTGCCTTCTTTCTCACATATCTCTTTAATTTCTCCGATTCGCGATGTCCATCCAGTCGTCCCAGAAACAACCGGAACATTTGCCGCAAAGCATTCCATGCAATTTTCGAACGCAGTAGCCGGTGTTGTAAACTCTATAGCCACATCTGCACTATGGAAAGCTGTTGAACCAAAATCGCTCTGATTCTCTATATCAATGACTGATACTATATTGTGTCCTCTTGCCAATGCAATTTGTTCGATGGTTTTACCCATTTTGCCATAACCGATAAGTGCAATTCTCATAGTTATATTATATTAGTATTGTTATTTGACTTCCTCAAAATCCACATATTCTCCGTCTTCTTTAGAGAATATTTTCCGACGCCGTCCACGCCGTTCTTCTTTATCATATCCATCATTAGCAGACATATATCCTCCCTGGTGTGACGACGAGACATTACGACGTTGCGAAGTTGCCCGTCGCTGCTGTTGCCTGTTATTATTCCGTTTTCCTCCTCCGAAAAGCATATTTTTCATGGTTCGGAGTATGGAAAAGCCCATCAGCAACAACAATAATATGAAAAGAATGAATGTAAAAAACAGAAACTTAAACATAATAATCAATGTGTGTATCAGATACTATTTTTATAATCTCCATTCCACTGGATTCCTCCGTATGCAGATAGAAGAGACAAAATAATATATAACAAGATTCCAACAGCTATACCGAGGAATCCCCAAATAACAATAAAGCCCACTGTACATACTATCAATACATACCGCAACTCATTCCCCTTCCATCCGTAATTTTTTACTTTCATTGAAAACATTGGAATCTCTGATATTAGCAGACAGGATGTTACAATAAACGAAATCACAAGAAGCGTAGCAACCCAGCGGCTTCCAGAATCTATCGGTATCTGCAAAGAATAACAAGCCGAAGCCCATAAAAGCGCATGCGCCGGCACCGGCAGCCCAATAAACGATGTCACTTGTCGCTCATCCAGATTGAATTTAGCAAGTCTTAAACCAGAGAGTGCAGGAACGATAAAAGAAATATAAGGCAAATATACAAGTACCCCATCAACAGATGCCGCATAAACCCATTCGCCAAGTGTACAATACAAAAGCATTCCCGGAGCCACTCCAAAACTAACAATATCACCAAGCGAGTCCAATTCTTTTCCCAATGCCGAGTATGCATTCAGCAACCGAGCCACCAAACCATCGCAGAAATCAAACACCGACGCAATGATAATCCACAGCATTGCTCCAAACATATTTCCACCAAATGCCATGACAATGGCTACACAACCGGAAACCAGGTTCAAGCACGTAATCAAGTTGGGTATATTTTTGATTATAATCATCTTACCTCTCCTTCCTAGTCTAACCTTGCAATAGGAGTCTGGTTGCCCGTCACTTTCTGATCCATTTCCACCAGCACCTCCGCTCCTACAGGCAGGTAAACATCCACCCTTGAACCGAACTTTATAAAGCCCATCTGCTCATTCACGTTACATTTCTCACCTACCCTCGCATACGTCACGATACGTTGAGCTATTGCTCCTGCGATTTGTCGTGCCAGAATGTCTTCTCCATTGCGAGTAGTGATAACAATGGCAGAGCGTTCATTTTCAGAACTGCTTTTGGGCAAATAAGCCGCTTGGAAACGTCCTTTGTTGTGCGACACGTGCTTTATCGTTCCATTAACCGGAAACCAGTTGGCATGAACATTGAAGATAGACATGAAGATAGAAATCTGAAGACACCGCCGATTCAGGATTTCTTTTTCCATCACCTCTTCTATCGCTACCACTGTCCCGTCTGCAGGAGCTATTACAAGACCTTCAGAATCATAGGGGAAGCGTCGAACAGGACTTCTAAAGAAATTAAGAACCAACAAAAAAAACGATGAAGTTACCGCAGCTACCGAATAGAACATCCCACCTTTTCCCACCGTATGATATAAACTAACGTTTACAATAAAGAAAATTGTAAACAAGGTAAGTAGAAAACCTGTTCCTTCTTTATGCACTTTCATCTATTCTTCTTTTTTGCTTTTTAAGACTTGCAAAAGTATTTATTTTTATCGAACAGAGCAATATTTGTTACGATTTTCATGTCCCCACTATGCAATGGCATAACAGCGTATCTCACCGTAAAATCAAACCTATAAGCTATGCCTATGCCTTGCTATCTCCGCTTGAAACATTGCTTATACAGGTTCTGATTGATGAAGAAGTACCTATTAAAAACCAATCGGTCATTAGGATTTTCCAGTGTTTGAGGAAGTGTTTTTGTTGGAATTAATAAAAGCATGGCGGAACAACGGCATGAAGTCATACACTATGTGAATAAATGAATTGATGAAAGTAGTAAATAGAGCGACCATCATCGTGCATGATGATACCCATCATCCTATATAATGATGGCTGATTTGGGTTAAAGGTTCTATAGATTGAATTTTCCCAAGTTTTACATACCAAACCCATCCTTCCACCTTTGGATATCCCATTT
>CAYZTO010000054.1:0-9572 GCA_964481365.1 uncultured Parabacteroides sp. | reverse complement strand
ATTTTCCCAAGTTTTACATACCAAACCCATCCTTCCACCTTTGGATATCCCATTTCCCTTATTAACTCCATGTATTCCCGTACCTGCGACAGATGGCGGTTCTCTTCATGCTCACCAAACTTATAATCCACCACAACAACAACATTATCCGCATAAACCATAATCCTGTCTGGTCGTCGAGATTTTCCTTCACTGAAAAAAATATCAACTTCGTTCAAAACATGTGCAGTGCCGTCATACCACGAGGCTACTTCTGGCTGTGAAATAAGGTTATAAAGATAAGTAGCCAGCTTTCCGGCCTCATCTGAACTAATAATACCGGCCGCACGGTACTTGCCTACGATGGGGAGAATATCCTGTGGCGTACGAATACAGCTCAGAATCTCGTGCATCAAAGTCCCCTCTTTACGTCTTTCATTATCAAAGAAAAGGTTCTTACCATGAAAACGCAGATGTAACCGATCTTCCGGAGTAATGGGACAGAGGGGCAGGAACGGGAGTTCTATAACTTTAGAGACAGTTCGTTTTGCTTCCGGATACCACCAGTTGCCAAGTTCAAATACTCCCGATTCATCATTAAAAAACTGCGCCAGGGAGAGCAAAGGGTCGCCTTCGAGAGTTGCATTCATTTCCGTAGTGAGGCTACGCCAAATCAGATGAGATATAGAAGTAGGCACATCATCCGGCTTTTTAGGACGAGGGGCAAGGATTACAAGTTCATCTTTTGCCCTCGTAAAAGCAACATAAAGAGTGTTGAGATTATCGATATAGGCGTAAAGCTTCTCCTTGAAATAATCTGTTGCAAAGATAGTCTTTGCCAATACTTGCCCATATCGGACGGGAACAAGGTGAAGTTTATTAAATGGTTTTTGCTTCGGATGACACCAAAGAATCACTGGCTTTGTGGGTTTATGGTCAATTTCCCAGTCGCCAAAAGGTATCACCACTGCACGAAAACCTAACCCTTTTGATTTGTGTATTGTAAGGATACGTATTGCATCCTGCCCGTCAGAAGTAGCAATGGTATAACGCGAACCCGTTTCGTCCCACCACCGAAGGAACCTACCGAGGTCAGCAGGTTCTTTCTGAACAAAATCTGATATCATGTCAAGGAAAGCTTGGACAAAAACCTGTTCTTTCGAGTCTATGTGGAATTGAAAAAGGTGATAAAGACTCTCAGCAAGCTCATAAATTGGCAAGGAAGCTATTCTGAGTAGCTCGAAGCATTCTTCTTCAGTAAAATCCTCGCGTTTAAAGTCTCCGATGAAAAGCCGGTAAGAGAAAAGAGCCATTTGGCGAGCGATGGTGTCATCCGTATTTTCCAGAAACCGCATCACCTGAATGAAAAAACAGATAACAGCAGAACGACTTATAAACAACGATTCTTCTGATAATATATCATACCTATACTTACCCTCTTGATGACACTCTTTATACTTTAAAAGAGATTCTGCCACCTGTGCACCCTCTAGATTGGTTCGCACAAGAATGGCAATATCTTTCAACGCATAACCATCCGCTTGTAATTTTTCTAAAATGCCGGGAAGCCTTGCCAGAGCTTCCTCTTTCCAATTCGGTTCAGCATTTTCAGTCAAGAAGTCAATTCGTACATGTCCATCTTTCCTTTGAAAGGGTGCAGAAATATGCTGGAAGCATTGTTTATACGCCTGCATGATACGAATCTTATAGAGTTCGCGTTCTGATTTCTCCAGTGAAGAAATTTCCAAATTTTCATTATATACATTTTGCAGTAACGACGACGCAATGGCAAAAAAAGCGTTGTTAAACTCAACAATATGCCGGCAGCTACGCCAATTATCTTGCAAAGTCTCTTCTCGGATACCCCCGGGAGCAAAATCCTGTACAACTCGCTCGTCAAGCAATCTCCAATCAGAATTACGGAAACGATATATACTTTGTTTTACATCACCAACAATAAGATTCGCGTGATTATGAGCAATGCTTTCGTCAATAAGAGGCCGGAAATTATCCCATTGCATTCCGCTAGTATCTTGAAACTCATCAATCATGTAATAGTCTACTTGCGTACCCATTTTCTCATATATGAAAGGGGCATCACTACCTCCTATAACCCTATTAAGAAACTCCGTAGTATCTGCAATCAACATTACATTCTTTTCTTCCCTATATTCAGCTATGTGACGAGAAATATCAGCCAGAATTCCCAATGTGTAATAATAGCGGACTATTTCTTTCGCTGTATAATAAGATACGTCTTGGAAGCTGTTTATTGCACCAACTATGCATGCATGTAAACCATCATCCCAGGCTTCGGTGATAGCAGAACGAATATTCGGCTTAGTATCCTTTTTGAAACATCCATCCAGATTATCAGCAAGATTAAAAAATGATTTCGACGGTTCATCAAATTCACCAGCGAACCATTGGGAAAACTTCATAATGGGAGATTTCTTTCCATTCTTGAAATCGGAGGCATCAAGTCGGTATTTCTCAAGAATCTTAACTGCACGTCCACCCCACTCACGTATTTCATTCTCCACATTACTGATAATTCCGTACAGCGAATTTTTATACATCTCCAAGAATTTCTTATCCTGAATATCTTGCATCACTTGCTTACTGAATACTTTAAAACTCTCTTTGAAAACTTCCTTTCCCAACGCCATAATTTCGTTCCTCAAATCCCACGAAGTCCCTCCTTCTATCTTTTCTTCACCAAAGCGTAACAGCCAACCAAGGAGAGTTTTATTTTCCGGTGTATCCAAGCCTGCAAAAAGACGATCTATTGCTTCAATAAGAACTCTCTCTTGATCCATCTCGATACCGTAGCCTCCTTGCAAACCGATTTCACGCGCAAAAGCACGCATAGTTTGTTGGAAAAATCGATCTATGGTACTAATATTAAAAGTCGAGTAATCATGCAAAATAGCTATCAAGATTTTTTGAGCTTGGATACGGACTTGCATCTCGTTTAAGTTATAGGCAAGCATCAAGGCGCATACATAGTCGGAGTTTCTATTTGATGCAAGATTAAATAATTCCTCTATAATACGGCTTTTCATTTCATCCGTAGCCTTATTCGTGAACGTCACGGAAAGAATCTTTCGGTACGCATTAGGCTGAGAGAAAAGCAAAAGCAAATATTCTTCCGTCAATTTGTGCGTTTTTCCTGCTCCGGCAGATGCGCGGTATATAGTTAGCATACGTGTTCTTTTACTTTACGTTATACCCATCCTTTACAAGAATGTCTTTTACTTTATCTCTAAAATCGCCTTGTATAATAATCTCGCCATCTTTGACAGAGCCACCTACTCCACATTTCATTTTCAAGAATTTCCCCAAGGCAGCCAAATCTTTTATAGAACCATGAAATCCTGATATGAGGGTGACAACTTTCCCTGCACGGTTGCGCTTGTCAAGTGAGATTCTCAATTTTTGCTGGGATTTAGGTAACGTTTCTGCCTCATTCACAGAATCTGTCTCATAACTGAAATTCGGATTGGTTGAATATAATATACCCAAACGTTTTTTCCAATCATTATTCTTTGCTGTCATGGCTGGTTTGTTAATATAGATTTAAACATCAAGCCTTCTGGATAAGAACAGTAACGTAAGCAGCAATGCCCTCTTGCCGTCCAATGAATCCTAGTTTTTCAGTGGTAGTAGCTTTAATGGAAATATCATCACACTCAACAAAGAGGATGTTTGCAAGAATACGCTTCATCGCAGGAATGTAAGGATTTAACTTCGGAAGCTCGGCGGCTACTGTTGCATCGATATTTCCCAACTCATAACCCTTGGAACGAAGTAAGTCCATAGTTTTACGGAGAAGTTTTTTACTGTCAATGTTTTTGTATTCGTCCGAAGTGTCCGGGAAATGGTAGCCGATGTCTCTCATATTGGCTGCACCTAATAATGCATCGCAAATAGCGTGAATCAGCACGTCAGCATCACTATGCCCCAATAAACCCAAAGAATGATCTATTTTTATGCCGCCAAGCCACAAATCCCTTCCTGCAACTAATTTGTGGACGTCATAACCAAAACCAACACGAATTTTCATAAGCGATAATTCGAAAAAGATTATCTGAACAGGTTCTTTATTCCATCCATATCAAAAGACAAGGAGAAGCGTAGCGTCTGATCCAACGGATTACTAGGTACAGTACTAATCAAATAAGCGGCATCAATTTGGAATACACTCATGCTGAAACCGGCTCCGATAGAGAAATACTTTCTATTACCCATATCCTCATTCTCATAGTAATAACCTCCGCGCACAAAAAACTGCTCATTGTAGCTGTACTCGATACCTATGGAAACCATAATTTCCTTCAGTTCTCCACTGAAACCTCCCGGAGAATCACTGAACGATTTAAAAATACCGGTAATAGGAGACATCGTATTGTATTCATCCCGCTTTTCATAGTATTCCTCAAGCTCTTCATCTGTAGTACCTTCACGCAAAGGCATACTAGGCACAAGATACTTACTTAAATCCAAATAAACACCTATCCGATTATAATTGTCTATAGGATAAAGAAGTCCAGTACCGATACTCAGCCTGGTAGGTATAAAATAATTTTTTGCTCCTCCGTCGTAAGATATTTTGGAACCAATATTCGATATGTTAAACCCAAAACTCCAAAGAGATTCTGCAGAACCTATCATCACATATTTTTCCAAATAACCCGCAATGTCGGCTGCAAAGGCATTGCCCGCAGACATCTCATCGTCAGCATCGGCTCCTTGGTCAGAACGGATGTAACGTAAAGCGACAGCCATTGAAAATGCTTCCGATAGTTTTCTACTATAACTTACATCTATTGCCATTTCATACGGACTGGTATTCATCAAGAATGCTCCGTCTTCATCATTTGATGTCACTTCTCCCAAAGAAAAGTAACGAACAGAGAAGCCTATGGCCTGCATATCGTTATTCCCTAATTTGTAATACCCGGCAAGATAAGCCAACGCCACATCATTAACTAATTTGCGCAACCACGGCGTATAAGAAAGTGATACACCTGCTTTGCTATACGAAAAAGCATATTTCGCCGGATTCCAGTATTGCGAATTAACATCAGGTAAAGTTGAAACACCGTTGTCACCCATACCACCACCACGGGCATCCGGGGCAATTGATAATGACGGGACGGACGTGTTAATCGGAGCAAAATCATTTTTACTCTGGGAGTGTGCTATAGTGATGGAGCCGGCACAGAGTGCCAGCATTAAAAAAAGTTTGAACCTCATGCTTTGACTTCTACTACTTAAACCACTTTACTATTTTCTAACTACTTTTTGCCCGCTTTATTGTGCAAGTATAATTAATTTCTTTGCCGCTGTAGCATCGCTCGATTTTCCGGAACGCACACATGCACGATATAAATACACACCCGGAGCAAGGCGACTTCCGCCCGTCGCGCACAAGTCCCATGTAATTACATAGTCCTCAAAGAGCGATGATGTTCCGGTTTCTTCCTCACTCCACATCAATCGTCCTGCGAGGTCAAAAACCTGGATTGTCACGGTCAATTGGGTTTCAGGGCGATTATGGGTTAAAAAGAAACGTATCTGATCACGAGCCGGTATCGGTCCTGCCGTGAGGTTTATCAATTCCGGCTTCAAGTCTTCTACAACTTCAAATGTGAATGTCTGCGAGGATGAATTATTCAATACATCCCAAACTTTCAGCTCTCCGGTATGAAGACCCTGTTCCATTTCGGGGATAGAAAAGACTACTAAACCAGCTCCATTTTCATCAGGCAAAGTTTGGTAATAATCATTCAAGATATAACTTTGAAAGATGCTGTTGTCTATGGTCAATACAATATCATGCCCAATGCTGCTCCCTGTTATGTTTATGCCGTTTTCATCATAAACGCAAGCGACAAAAAGCGGAGTTGGGTTTACTTGTCCGCCATCCACGAAAGTAGTATCATTCAGATACAAATAACGGATTTCCGGACCTTCTTCATCATCTGCTGCATCAGAGGATGTACCTCCTACTATGAATTCTTGGAACGCCCCTTGCGCATCAGTTTGATTTGTTTCGTCATAAGCATAAAGTATCATTTTCCCGTAATCATTGGAATAAGAGATATCCTTAGGAACAGTAAACGAAAAAGTGAATTCCCCATTGCGTGCCGAGTCTGTTCCTAAATAAATAGTTGTGGGATAATCCATATACGAGAATGTACTTCCCATACTATTGTTATCCAGCGTTGTCATTTCAACTTGGCTATCAAGGACACGTAATTTCACCAGCCCGTTGAAATTACTTAGCCGCGCACCTGAATAGGTCTGGACTTCACCTGTCACTGTGACCTTTTCTAATGCTTTAAGCTGTATTGGCTCTTCTAAATCCAAAACAGATTCCCCGTTTATCTCCGTGATTTGTATGTTGTTTTCAGAATAAGCCAACTGCAATGCAGGATCCCCCACTAAAAGGAAACACAATTTGTTTACGTTGTTCCCCAGGCTGACTTTAGTCTTTTGCATTACTTCTCCTAACGTATAACGTTCGCCTTTAGATTCCGGGAAAAGGCTTTCAATCAATGCTTTGTTAAGTTCGAAATTAGGGTCTCGCATAACGGAACGTGTGGTTGAAAAAAGGGCTATACCCCCGCTTTCTTCATTCAGAAAGACTTCTTCTCCGGCAGAAGTGTTTAATGCGTCAAAACGAGTGAAATCACAAGTTGCAGTAATCCACAACGGGAGATGTTCGTATGAATATTGCAAGATGTCGCTTGTAGTGATGATTCTTTCGTCGGAAAGGGCTTCAGTCCCTCCGTGCCCGGTATAATTCAGCAGAAACAGACCTTCTTTCAATAATTTCTCCAAAGATGTTTCAACATCAGGGTAAGACGCATTTCCTCCTGTACGGTCTTTTTGATAAGCATCGAAAAAAAGTTTATTGACGCGGAAATCCGGGCGGTTGGCATTCACTATTTCTGTAAGCTCGTTTGATTGTTCGGCATGGACAGTAGTATAACTATCGGCATTACTTCCGTCGTCCGCTATGAAGCAAAGGTTTGTTTTCCATTCTCCATAGGCTGCATCCGACGTATAATTAATTACCTTATCAACCATCGCGCTTGCTTCGTCCAATGTACGGACAGGGAACCTCCCGACACCCAGACAAAGGGTAGCGGAAGGTGCATAGAATGTTTGCGTATCGTCAGCGAGGAAGCCAAAATAATCGTCCGTAGTGTAAGAATCCAAATCCAAGGAATTTTCCGATTGGTAAGTCAGAAGCATTCTTTCCAAGAGAGACGATTGGGAAGACCACTCTGAAGTAAGTCCTCGGTTATCATACGAACCGTCCCCGAAAAGCAGCAGGTATTTAGGGGCTGTCCCGTTGTCCGCGCCACGGTCGTAGAACATCTTCACGAAACGCCTGTATGCAGTGGCATCAGGTGTGCCGCTTGAGAACTCATTGTAGATTGCATCAGGCTTCACAACCGTTACAGTAAGCCCGTCATTTGTGCGATGGAACTCTGCCAGCCTCTCAGCCTCCGAGAGAAAAGCCGACGGGACAATAATCACCATGTCAGTCTGAAACAAACCATGCAAGTCCTGGTTTTCGACCTCCCCCACGATTGTCGGCGTTGCAGTGACCTGGTTCGCCTCGACAGCCACAAATTCGTGGATGCTGTTATCCGCCGCAACCGAAAAAGAATATTCCGTACCGGACAGGGAACCGTTGATTACCTTCGGGTTCTCGCCGTCGGTGATATCCCATACAACGGTGGATGACGTAGCGTTGGAAATCACAAAACGGGAAGTATTTTCGCGTGCGGCAAGGCTGCGGAAGAAAGTCGTGGTTCCATACTGCCTCAAACTCCTTGTCGCTTGCAGCCGGATGTAATCGAGGTTCGCCCGCTGGCTGTTTTCAGCTCCATAAGTCACGGTGAAATCGACATCCTCGTCTTTCGAGCCGGACCACACGCCCACCGCCGTTGTACTGCGTCCCGTAATGTACGACTCGTTAGTGCCCGACGGCCCGGCTATCGTTGTGGAAATTATGTGTTCACTACTGCCTGTTACGCCAAGATACACCGCAGTCCTCGCTGTTGTCTTTGCGATAAAGCGCATTGTAACCAGCGCGTCGTCGGAAGTGATGCCCGGCATATCAAAAGCAAAACCGCTGCGCGTGGTCGAGGAGGTAAATGATTCGCCGAAAAGTTCGCGGCCCGATTCATGTGGCGAAACAAGGTCTTGTTCCCATACCGCGTAATCATCATAGGTATTAATGACCCGCACAGCCCCATCTGCCGAATCTTGTGTCTGCATCGACTTCGTTTCCGTTGCATCTGTCACAAAATAATATCCATAAAGGGAATACGGATTGTTGGTATGGACGAATGCCTCTTCCCCGGCTGCGGTACCGTATTCCCACTTCACAGGGCCTTTTCCATAAAAAAGAATGTAACCGCTTCCGCGATAAACGGATATGGCAGGCAAATCGTCGGGCGCGGAGCCGTCGAGGGTCTCGGAAAGCATCCAGCCGCCGTATCCGTGGATTGATACCTTTGAGGGGTCGTCGAACCCCATGCTTTGAAGCTGTGCATCGGTGAGTTTGTACACGCCGTTTTCATCCACCCTGATTTTCACCCACCTGCCGGACGAAAGGACGGAATTAGAGGCGTAACTCTGAGCGGACTGCGCATGTGCAGCACACGAGACAAGAAAACATAGAATGAATATTTGGAATATTCGTTTCATCATTCATATACACGACACAGACATTATCATCTTACAAAAAAGTCCAAGACTTTCTTCCCTTCCAAGAAACCTTGCAAATGGTCGCCGATTGCCACCGCGCCTACCCCTGCCGGAGTGCCTGTATAAATCAAATCGCCCATTTTGAGCGTAAAAAAATGGCTCACGTAAGCCACTATCTTATCTACGCTGAAAATCATGTTCGCCGTACACCCGCGCTGGACGGTCTGCCCGTTTTTGTCGAGGCTGAACGACAGTTCCTGAATCCCTTTCCCGGTTTCATGCAAAGGGACGAAACTCCCTATCGCCGCCGAGTTGTCGAATGCTTTGCTTATTTCCCACGGTGCACCTTCGGCACGCAGGCGACGCTGGAGGTCGCGGGCTGTAAAATCAATCCCTACGGTCACTTCGTTGTAATATCTGTGCGCAAACCGCTCGGCTATGTTTTTTCCAAGCCGGTCTATGCGTACAACGACCTCAGCCTCGTAGTGTACTTCCGTTGTAAAGTCGGGGATGAAAAATGGTTTCCCGTCTTTCAACAATGCAGTATCGGCTTTCATAAAAATCGTCGGCTCCGTACTATTTAACGTGTGATTCATTTCTTTATTGTGAGCCGCATAGTTCATTCCCACTGCTATAATCTTCATCGCCGGTATTTCCTGAAAAGTTGGACGGCAAAAGTACAATATTTCTTGAGGCTGGCAAAACACTTGCGAACAGCCCCACAACCGGACTGCAACAACCAAGTGAATCCGTTCCCCCCACACAAGCATTTTTATTGACTCCGGCGAAGCACTTCAACAAGCCCAAACATTTTGCACGGACTGCGGCGAAGTACTTCAACAAGGCAAAACATTTTGCAT
>CAYZTO010000053.1:0-16005 GCA_964481365.1 uncultured Parabacteroides sp. | reverse complement strand
AACATAAAGAAAAACCTTTGACTTTACCATTATTAACTCTAAATGCACCAATAGGGTATGGATTAATCAGTCAGGGGTGAAAAACAAAATGGGCTACGGACCAACATTTCCGTAACCCATTTTCATCTTCTTATAATGTCAGTTATTTAAAATATTTTCCCTGCCAGGCGGAACTTGATTACCGGGTAGACAGTCAGCTTGTCAATGATGTCGTTGAAGGTGTTGTCGCCCGATGTTTCATTGAGGATGTCCAGGTTCCCGTAATTCGTGTAAACTTCCGGTGTGCCGTGGAACTGTACGCCTAATTCGAACATGAAGTTCAAGAGTTTGCTTGGCACCGCGCGTCCCCAGCCTAAACCTATGTAGGGGCGGAAACCGTTCGTGCTCAAACCGCCGGATATGTTACCGTTTTCATCCACCGGCAAAACGTAGTCGCCGATTTCGATACCGGCTTGTGAACCGTTGGCTATGTCTTGTGCCAGCTCGTCGCTATGCCCGTTGATTTTAGCCAATGTGTTTCCTCCGAATGACGCACCTACGCAGGCGAACAATCCTAAGTGGCGGAAGGGATAGACATTGAACAGGATTTCACCCGTTGTCCTTTTCAATTCTCCGCCTACGTTGATTTCCCGTTGGTAAACATTCCCACCGCTTGTGATGTCCGCATCCACATCAGTGTCGAATGTTATGTTCGGCATAAAGCTGACACCTACCCTCATTGCCAGATAATTTCCTATGGGCGTTGCCAAATCCACCCCGATACCTGTTGTACTGGCGCTCAAACCTACTCCTAAGGAATTGAAATAGCCGTAATCTTGTGCCTGCGCACGGTAACCACTTACTCCTGTGATAAATAAGACAGCAATCAAAAAAGCAATCCTTTTCATACTTGTGTTTGTTTAAAGTTTAATAATGCGGGTCCTATGATTCACATCCCTGTACAGACCAATTGAACCCATTTTTACTTGGTCGATACATGTTTTAATTAAAGTCGCGATGCAAAATTATATAATAAAGAATATACAGAAATCACCCCCCCCTTTTTTTATTTAACATAAATTTAACACACTTGATGTTTACTATAGGCATATCACTCAACGACATAGAGTGGTATCCGGAACGTTTTCCACGGCAAATATTCCTTTCTTGCTTTTTTAGTTAAACTTGTTTTTGTTCTTTTGCGCATAAGACGCAAGTCGGTAAAATAAGGTTACACAAAACAAGCAGTAAATCATGGATAAGAAATTACCTAAGGATAAGTTGATACCCGGCACGGAAGCCAGGTTGAGGATTACTAAGAGCCACCTCCCCGGGGTGGAGGCTTACAAGGCTTATGTCGCCTCTGGCAGTCCGAAGATGAATATAGAGCAGTTGGCGGCATTGGCTTGCGAACAGCAGGGTGGATATAGCCAGAGTTTGCTTGCCGGTGCCTTCCGCACGATGGTCTCCACGCTCTATTGGGCTGTAAGGATGGGCTATGAGGTCGATTTCGGCTTTGGGCGCACGCAACTTTCAGTGTCGGGGAACTTCTCGGAGATAGGCATAAATGGCTTTGACCCGGAGCTGCACCGCCTCGAAATGACGCTTTGCCCTTCGCCACGTTTGCAGCAGTGCGCGGCATACCGCCCGGTGAAGGTGGAGTTTGGGAACAAATCCCCGCTTGCCCCTGCGCCCATGTATGTAAGCCGGAAACTTTCCCCCAAAGCGCCGCGAGACGGGAGTGTGAACAAGTTGCCCGCCGGTTCTTGCAATGCTTTCTTCATCTATGGTAAACGCCTGATGCTCATGGGCGACCACCCCGATGTGGGTGTCGTCTTGCGTTGCCTCTCCACGGGCGAAAGCACGTTCTACCCCACGGAAGAAATGCACAGGAACTCGGTTTCGTGCCTGTGCTTCACCCCAGTGCAGCCCTTCACGCCCGGCGAGTGGGAGGCTGAAATCACAACGCAATACAGCCGTTCTTACCGCCCTGTTGCCGAGCCCCGTACCGGCAGCCTCCGTTTCGTGGTGTATGAAGACGAATGACAGGTAAAAAGAGAGTCTGCCGCCAAGCTTGGCGGTAATTCACTGTATGTGTAGAAGGTATAATACCACCAAGGTAGGAGGTGAACCATGTTCTGGTAATGGGAACGGCTTTGAGCAGGGCGGATGTGGCATGACAGGCATGTTTGTATTTATATCTGCATTGTCATAGGGGAGATTATTCGTTTTTCGTTATTTTTGCTAACCTAAAAGTGTAAATTATGAAGCGGTTGGTTTGTTTTCTCTTGATGTTTGTCGCATTTTCGTGCCGCCAGTCTCCCGTATTGACGGATGAAGGTTTGCATCATCTGGAGTCGCGCTTGCAGGAGAACCCGGATAGTGTTTATGCAGTGTTGCAAACGACAGACGAGCATGAACTTCCCCAGCCTGTACTTGCCTTTTATTATATGTTGCTGACCGAAGCTGCCGACAAACTTTATATGGAGCATACGACAGATTCACTTATAGCGATTTCACGCCGGTATTATGAATCTGTAGGAGATAATAAACGTTTGGCAAAGGCTTGGTATTTGACCGGGCGCATCCATACGGATTGGGAACAGTGGGAGAGTGCTATTGCGGATTTCCTGAAGGCGAAAGAACTGGCGGGAGGGTCTGATGACTGGGCACTAAGAGGTAGGATTGTGGAATACTTGGGTGAAATAAACTGGCAAAACGATTTGAATGAAAAAGCTTTGGGCTATTTCAAAGAGGCTTATCATTGTTACAGGCAAATACCGGATAGTTTAAGCATGGCTTTTGCCTTGAAAGGGCAAGGGAATGTTTATTGGTCGTTAGGAAATGCTGACAGTACATTCAAAGTCTTTCATCAAGCGTTGGCACTGATAAAACCACAAGATAATTGGAGGCTAATAGTCAGTTTGTACAGGCGCATGAGCTTTATTTACCAAAAAAGTAAACAATATGATGCCTCTTATGACTGTATATGTAATGCAATTCGTTTTTCCCAAGAAATACCATATACCGAATATGAACAATTGGGAGGATTATACCTTGAAATGAATAAATTAGATTCAGCATATTACTACTTGCAACAAGCCCTCCAACCGGGAGCCGATCTTAACACACGTTGTGCGGCTAATTATGATTTGGCAGACTGGGCAGAACGGGTGGGAAAGCATACCGAAGCTCTTGCTTATAGAAAACAATATGAAATATTGGCAGATAGCTTTTATATGAAAAAACAACCGGAAGAAGTGGCTACAATACAGCATCAGTTTGCCCAAAAGGAGGCAGAGAAAACTTATCTGCAAAAGAATAACATTCAAATAATCTGTTTCGCATTAATCATATTATCTTTTATTGTCTCATTCTTTGTTTATAGAAAAAGAAAGAGAATGGAATTGACAGAGCTATTTTATAAACAATCAGAACAAATGACTACATTGGTTCAAACTGCGACGCAACAGGTTTTACAACATGAAGAACAAAATGAAATACTGAAAACACAAAACCAACAACAATTGCAACAAATGCAAGGCATCCTTATTGCACGTTGCAAGGAAAACATAAAAGTCAAGAAAATATATCAAAGCGGCTGGGAGCTGGACAGGTATTATTGGGATTCAGCTTTACCGGAGATTGAAGAAATTTATGGGCATACGATATCTTGCCTGAAAAAGACACATCCCGGGATGACCGAAACAGAGTTGTCTATCTGTATTCTTTCGTTGATGAAAATAAAGACGAAGCAAATTGCCTCACTTTTGGAACTGCAACCATCAACTATCACTTCCTACAAACGTGACATCAAAAAGAAATATTTCGGAGGAGAAGGCAGAAGGCGTTTGGAGGAATGTTTGCTGCCTTATTTAGGGTGAAATGCTGAGACAACCCTGTTTTAAGGATGGTTAAAAATATCCCATCTGCAATAAACCGCTGATTTTCAGAGCCGCCAACCACATAAAATTATTCCTCCCAACCCAGTTATTCTAATGGAATCAAGCATAAATTCGACCTAAAATTAGAAATGAAAAAAGTGATGAAAATGCAGGTCAAATTATTCCTTTGTTCCTTGCCATGTTTTCTCATCTTCAGTAATCCTATAGAGAGTAAAACACAAGTAATGAATAAAGATGAGATTATATGGGAAAAGAATGGAAAAGAAAACTCTCATTCTTTATATGGTTCAATAGATGGCTATGTCGAAAATGGGACAATAGTATTGTTCTTGTATGATAAGCCAGATGTGGCAATGGTGACGATAGTTGATGATACTGGTTATATTATTTATGAAAGTATTATGGAAAACGCAGAGGTTTTAGCCATAAAAATTGATGATTTCGGAGAATATAAAGTTATAATAGAATATAATACCTCTATGTATATAGGGACATTCTATATTAAATAGGTGATTTTGTGAATTTAAATATATGTCTAATATTAAAATCAAAGATGTCATGAAGCATTTGAGAGAAAGCAAGATGGTTCAATTGAACCCGGAGTTTTTTGAAGAGTTGTCTTCTGTGGAAGACTTGTTGGTAGTGAAAGGTGGAAATGTTCCGCCTCCCAAAAATTCCGACTGTGGTTGTAATGGTGGTGACAATGGCAATTGCGGTCGTAAGTAAAGGCTACTTTAATAGCCATAAGAAGTGAATGAATTAGCAGAACAGCTTCTTAAAAAGAAAGGAGTTGTTCTGCATTTTTTTAAGTATAAACGATAATCTCCCTTAAACATAACAAGACAAGATGAAACCGAGCATATATAATCATTTCATCAATATAGGCATTGAGGACCATGTTTTATTGTATAATGCTTATACGGATGGTTATCTTGTATTGACAAATTCATTGTACCGGCTATTTTCCGACCACATAAAAGATTTGGAATCCCAATTAACCACGAATGAAAAACTATTCCGGGCATTGATAGACAATGGATTCATCATTGATGATGATTTTGATGAGAAAGCGGCTTACCTGAAACGAGTTAATGAACGGAAATACAGCAAAGATGTTTACCATCTTTTTATTAACCCGACTTTAGGTTGCAACTTGAATTGTTGGTATTGCTATGAGGAGCACCGGCAAGGTTCAAAAATGACAGAGGAAATGATGGAGCGGGTCATGAAACATATTCGTTTGAAGTATGACAGAGAGCCTTTTCGAAATCTAAACCTCAGCTTCTTCGGCGGAGAACCGTTACTTTATTTTGATGTAGTAAAATATTTATTGCAAAGAATAGATGCTTTCGTAAAAGGAAATGACATCCGTTTTCAGTTGCATTTTACAACCAACGGGACTTTGATAGATGAGGAACGGATAAGCTTTTTGGAGAAATATCATCCTTCTTTACAGATTACTCTGGATGGGAACAAGGAACAACACGACAAAACCCGTGTCCCGAGAAATAAGAAGCCTACCTATGATATAATTATGGGAAATATCCGGGAATTATCTTGGAACGAAAGTATAGGACATATCCAGCTAAGGATAAATTTTTCTTCTACCTCCATATATGGTTTATCCAATGTGATTGACGACTTGGAAAGATGCAATAAGAAAAAAATTATTATACATCTACAACGTATATGGCAGGTTGATGTTAATGAAATAGACGAGAATGCCGTTTTTGAGTTTATCAGATATGCCCAATCACATGGGGTCATAGTGGAATACCTTCCCTTGAATCCGACTTTATCGACTTGTTATGCAGACAACCTGAACCAGGCTGTCATTAATTATGATGGAAATGTATTCAAATGTACCGCCAGGGATTTCCTTCCTGAAAATACAGAAGGTGTTTTGCTCGAAAATGGGGAAATCTGTTGGAATCAAGAAAAAATAGGCAAACGGATGAACATCCAAATCCAAGATGTTTGTTTGGATTGCAGTTTGCTCCCTTCCTGCCATAAGATTTGCACACAGAACCTGATGGAAAAAGGGAATATTGGTTGTCGAATGGGCAAACGCTTCAGTAAGGAAGACTATATAGTCCATAATTTCACCAATAAAATGCTGTTCAAAC
Source organism: uncultured Parabacteroides sp. (assembly GCA_964481365.1). GTDB lineage: Bacteria > Bacteroidota > Bacteroidia > Bacteroidales > Tannerellaceae > Parabacteroides. Next base: position 9,995 of record CAYZTO010000053.1, on the reverse strand, counting down.
GTTATAAGCTCTAAAAATCAGCATCATGAGAAATATACTCTCCCCCGTCCTTCTATTTTCCCCTCAAAAAAGAAGTGTACCGAAGAAGAATTGACCTTTCTATTGTCACTTCTAATTTTTTTTTTGCAGAAAAATATGGAAAAATGCAACGGTAAGGAAGGTTTTATCGTTCATAGTAATAAATGCAATCTAAATTATTAACAGCTTTAAAAGTTTTAATATTATGAAAGTTTTTTCTTTTATCCTTTTCTTCATCCTACCATCATTTGTTTTTTCCCAGGAGGTTTACCGGGGCAAGGTCACCGACTCGCGGCAACAGGCGTTGGAAAATGCGACGGTGATGGTGCTTCAGAATGACACGATGGTGGACGGCACGATAACGGACAGTCATGGCATCTACCGTTTGGAAAACATCCGTCCCGGGAATTACCGCCTCCAAGTTTCGATGCTGGGCTATAAGGGAGAGGAAAAGGCGTTGGTATGGGAAGCCGGTTCGAAGTCCCTGCCGGACTTCGTGCTGCAGGAAGACACTTTGTGGCTTGGAGAGGTTTCCATAGAGGCGAACCGTGCCGACAACATGTCCTATACGTCCAATGCGACGGTGTTCCACCTTTCCGAGAACGCCTTGAAGAACTCGATGGACCTTTACGAGGCGTTGCAGGAGATACCGAGGCTTGTCGTAGACCCTTCAGAAAAGAAGATAACGCTGTCCGACGGTTCCACACCGTTGGTGCTGGTCAATGGTGTGAACCGCCCGGGTTACCTGAACACGTTAGACCCTTCAGACATCATAGCGGTGGAGCTGATAGACAACCCGTCGTCGCGTTACCGTGGTCAGGAATCCACCCGTTCGGTTCTCAATGTGCGCGTGAGGCGCAAGAAGGAGACGTTCACGAACATGAGCCTTTCCGCCATGCAGAATGTGAAAGCATATTATACGACGGCGGATGGTTCCCTTGAGGTAGGGAACAGTGACTTTTCCGGTTACATAAATGTCGATTATTGGTTCAATAACGAAAGGAACCTGGGCTCCCAGAATTACCTGGAGAGCGGGGACGTAACCCGTTCGATGTCGGGAACCTATCCTATGAAGTCTCATAAACCAACTGTCACGATAGGTGGGGACTGGGTTATTTCCCCTCAAGACTACCTTCTCCTCGATTCCAAGACCGATTTAGAGATAGGAACCGATAGCCCGTCAGGGAGCGGTACCCAGACAGTATCCGGCATACCTTCCGACATTACTTCGCGGCAAATTTCAGACGATAAATATGTGAGCAATTCCACCGCCCTATTTTACCGTCATTCCACCGACAACGGGAACATTTTCGAAACCACTGGGCGCTTCGGCTACACGTGGAACTCCTCCGACGGATGGCGTGAGGAATATTCCGCCGGCAGCAGTTACCGCGAAGACGTGATGTTTGATAATGAGCGCACGTCGTACACATTGGAGCTGAACTACGCCCTCAACTCGTTGGAGAAGGTTGGCATGAACTTCGGCAGCAACAGCTATTTCCAGCGCTTCGATGTGGAATACCATGAGGACGCGGGTCAGGATTTCCGTTACAGGGATGGCCGCGAGTACCTTTATGGTGAAATATACGGCAAGACGGATAGCAAGTTCACCTATTCGTTGTCTTTGGGCCTGGACATGGTATTCACCCGTGTGGCAGGCATCAGGAACCACTACATCAATTTCCTCCCGCAGGTGTCGTTTGCATATAACTTCACGCCCAACAGCGTCCTGCGCCTGTACGGCAGCCGTAACCGCGAGTCACCCTCTTATACAAACCTCAACCCGTACAATATTTCAGCCGACAGCCTTAACGTGGACTGCGGGAACCCTTACCTCACACCGATGATAGAGAACCGTTTCACGCTCCGTTACGAATGGAATTACAGAAGCTTTTACCTGAACCCGTTCGTGACCTATTATTATTACACCGACCAGATAGAGTCCGTGGGCGAGTTGCAGGGCAATGTATATTATTCCACGTATGAGAATGTAGGAAACCACAGCAAGTTGTCTACGGGTCTTTCCGCCCGCCTTCGCTTCGGTCAGGTGGGTAACATCTTGGCAAACGTTTCATATACCAAGGATTTCTACGACGGTTACCCGTTCTCGGGCAACTCAGTGGGTTATTCCTTGTATCTCAACCTCCAGCGTGCACCGTTCTACCTCAACGCCTTCATCTATTATGCCGGTCCTCTCTATGACAAGGTCGGGAAATACCGTTACAAAACGGAATCTGCCATGACTTTAAGTTGGCGTATTTCACCGGCATGGCGCATTGACTTCAGGCTGCGTTACTTTATGCCGGTTTACAATGATGAAATTTGGGTTATTAACGGCGATTATTATTCCTATACGAAGTATAACAGGACGCATCTCATGCCCATATTCGGCATCGCATACACTTTCCGTTCGAAGAACTCCGCAAAACAGCGGCAGCGGCAGCAGTTATACAACAGTGAGGAAAGGTTTGAGCTGAAGATGAAGAGATAGGAAATGCCGGGATTGTGCCAGTGCTGCTTGATGTGGCAGTTTTGCATTTTAAGAGGGTGTAGTGTGTGAAATTTTTAGCAGGAGTCTTTTTTTTAAATTTGATGTAATTTCGCATCTAAATCAAAAATGGAAGAACGATGAAAACACTGATGAAACTAATGCTTTGTTTTCTGCACATTTCGCTCTATGCACAACAAAGTACTTATTCCGGACGGGTAATTGATAAGGATGCAAATGGTATTGCATACGTCAATGTCGTATTAATTAACCGGGCTGATTCTGCTTTTGTCAAAGGTGTCGTGACTGATGAAAGCGGACAATTCCAAATAGAAACAGGGGAGGCATCAAGCCAACTGTTGAAATGCAGTTCGGTCGGCTATGCCGAAACAATCTCTGAAGTGAAGAATGGCGATATAGTCATGCTTGAGGCAGCCTATGAATTAGGCGAAGTAGCCGTTTCCGGGGCACGTCCGGTGTATCGGATGCAAGGGACAAGTTTTGTTACAGATGTTGGCAACAGTTTGCTAAAAAATATAGGCACAGCCAATGACGTATTGAAACAACTCCCCGGAGTGATATCCAAAAACGATTCATACGAGGTATTTGGCAAAGGGGCTGCGACAATCTATATTAATGATAAACAAGTTCGGGATAATTTGGAATTGGAGCGTCTCAGTTCCGAAGACATCGTATCGGTAGAATTGATAAATACACCGGGAGCGAGCTATGATGCCGATGTCCGCGCAGTATTGAAGATTAGAACGAGAAAGAAGATAGAAGGATTTGCCACGACTGTGCGGGTTCAGGGGAAACAGAACCATAAATTCTCAGACTTGGAGCAATTGAATTTAAGCTATACGACAGAGAAATGGAATTGGTATGCCCAGCTTTTCCATAACGGACGGAAAGGGCAAGTAGATGGGCGGAATGATTATACCATCCACGGCGGGGATGAAACATACCACCTGAAAATGGACATGATGGATTGGGACCAGCGTGCCCGGTATGTTACGGCTGAAACAGGCGTGGGTTTCCAGATAAGCCCGCAGCACGAAGCCGGCATATCTTATACATACGATTATTCGGATAACATTTACCGGGGCAATGACTTTGAAGAGCTTACTTTGGGGAATGAAACGATAGACAAGCTGTCGGATTATTCCAATTCGGACAACGACTACAACCAACATGCCGTGAATCTTTATTATATCGGAAAGCTGTGGGACAAACTGGGCATCAACCTGAATGCCGATTATGTAAACCGCAATGCGACGGACTGGCTGCAAGTAGATGATGTTGCCCTTTCGGATGCACGCACCGTTACCTCGATAAACAAATCGCTTTATAACCTCTATGCTGCAAAATTAGTGTTGGACTATCCTTTGGGTCCGGGAACCTTGGAAGCCGGCATGGATTTCAGTTATATGGACTATGACCAGGATTACACGAGTGTGGAAAATTATCTGTCTGATGCTGTATTCCGTTCCGAAGAACGAAAATTGGCAGGATTTGTCAGTTATAGTGGGAACTGGGGTAAATTGGACTGGTCGGCAGGCTTCCGGTACGAACAATTCCGCGCCCGTTATTATGAAAACGGGGCAATAGAGCCAACAGTGGAGCAATATTACAAGGAACTCTATCCGACCGTTTCTTTATCCTTTCCTGCCGGTCCGCTCAATCTGTCCTTGATATATTCAAAAAGTACGGCTCGCCCCTCGTTCTATCAGTTGCGTAATGCCATCGAATATACAAGCCGTTTCATCTATTCCCAAGGTAATCCTTACCTCCGTTCAAGCCAGCTGCATGATTTGGCATTTAATATAGGCTACCGTTTCCTGCAACTTTCTTTGGGCTATTATTATACAAAAGACCGTATCATCTCCTCGAACCGGCTTTTGGAAGGTGAAGATGAATTGACCATACTTTCTTCACCGGCAAACACGCCACGCTACCAAGGGACAAGCGCAATGCTTACGTTCCAGCATAAAATAGGCTGCTGGCATCCGACCTGGTCTGCCGGCGTTTACAAAAACTTCTTCCATATTTATGATTATACGGGGAATAAGCTGGAACTGGACAATCCTTACGGCTATTTCTCGATTAGCAACATGTTTGACTTGCCGGCGGGTTTTGTGCTGAGCGTTGATGGGTATTGTATGACTGCCGGCAATTCGGGGGAAATCAGGATGAAGCCGACCGGTTCCGTTGATGTGGCTTTGCGCAAGAGCTTTTTCAGTGGAAAATTGGATTTGAACCTGCAGGCATCGGATTTATTCGCCACTATGGGGAATAATTATATCGCTTATTCGGAATATATTACTTATGACCGTTGGAATTATAACGATACGCGTTCCGTCCGACTGACAATTACTTACAAGTTCAACAATTACAGCAAGAAATACAAAGGCTACAACTCTGCATCGGAAGAAGTATGGCGCATGTGATTGCGCATGGGGTGCCGTTCCCCTCTTGCAGGGCTACAGAAGGGACTTTCGGGGAAATTTCCTGCTTCCGTAGGGCTTCAGAAGGGACTTTTCGGGAAAAAACAAGCCTCCGTAGGGGTACGAAAGCCATTTTCGGGTAAAATTCCTGCCTCCGTAGGGGTACGGAAGCCATTTCAGGGTGAAATTCTTGCCTCCGTAGGGGTACGGAGGGTGAAAAATCGGGCAAAAGTCCCTTTCGCAGGCATACGGAGGGTGTTTCGCCCCAAAAGATTCGTTCCCGTAGGCATACAGACGATACCCTTTGGTAATTTTTATATCTTTGCGCCCGTTTAACACAGGAAAATGGACGGAAAAAACAACTTGGGCCGTTTGCTTGCATTGCTGGTTGTGTCGCTGGTTTTCTGCTTGGCAATGTTTTACCTGCCCGGCGAGATGCGGGGTTACACGATAAAGAAAGTGGACTTGCTTTCCGACTTGCGGGTAGAAGAAGAAACCGTTGCGCTCGATTCCCTGCTCCGGCGACTGGAGTCTGAAGCCGTACGGGACACGTTAGCCGTCGATTCAGTCGCGTTGAGGGATTCTTTGCAAAAAGTAGCCGGCATTGATTCGGCGGCTGTAGCACTGCGCGACTCGCTTTTCAGGGTTATTTCCCTTGTGGAAGATGCCGACTCGGCAGGAATGCGCATCGAAGATTATTCCGTAGGCCATATCGGGTTGAAACGCTTTTTCGAAGCGCTTGACGCGCGGGATTCTCTGCAACGCCCGGTGTATGTAGCCTTCCTCGGGGATTCATTTATAGAAGGAGACATCCTTGTAGCTAATTTCCGTTCCGACATGCAGCAAAAATTCGGCGGGAGAGGAGTGGGCTTCGTGCCTGCCTCGTCGGTTGCCGAACGGTTCCGCCCCACGGTCGAGCAACATTCCGAAGGCTGGAAGACTTGGTCTATGATGAACAACGAAGACCATGAATATACATTGTCGGGAATGCTTTTTGAACCGGAAAATGGGGATGCCACGCTGTCGCTGAAAACGACAAACCGCTATCCGAAGCTGGAAGAAGTCTCATCTTTCAAGGTTTTTTACGAGAAGAACAAAAATACGATGATGAGTTGGACGGAAAACGGCAGTGCCGACACGCTCCGGGTGGAACTTTCGCCCACCGATACGGTAACGGTGTTTGAACGCGAAGGTGCTTTCCGTTCCCTCGACTTCCGTTTCGCGCAGCGCGATTCCGGATTCCTCGCGCTCGGCGTCGCCCTCGAAGACAACAGCGGCGTGGTTGTCGATAACTATTCGCTGAGGGGGAATTCCGGGCAAATATTGCACCGGCTCGATTCCGCACAGTGCCACGCGTTGAATTCCATCCGTCCCTACGACCTCATAGTGCTGCAATACGGGCTTAACGTGGCGAGCGACGGCATGATGCAATATGATTGGTATGCCCGCAGGATGGAAGAAGCCATACGGCAGGTACGCCGTTGTTTTCCACAGGCTGACATACTTCTTCTGGGAGTATCTGACAGGAGCCGGCAAATCAACGGAAGGTTCGAAACGATGCCCGCAGTCTTGGCTTTGCTCCACACGCAGCGTCAGATGGCACGGAAAATGGGAATAACCTTCTGGAACGTCTTCGGCGCGATGGGCGGTGAAAACAGTATGGTTGAATATGTAGAGAAAAACTGGGCAAGCAAGGATTATACGCACTTGGGATTCCGTGGCGGGAAAGAATTGGCGGATGCATTGTTCAAAGCCCTGATGAAAGAAAAAACATTTTACGATGAAGCGGCTAAAGCAGGCTATTAAACATATACCGGCGGTAATCGTAGCTATGATGTTCACTACTTTGTGGGCACAGCAGGTTATAAGGCTCCCGGAAAGGCCCAAACCACGGCAAGAAGACTCGGCTGTAGTCTTGAGGGACACCGTAGCCCTGCCGTTGTCTTTGCCCGGAATGCTGTTGGATGGCAGGGACACGCTGGCAGTTTCCGTAGGATTGGATGCGTTCTTCGACGGGCTGGACTCGCTGCTGGCGGGCAAGGACACCGTCCTGAACATCGTGCATCTCGGCGACTCGCACATACAGGCGGGGTATTACAGCGGGGAGATGATGCGCCTGATGCACCGGGCGTTCGGCAATGCGGGGCGAGGTTGGATTCCGCCATTAAAGCTCAGCCGTACAAACGAAGCGGATGATTATTTCATATCGTCCGTCATCCGCAATTGGTCTGTAGGCAGAATCACGCAAAAGGCGAGGTTACGCAAAGCATCGGTAGGAGTGGGGGGATTTGGAATCCTCAGCGTCTCTCCTTCGATAAACTTCGATGTGGTAATCGCCCCGAAGAACGGGGCAGGGTATTCTTTCAACCAGGCAGTGCTTTACCGTGGCCCGCGTTCGATGCTCATGCTTCCTGCAGGGGAAAACAAAGGCAGCGTGACGGCTTTTCTTTCCGACACTGTATATGCCGGGATGGTGGTTGCCGACACGTTCCGCTTGGAATCGCTTTCCGATACGCTCCAGCTTCAGAGTACACGCCGCGAGCAGGGAACCGACCATCTCCTTCCGGCTTCTTCTTTCCGGAATGTTTATTACGGCTTCAGCCTGACGAACGGGAATCCCGGCGTGCTTTATCATTCGATAGGGGCAAACGGGGCTATGTTCGTCAATTATACAGACTCCGCATACGTCGCGCAGCTCGCCTTGCTTAAGCCCGATTTGCTTATCGTTTCGATGGGAACAAACGAGACCTTCGGTTCCCGCTTCAACTCTTCGGAGTTCGCCTCGCAGGTACGTGCCTTCCTGTCGTTGGTCAAGGAGGAGATGCCCCACACGGCAATCCTGCTCACTACGCCCCCTGAATGTTACCGCCGCGTTACTGTGAACAAGAAGCGCGTCTTCGAGCGTAACCGCAACACCGAAACCGCTGCCCGCACGCTTGTAGAGGTGGCAAGGGAGGAAGGAATCGCCTGTTGGGATTTGTTCACGGCAACCGGAGGAGTCAATTCTTGCCGCAAATGGCAACGGAACGGCCTGCTCCGCCCGGATCATATCCATTTTACCCGCGCAGGGTATCAAGAGCAAGGCAGGCTTTTATTCCGGGCATTAATGAACCAATACAACCAAAGAATAAAGCACAATGAGCAATGAATTATGGGATAACCTCTCGTTAAGCCGGCTTCCCGACATACTCCTCTACGACCCATCGGCGCCCATGCTCTTCAGCAGCGGGTTGTTCTTCTTCTTGTTTATCGGTTTCCTTTTGCTGTACATCCCGCTCAGGAAGCACACCGTGGCAAGGTTCGTCTATGTAACGCTCTTCTCCCTCTACTTCTACTACAAGAGCAGCGGGTTGTGGTTCGCGCTCCTGTTGCTGACAGCTACGTCGGACTTCATCATCGCAAGGCTGATGTCGCGCACGTCGAAGCAGGCGTACCGGAAGGCGTGTGTCGCCCTCAGCCTTTGCATCAACCTTGGGATGCTGGCATATTTCAAGTACACGAATTTCCTCATCGAAATAGGGGAGGCGTTGCTCCATTCGGCGGGGATGTGGTTCGGGATAGACTCCTGGGCTGCCATCGAACCACAGCGGTTTGAAATCTTCCTCCCCGTGGGGATATCATTCTTCACGTTCCAGAGCATAAGCTACGTGGTAGACGTGTACCGCAGGCGAGTCGAACCCCTCGGGCGCTGGCTCGATTACTTGTTTTACGTTTCGTTCTTCCCACCGCTTGTGGCAGGACCAATCGTAAGGGCGCGGGATTTCTTCCCCCAGATGTACAGGGAACCCGTGCTTTCCCGTTCGGACTTGGGCGAAGGATTGTTCCTTATCCTTTGCGGTTTGCTTAAGAAGTGCGTCATCTCGGATTATATAAGCCTCAACTTCGTAGACCGTGTGTTCGACTCACCTTTGCTCTACACCGGAGTCGAGAACCTCCTTGCGGTTTACGGGTACTCCCTGCAAATCTACTGCGACTTTTCCGGTTACTCCGACATGGCGATAGGGCTTGCCCTGCTCCTTGGCTTCCGCTTCAATGTGAACTTCGACTCCCCTTACCAGTCCGCCACCATAACAGAGTTCTGGCGCCGATGGCATATCTCCCTTTCAAGCTGGCTTAAGGATTACCTTTACATCTCCCTCGGAGGAAACAGGAAGGGAAAGCTCCGCACCTACGTGAACCTCCTTATCACCATGCTCCTCGGAGGCTTGTGGCACGGCGCGTCCGTCAGCTTCATATTGTGGGGGGCGTTGCACGGCGTGGCTCTTGCCATACATAAGGCAGTGATGTCGGCTTTCCCCAGCTTCAAGAAGACCGGAAGCGAGATGGTGGGCTGGAGGCGCGTTGTCGGGACGGTATTTACGTTCCACCTTGTTGCCTTCGGGTGGATAATGTTCCGCGCCGGGGACATGGCGACAGTGAGGGACGTCCTGTCGCAGATAGCATGGAACTTCCACCCCGAAGTGTTCACCCAGTTCGTGGCAGGTTACAAGACTGTGTTCATCCTAATGCTTGTGGGTTACCTTTCGCACTACGTCCCCCGCTCCGTGGGACTCAGGATGCAGCAAGCCGTAGCCTCGTCTCCCCTTGCAGTGCAGGCGTTGTTGCTTGCCGTCGCGGTGTTCATAGTGGTGCAGTTCAAGAGCGCGGGTGTGCAGCCCTTTATTTACTTCCAGTTCTGAACAGGGGTGAGAATTTCCCTTATTCCTGTTTTTGCACATCATTCATTTTTCGTTCATTCAACAGAATTTCCAACTGTCTTATTTTTTTGCTGTAATTGTTCAACACTCCTACCGTTGCTTTGGCATTGACTAACAATTCGAAACTGCCAGATTTCTATGTGTCAAGAACAAAGCGTCAAGTAAACGCATCATTCGGGAGAACGCGGTCAGGACTTCACCTGATAAAAATATGACAGAAGGCGGTGCCGGGATTATCCTCCCAGTGCCGCTTCCCATTATATGGACGGGGATTAGAGCCGGACTGCCTGAAATGTCTCGTCCTAAAATAGCGTTACAAGAAAAGGAGTAATAAAATGGAAAAGACAG
>CAYZTO010000052.1:10991-16127 GCA_964481365.1 uncultured Parabacteroides sp. | reverse complement strand
AAAAGTAAAGTAGTTGAAAGCAACAAATTGATTTAGATTTATATTTTCAAATGCGGGTCTGGGTACACAAAACGGCTGTTAATCGATTGATTTTTCAGCTGTTTTTATTTTGTTGGGTAGCCAAAAGCGACAACACCCCCACTTTTAGAATAACTATGATTTCCGCATCACTCATCCGGCTGGGTTTGTTCCGATGCCTACGGCTCTTGTCTTCAATCATATATTTTCTCTGCACTTTGGCCAATTCCTTACAAAAATCATCTGCCATACAATAAATCTCCGCAACTTTACCCTCCGGGAACATAGTGGTAATCGCTTAAATGTTATGATTTTTCACTGTGAATTCAATGCCTTTGTCGCTATACCACTAATTTTCAAACGAATAATTTCAATCCTTATATCGAACTCACGTTAAAGTAGGTGTTTGAAGTCTGAAACACCTAATGGAAAAGCTGGAAGTAGGGAAGGAGATAGAGAACAAAAAAGAGTGGGTCCCAAGCGAAACAACCCGGAACCCATTCTAATTACCATTTATTATAAATAACGACCGGACGCGATTGCCTGACGCTCATTGACGGAAACCAAATGTCGTCTGACGTAAGGTTACATTCCTTTACCGCTTCTAAGCAATATTCCAACTTACCGAAATCGGCATCAACATTATTTGTCCCGAAAGTGAATTTGATTCCCCGCTCCTTTGCCTTACGTATAATTTCGAAACTCGGAATCTTATATCGGGCATTTATTTCCAATGCAATCTGATATTTAGCCAATACGTCCAAAACGCGATTGACGCGGTTGTCCGTCCAATATTTTGCATAATCCGGATTCATATCATCCGGCACATACGTAGGATTGGCAAAGATGTCAGCCGGTTCATTTGTCAGAATCTTAACAGTCTGCTCCACCAAACAATCCATATATTGTTCTTTTGACACACCGTCGTAATGGACTTCCTCCGGCCTATAAATACGGGAAAGCCTTTTTTTATGATCGACAATTGTCATCGCATCGGTAAAAAGATAATCGAAAATGCCCAATGCCTCTTGTGAAAAGGTAGAAGTCCATTTCCTGCCTTCTCCTTGTACACCGCGCAAAAAAGGCATATCTTTCACTTCGTCGAAATACTCATAAACCTCTTCATCATCAGCAAGCATACGGCCTACACCTCCTTCACCAGCGTTGGGGGCTATCCCGTAATTGATTCCATAGTTCATCGACATTGCGTGTGCCATTTCCTTCGTAAGACCGCCTTTCAAATGCACATGGTAATCAATAACCGGGAAGTTTTGCTGCTGAAAACGGATGACAACATCTTTGCTCTCATCTATTGGAGGCATCGTATCGTTGGGATTGACAACATTATCTTCCAAACGGATAATCTGCATATTGCGGAACGATACTGTCCCGGATATTCCTCGCAGGGCAAAATCTCCGTGGGATAACAACCGGCGGGAATAAACCTCAGTCCGGTAAGGCTGGTCAGGCTCCGTATAACATACTACTTCCGTCCGGTTAATAGAGACAGAAATATTTTTGCCACGAACTGCGATTTCGAAATCAAACCATTCTCCATCTTCTGCTAAAGAGCGGTAAAGATTGCGGATGGCTGACAGGCTGCCAGTTTTCCTCGAACCATCAATGGAACCATTGCGGAACAATATTTCATATCCCGTCTGACCGTCGGAGTGAAACAGCAAAGCTGCTTCACTACCTTCAACAGTACGGGCTTGCCCTGTCAGGACAAAATTCTTATAATCTTTTCCTGCATGCCAAGTAGTCCCACCTTGTACAGCCATTTCTTCTCCGGATAATATTTGGGCTTCAGAGTTACTGAATTTATCCAACGGCTCCGACACGTTATATTGAGTGCAAGCAAGAAACAGAAGGAATCCGGCAAATAAGGCAAGCAACGCGACTATGCGATTAACGAAACCACGTGCCATATACTACTTTCCTTATATTAGAAGAGACTCCAAGCTACGGTTAAACCTGCCATTACGATGGCAACCATACTCATCAGTTTTATCAGGATGTTGAGGCTTGGACCGGATGTATCTTTGAACGGGTCGCCAACTGTATCACCCACAACAGTTGCCCTGTGAGCTTCGCTGCCTTTTCCGCCGTAATTACCTTCTTCAATATGTTTCTTGGCATTATCCCAAGCGCCACCTGAATTTGCCATAAAGACTGCGAGCACGAAGCCGGTACTCAGGCCTCCTATCAGAAGACCAACGACACCACACACGCCGAAAATAAATCCCGTCAGGATAGGAGCTATAATCGCCAGCAAAGAAGGAAATACCATTTCGTGCTGTGCGCCTTTTGTTGATATTTCCACGCATCTTCCGTAGTCTGGTGTTGCTTTGCCTGCAAGGATTCCGGGAATCTCGCGGAACTGACGACGCACTTCCTCAACCATGTGACCCGCTGCACGGCCAACGGCATTCATAGTAAGTCCGCAGAAAACAAACGCCATCATGGAGCCGATGAACATACCTGCCAACACTTTCGGGTTCATCAACGTAACATCATAATACATCATGAAATCCGTAAATGAAGCCTTGGAGATGTCGATAGTCCTACCGTCAGCAAATTCCAGAACGCTATTGCCCAAGCGAATCAATCCTATCTTGATTTCTTCAATATAAGAAGCCAACAATGCCAAGCCCGTCAATGCCGCCGAGCCTATCGCGAATCCCTTTCCGGTAGCGGCAGTCGTGTTGCCTAAAGAGTCAAGAGCATCGGTGCGACGGCGAACCTCAGCGCCCAAGCCAGACATCTCAGCGTTACCGCCTGCATTATCCGCTATAGGACCATAAGCATCAGTCGCCAACGTGATACCCAATGTAGAAAGCATTCCAACCGCCGCAATGCCGATTCCATATAATCCCATGCCTACTTCATTGAAATTAAAGCCTGATGCAAAAAGGAAAGACGCAACGATTCCAACCACCACAGCCAATACTGGGATTGCCGTCGAAAGCATCCCGACACCAAGTCCGGATATAATGACCGTTGCCGGACCCGTGACTCCTGCGGCAGAAATTCGTTTCGTGGGATTGTGGGACTGGGATGTATAGTATTCCGTAGCCTGACCTATCACAACGCCCACCAACAAACCTATCACGACAGCGCAACTAATCCAGAACCAGTTTTCAATGCCCAGGCCGTATAAAATCCCGAACGTTGCAAAGGCTATCAACACAGAACTGAGGTTAGTCCCCACGGATAACGATTTCAATAACTGGCCGACGCCTGCATTTTCCTTTGTGCGGACTGCATAAATCCCAATAATTGAGAGGATGATTCCAACCGCCGCTATCAACATCGGGGCAATGACAGCCTTGTATTGCAACTCAACACTTCCTGAAGAAACATACGCCGCCGCGCCAAGTGCAGCCGTTGCTAATATCGAACCGCAATACGACTCGTAAAGGTCGGCACCCATTCCTGCAACGTCACCTACATTGTCGCCTACATTGTCTGCAATAGTCGCGGGATTGCGGGGGTCGTCTTCCGGAATGCCGGCTTCGACTTTTCCAACCAAATCCGCGCCGACATCAGCCGCCTTCGTGTAAATACCGCCTCCGACACGTGCGAAGAGCGCTTGTGTTGAAGCACCCATCCCGAACGTCAGCATTGTAGTGGTGATTATTGTCAGTTTATGTGTAGGATCCATCGCGTCTTCCGGCAAAACAGCATTCAAAAGGAAATACCAGAAAGATATGTCGAACAATCCCAAGCCGACGACGACGAGACCCATCACCGCGCCGCTGCGGAAAGCAATCTGCAAACCTTTGTTCAATGAATTGCGAGCCGCGTTTGCCGTACGCGCCGAAGCATAAGTGGCTGTTTTCATTCCAAGGAATCCGGCAAGACCGGAGAAGAATCCACCCGTAAGGAATGCAATCGGAACCCATTCGTTCTGGACATTTAAAACATAAGCCATAAATGCGAACAAGATAACCAAAACCAGGAACACATAAGCCACAACCTTGTATTGTTGCTTGAGATAAGACATTGCGCCTTCGCGCACAAATGACGCGATGCGTTTCATAGTATCCGTCCCTTCATCTTCTTTCATCATCTGTTTGAAGAAGGACCACGCAAACAGCAACGCCAGTATCGACGCTGCCGGAACCAACCAAAAAATACTTGTAATCATAGGTACTTAGATTTATAAAATTGAAGTTAGACTATTTTTAAGCGGTGCTAAAAATAAAAAGAATTTCGGGAAACACCAACATTTCACGCAATATTTGATATAAATACCTCTTCCCGTGCGGTACAAACTGGAGAAACCGGACAAAAAACCGAACTTTTCGGGATATTCTGCTTTTCCCAATGATAAATACTTCCGCTTTTGGCATAATGCTATATTTGCCATACATTTACCCATTCGGGATTTGTTCTTATTTTTGCACAGATGAAAAAATTGCCCACATATTGCATCGCAGTGTTACTGACGGTATGCTCCGCGCAGCAAGCCGCAGGGCAAGACATACCCGTGAAGATGAACGTTTTGCCGGAAGGCTACAGGCGTGCATACGTGGAAGGCAACGACACAGTGGCGATAGTGAACCTGCGCGACATCTACATCTTCCCGCAAGTGAAGTTCCGCAATAAACGGGAGGAAGAACGCTATTGGAAACTGGTCAGGGACGTGAAAAGGACACTGCCTTACGCAAAAATGGTGTATGCGACACTCATCGAGACTTACGAATACATCGAAACCCTGCCCGACGAGAAATCGAAACGCGAGCACCTCAAACGCATGGAAAAAGAGCTTTTCCAGGATTACAAGCCGGAAATGAAGAAGATGTCGCTGTCGCAGGGCAAACTCCTCATCCGTCTCATCGACAGGGAGTGCAACCAGACGAGCTTCGAGCTTGCGAAAGCGTTCCTCGGCGGGTTCAGGGCGAATTTCTGGAACATCTTCGCGGGCATGTTCGGCGCAAGCCTGAAAACTGGATATGACCCCGACGGGAACGACAAACTCACCGAACGCATCGTCATCCTTGTTGAAAGCGGTCAGCTTTGACCGAAAATCCCATCTATCCCAGCGCAACAGCCCATCAATCCGCTACTTTTTCGTAAAATATTCCGCATAAGGTTGTAGAAGTGCTTCAACAA
>CAYZTO010000052.1:0-10891 GCA_964481365.1 uncultured Parabacteroides sp. | reverse complement strand
GCAAAACATTTTGCATGAACTCCGGTGAAGCACTCGACAGTGCAAAACAAATTGCACAGCCCAGGTGAAGTGTTACGCCCTCCTCTTGCTTTTTACATAAAAACATATCCCACCCGCATTCAGCCAGCACAAAATGCACGTGGCGGCAGGCTCCATCCACACGGCCTATTTTCCCGATTTTGCCGTGCATTTTAACTCATAAAATCCAATATCAATGACAACAATCAAATTAAAGTTCCGCCCTTCGCGAATCGTCGAGGCGAAAGGCACATTGTATCTGCAAGTGATTCACAAACGGGTGGTAAGGCAAGTGCGCACCGGCTGCCACATCCTTGCGTCGGAATGGGACAAGGACAGCGCTTCGCTCATCTTCCCCCGAAAGGACGTGGAGCGTGTACGGTATCTCATGGAAGTACAAAACAGGATTGAGTTCCTGACTGCGCAATTGAAGGAAATCATCTGTTATTTCGAGATGTTAAACAAGGAATACTCGGCAGACGAGCTTATCCTCCACTATGAATTCCCCACACCGGCTGGAAATTCGTGGTTCGCTTTTTGCCAGAAGAGCATCGACAGGATGATAGTGCAGGGGAGGGTTGGTACGAGTGAAGCTTACAAATCCGCGTTCCATAGCTTCAAAAACTTCATGGAAGGGCGGGACATCGCCATCAACGACCTGAATGTGCACATCATGATGAAGTATGAACGTTACTTGCACAACCGGGGGCTTGCATCCAACACCTCGGCGTTCTACTTGCGCAACCTGCGGGCGATGTACAACCACGCCGTGAGGCTCGGGCTTGTAAAAGAAAAATTCCCGTTCGAACACGTTTTCACGGGGGTGGACAAGACCGCCAAGCGTGCCATCTCGATAAAATTCTTGCGCCGGATAAAGAATGCGAAGCTGAAACCGCATTCCGGCATCGATTTCGCCCGCGATATGTTCCTCTTCAGTTTCTATACACGTGGTATGCCCTTCGTGGACATTGCATACCTCCGCAAGGAGAACTTGTCCAACGGCTTATTGGTTTATCGGAGGCACAAGACCGGGCATCAGCTGTTCATCAAGATGGAACCGTGCATTCAAGACATTATCAACAAATACATCAAGGAGGATAGGCCTTATTTGCTTCCTATCATACGTAAATCAGGGAAGGAACGCGGCCAATAAAAAGTATGAGCAAGAAAATCAACAAGAACCTGAAGAAGCTGGGCAAAATCATCGGGATGTCGTCTCCCCTCACTTTTTACGTGGCGAGGCATACGTGGGCAAGCACCGCAAGAAGGAAACAAGTACCTCTTGCAGTAATCAGCGAAGGCATGGGGCACAGCTCGGAATCCACGACGCGCATCTACCTTTCCACTCTGGGAATGTCTGAAATTGACAGGGCGAACCATTTGATAATAAAATCAATATAACCAAGGATAATATTACGTTAAATCCATGCAAGGCACATCAAACCAAATTCTTCCTGCATATCTTTGTAGTGTTTTGATAATCCAAAAACCAATTGTAAAACAAAATTTATCATGAAAAAGTACATTGCTGAGATGATAGGAACGATGGTTCTTGTCCTCATGGGATGCGGAAGTGCCGTTTTTGCCGGCAACGCGGCAGGAGCGGTCGGTGCAGGAGTTGGTACGCTGGGCGTAGCCTTGGCGTTCGGTCTTTCAGTCGTGGCGATGGCTTATACAATCGGGGGAATCTCCGGTTGTCACATCAACCCGGCTATCACGTTGGGGGTTTTCCTTTCAGGACGGATGAGCGGTAAAGACGCCGGAATGTACATGTTGTTCCAAGTAATTGGGGCAGTAATAGCATCAGCCATATTGTTTCTCCTCGTTTCCACGGGCACGCATGAAGGGACGACGGCTACGGGTTCGAACAGTTTCTCCGACGGGATGGCAGTGCAGGCTTTCCTCGCGGAAATGATTTTCACTTTCGTGTTTGTATTGGTTGTGCTGGGTACAACTGATTCGGAAAAAGGTGCTGGGAACCTTGCTGGCTTGGCAATAGGTCTGACCTTGGTGCTTATCCACATTGTCTGCATCCCTATCACGGGAACATCTGTGAATCCTGCCCGCAGCATAGGTCCGGCGCTTTTTGAAGGTGGAACGGCATTGTCGCAACTCTGGCTTTTCATTGTGGCGCCTTTCGTGGGGGCTGCACTGAGTGCATTTGTCTGGAAACGTATCAGCTAACTGATATACTCCCTACAAACTGTTGAAATCAAAAAAGGATTCCCTCCTTTTTGTATAAAATGAACCCCGGAAGCAGCAACAAGCTAACTCCCGGGGTTTTGCCATTCTTTCTTTATTTTCTAATACCCAATTCTTTGATTATTGAACGATAACGTTCGATGTCAATCTTAATCAGATAATCCAACAGCCGGCGACGTTTGCCGACCAGCTTTTTCAACGCCAACTCAGTAGCGTGGTCTTTGTGGTTCGCTTTCAGATGCTCTGTCAGGTGTGAAATACGATACGTGAACAATGCAATCTGGCTTTCAGGCGAACCAGTGTTTGTTACTGACTTGCCGTACTTTTCAAACAACTCTTTTTTCTTCTCAGAATCTAAATACATAGTCTTTCGTCTTTTACTTTAATAAATTAATACCATATTATCTAAGCGGCTGCAAAGATATGGATTCTTTCGGAACAGGCAACCGATTTCAGCTCTTTTTTCTTTTTGCCGGAAGATGTCCCACGTATATGGCAAAAAGTCGTAAATTTGCCGCCAATAAATTAGTCTTCAATGCAAAAGATAAGAAACATCGCGATTATTGCACATGTGGATCACGGCAAAACAACGCTCGTGGATAAAATGCTGCTGGCAGGAAAGCTTTTCCGCGAAGGACAAGCGGAACCCGACCAGTTTTTAGACAGTAACGATTTGGAACGGGAAAGGGGCATCACGATTCTTGCCAAGAACGTTTCCATTAATTATAAAGGATACAAAATAAACATCATAGACACTCCGGGGCATGCTGATTTCGGAGGTGAAGTAGAGCGCGTCTTGAATATGGCAGATGGTTGCCTGTTATTGGTTGATGCTTTTGAAGGACCAATGCCGCAGACTCGCTTTGTCCTGCAAAAGGCAATTCAAATCGGTTTGAAGCCAATCGTTGTTATTAACAAAGTGGATAAACCTAATTGCCGCCCGGAAGAGGTTCAAGAAATGGTTTTCGACTTAATGTTTAGCCTTGATGCGACAGAGGAACAGTTAGACTTTCCAACGATTTACGGCTCCGCAAAGCAGGGGTGGATGTCTACCGATTGGCGCAAGCCGACATCTGATATAACTACGTTGCTCGATGCTATTCTCGAATATATCCCGGAACCGCAAGTTCTTGAAGGTCCTGCGCAAATGCTTATAACATCGTTGGATTATTCCCAATATGTAGGGCGTATTGCAGTAGGGCGTGTTCATCGTGGCGAATTACATGAAGGTCAAGATGTCATTCTTTGCAAACGAGACGGTTCTATGGTGAAATCAAAAATAAAAGAACTGGATATTTTTGAAGGATTAGGACGAACGGAAGTCACATCGGTAAAATCCGGTGATATTTGCGCTATTGTCGGAATCGAAGGATTTGAAATTGGTGAAACGATTGCTGATGCCCAAAACCCGGAAGCTCTTCCTACCATTGCCATTGATGAACCAACGATGTCAATGCTGTTTACCATCAACAACTCTCCTTTTTTCGGAAAAGACGGGAAATTTGTAACCTCACGTCATATACATGATCGTTTAATAAGAGAATTAGACAAAAACCTTGCCTTGCGTGTTGCCCCCACAGACTCGGCTGACTCATGGTTGGTTTACGGTCGTGGAGTTTTACATCTTTCCGTTTTGATTGAAACTATGCGTCGCGAAGGATATGAATTGCAAGTTGGTCAGCCGCAGGTTATTATCAAAGAAATCGATGGTGTGAAGTGCGAACCAGTTGAGCAATTGACAATAAATCTACCTGAGGATTGTTCCAGCCGCATCATTGATATAGTAACAAGACGTAAAGGCGAGATGACCATGATGGAAAACAAGAATGAACGGATATATTTAGAATTCAATATACCTTCACGGGGTATTATTGGTCTGAATAATGCTGTTCTTACTGCCTCTGCCGGCGAAGCTATAATGGCTCATCGTTTTCTGGAATATCAACCGTGGAAAGGAGAAATAGAACGACGCACAAATGGCTCCATCATTGCAATGGAGAGCGGGACCGCATTTGCTTATGCCCTAAATAACTTGCAATCTCGTGGACGTTTCTTTATCTCTCCGGGCGATGAGGTTTATGCTGGTCAGGTAGTCGGCGAGCATACTAAAGATAACGACTTAGTGGTAAACGTTACAAAATCGAAGAAACTTACCAATATGCGTGCTTCTGGTTCCGATGAGAAAGTATCTCTTGCACCTCCTGTTGTTTTCAGTCTTGAAGATGCGTTGGAATATATAAAGGCAGATGAATATGTGGAAATCACACCACACAATATGCGTATGCGCAAAATCATCCTTGATGAGACTGAGCGTAAACGAGCCAATAAGTAGGGTATGATTAGGCACTATGTTGCTTGATATATGTATTTACAAATAGTAATTTTATTCTCCAATTACGAATAACGCATAGATTATGTGACAATGATGATGGAAAATTGCACAATGGAATATCATATACCTGTTCTGCTGAATGAAAGTTTGGAAGGGATGAATATACACCCTGACGGTATATATGTGGATGTTACTTTCGGAGGTGGCGGTCATTCCGGAGAGATTCTACGACGGTTAGGCGCAAAAGGTTGTCTTTATGGTTTCGATCAAGATGTAGATGCCGAAAAGAATATTTTAAAAGACAACCGTTTTGTTTTCGTTCGCAGCAATTTTCGTTATCTGTATAACTTTATGCGCTATTATAATCTGGTAGGCAAAGTTGATGCTTTGCTTGCCGATTTAGGGGTTTCTTCTCATCATTTTGATGACAAAAATAGAGGATTCTCTTTTCGGTTTGACGGTAATCTGGATATGCGAATGAACACACGCGCCGCGCAAACAGCAGCAGACATACTAAACAATTATTCCGAAGAGCAATTATATAATGTCTTTTATTGGTACGGCGAGTTGAAAAATGCGAAGAAACTTGCTACTGCAGTTTTTCTCTATCGTTCAAAGAAAAAAATACAAACAATTGGCAATTTGTTAGAAATTGTGTCGCCTTTCATCGGATATGATAAAGAGAAAAAATTCCTGGCAAAAGTATTTCAGTCTTTACGCATTGAAGTGAACAATGAAATGGACGCTTTACGTAAGATGTTGGAAGATAGCTCCCGCGTATTAAAGCCTGGTGGTCGATTGGCTATAATAACTTATCATTCCTTAGAAGACCGTTTGGTAAAAAATTTCCTAAAAACAGGAAAGCCTGAGGGAAAAATAGAGCAAGACTTTTTCGGCAATATCAAAACTCCTTTCAAATTAGTGACAAATAAAGTAATTGTTCCATCAAGAGAAGAAATAAATCGGAATCCACGTTCTCGAAGTGCCAAACTTCGCATTGCAGAAAAAAATAAAAGAACTGTTTATGGAAAATCAAAAAGAAAACAAGACAGATAAACAATTAAAGGCAACAAGACGCTTTTCTGCATGGTATATTTTAGGCGGAGGAGTATTGAAAGAGGATTTTATCGTTAAACATACCAAAATGATATTGTTGGTTGTATGCATGATATTCTTTTTTATTGGAAATCGCTATACTTGTGATCAAAAATTGAAAGAAATAGACCGTTTACAGCAAGAGTTACGCGATATCCGCTTTGAAGCTCTATCTATTTCGTCGGAACTTATGGGGAACAGTAGGCAATCTCAGATAGAGTTGTTGATTGAAGAAGAAGGGATAGAACTGGAGAGTGCGAAAACACCACCTTATGAATTATATAAATAATTATGGAAGAAGAGAACGACGCAACGGATAAGACCCAAGCTGGTAATAATCAGCGAATATTGCTTTCCTATTACATAATTATTTTTTTATTGGGCATTGTCTTTGTAGGTATTATTATCAAAACTTGCAAGGTGATGTTCATTGAAAAAGATTATTGGCAGGAAATAGCACGGGAACAAAAAAAACCAAATCGCTTGATTTTACCTGCTCGCGGAAATATTTATTCCTGTGATGGAAAACTTATGGCTACCAGTGTGCCACGTTATTATACTTATATAGATTTTCAAGCGGAAGGTTTTTTAAAAGACATTTTCGACAATAGTTTGGATTCTTTGGCAATATGTTTATCTCATAAGTTTAAAGACCGTACCCCTGCCGGCTACAAGGTGTATTTACGTCGTGGTTATGCCTCCAAGAGTAGACAGTTTCCACTTATCACACAAAAAATCTCCTATTCTGATTTAAAAGAAATTCAGAAATACCCTTTTCTTAAACTACATAGATATAAAAATGGTTTCTATGTGAAAGAAATGGTGCAAAGAGAGAAACCTTTTGGCTCCTTGGCATCACGAACTATCGGCGATATTTATGGAGAGATTGATTCAACGGGTGTTTCTAAAGGGAAAAATGGGTTAGAATTACAATACGATTCTTTATTGCGAGGCATACCAGGTATCAGTGCAGTAAAGCGTATTGGAGGAAAATGGACAAATGTCACAGAAGTTGAACCTACTTATGGAATGGATATCCGTTCTACAATTGACATCAACATACAAGACATCACAGAGAAATCATTGGTTGATATGCTAAAAGAAATTGATGCAGCCTCCGGAACTGCTGTAGTAATGGAAGTTAAAACAGGTGAGATAAAAGCTATTACCAACATGGCCCGAATTCGCGAAGGAGTTTATGCCGAAACAAAAAATTATGCAGTAGCTGATGAATCAGAGCCAGGATCAACATTTAAAACTGCATCTATGATGGTCGCTTTGGAAGACAGCGTCTGTCATCCTGGTGATACGATAGATGTGGGTAACGGTGTCTTTTTATATAAAGGAGTGCGTATGACAGATCACAACAGTAATAGAGGAGGATATCATAAAATTACAGCAGAACAAGCAATATGGTATTCCTCAAATATAGGAGTAGCAAAGCTTATTTTAAAGGGATATGAAAACAATCCGACAAAATTTGTTGAAGGACTGTACCGGCTGGGTCTGACAAAAAATTTACATCTTGAAATTCCTGGTGCCGGCATAGCAAAAATCCGTATGCCAAACGATACTACACTATATTGGTCTAAAACGACATTACCGTGGATGTCATTTGGTTACGAAACTCAGATTCCTCCAATCTATACTCTCACGTTTTACAACGCAATAGCTAATAATGGAAAGATGGTACGTCCATTATTTACGAAAGAAATATTGAAGAATGGAAAAACAGTCCAGCGTTTCTCAACAGAAGTAATAAATCCATCAATTTGCTCTAAACGGACTTTGGAAATAATAAAAGACATGTTGCTCGGAGTGGTTGAAAAAGGCACAGGCAAAGCGGTACATTCTGACATTGTCAAGATAGCAGGCAAAACAGGTACTGCGCAAATTGCTTCCGGAGGAGTTTATAAGAAAGCCGGGCATCAAGTTTCTTTTTGTGGATATTTCCCTGCCGATGAACCAGAATACTCTTGCATTGTCGTTATCCGACAGCCCCGAATTGGATATCCATCAGGGGGAACAATGTCTGGTGGTGTAGTTAAAAATATTGCAGAAAAGATTATAGCCAGCCAGGTACATATTAACGTGAAAACCATGCACAAAGATTCTACAGCCGTTTTATCTCCTGTTTCCAAGTCTGGAGATTACCACGCTCTTGTTTCTGTATTAGAGGATTTGGATATTAACATGAATACAGACAGTTTAAAGCAAGAACAGTGGGTATATGCAAAAGAAGATACGGCCAGTCATATATTAAACATAAAAGATATTCTGTTGCGAGAAGGTCTTGTGCCTCGTGTTGTTGGCATGGGGGCAAAAGATGCCGTATATCTTTTAGAGAGTCTGGGATTGAAAACTCAAATACAAGGCACCGGGAGCGTAAGAGCGCAAAGCCTTTTGCCCGGACAACGCATTATAAAAGGTCAAACCATTGTTTTAACTTTGAGATAGTATGATTTTAAATGATTTAATTCAACCATTAGAAAACTGTAAAATAACAGGCAACATAGACAAAGATATTTCTGCCATTGCGTCTGATTCCCGACTTGTGTCTCCCGGTACACTGTTCGTTGCTATAAGGGGCACTGCCGTTGACGGGCATAACTATATTGAAAATGCCATTGGGAAAGGAGCAACAGCTGTCGTTTGTGAAGAAATACCTGGAAATTTAACAAACAAGGCAACTTTCATTTGTGTAAAGGATTCAGCATTGGCATTAGGATTACTTGCCTCTAATTGGTATGGAAACCCGTCAAGCAAGCTGGTGCTTATCGGGGTTACCGGCACAAATGGAAAAACAACAACAGCTACATTATTATATAAAATGTTTCTCCGTTTGGGATATAAGGTTGGCTTAATATCGACTGTTTGCAATTATATTAATGAGAAAATCATCCCAACGGAGCATACCACTCCGGACACATTAACTCTCCACAGCCTTATGGCTGAGATGGTAGCATGCGGCTGTGAATATGTTTTCATGGAAGTAAGTTCTCATGCCATCGACCAACGCCGAATTAGTGGGTTGGAATTTAACGGTGGCATCTTCACTAACTTGACACGCGACCATTTAGATTATCACAAAACCGTAGAAAACTACCTGCGTGCCAAGAAACGGTTCTTCGATAACCTTCCGGATTCAGCATTTGCATTGACAAATACCGATGACAAGTCTGGCTTGGTAATGCTCCAGAATACAAGAGCAAGAAAACACACCTATTCTTTAAGTACGCTTGCCGATTTCAAAGGGAAAATCTTGGAGTCCCACTTCGAAGGGACAGATATGCTTATCAACAACCATGAAGTCACAGTGCACTTTGTAGGTCGTTTCAATGCATATAACTTATTGGCAGTTTACGGTGCTGCCGTTTCCCTTGGGCAAGACCCTGAGGAAGTTCTGGTAATCCTCAGCACACTGCATCCGGTAACCGGAAGATTCGAGACCATTCGTTCCCCCAAAGGTTATACTGCCATCGTTGATTATGCACACACTCCGGACGCCCTTACTAATGTATTGAACACCATCCATGAAGTGCTTAACGGGAAAGGTAGGATTATAACTGTAGTAGGTTGCGGCGGAAACCGCGATAAAGGCAAGCGCCCGCTAATGGCAAAAGAATCGGTTCGCCTCAGCGACGTGGTTATTCTCACATCAGACAACCCCCGGTTTGAAGAACCGGAGGCCATCATCGATGATATGATGGCAGGATTATCCGAAGCAGACTTGGAACGAGCAGTTCGCATTACCGACCGCGCCCAAGCCATCAAAACTGCGACTATGATGGCAAAGAAAGGGGATGTCGTGCTTGTTGCAGGCAAAGGTCACGAAGACTATCAAGAAGTTATGGGGGTTAAACATCATTTCGATGATAGGGAGCTGCTTCACAAACTATTTTCCACAGAAGGAGCTTGAACCATGTTGTATTATCTGTTTAATTATTTAGACCAACTCGATTTCCCCGGGGCAGGAATGTTCAAGTACGTATCGTTCCGCTCCGGATGTGCCCTCATCCTGTCTCTATTCATCGCCACTACCATCGGCAGGCGCATTATAGACCATCTGCAGTACCTACAGATAGGAGAGACTATCCGCAACCTCGGCTTAGAAGGACAGATAAACAAAAAAGGCACGCCTACGATGGGGGGCATCATCATTATCATTGCCATAGTGATACCGGTGTTGCTTTTTTCCCGGCTCAACAACATATACCTCATACTAATGTTGATTACCACGCTATGGCTTGGGACTTTAGGATTTGCAGACGACTATATCAAAGTTTTCCGAAAGAATAAAGATGGTATGCACGGGCGGTTTAAAATAGTTGGGCAGATAGGGTTAGGGCTTATCGTAGGACTCGTACTATACCTAAGCCCGGACGTCGTTATCCGTGAAAACATCGAGGTCAGACAAGGTGATACCATAAAGGAAGTCAAATTCCATACTATGGAAACCAAATCTACCAAGACGACCATCCCATTCGTAAAGAACAACAACTTCGACTACGCGCAGCTCGTGTCGTGGGCTGGCTCTTACAAGGAAGAAGCCGCTTGGGTTGTCTTTGTGCTGATGGTGATTTTCGTTGTTACCGCTGTGTCGAATGGGGCTAACTTGACCGACGGCCTCGACGGGTTGGCGGCAGGATGCTCCGCCATTATCGGTGTTGCTTTGGGGATTCTTGCCTATATGTCGGCACACTTTGAATTTGCTTCGTTCCTCAACATCATGTTCATACCCGGGGCAGAAGAGCTGGTAGTTTTCGCGGCAGCTTTCATTGGGGCAACAATAGGCTTCTTGTGGTACAATGCCTACCCGGCACAAGTCTTCATGGGCGATACCGGAAGCCTCACCCTCGGTGGAATCATTGCCGTTTTTGCAATCATTATCCGCAAAGAGCTACTCATTCCCATCCTTTGCGGAATCTTCCTTGTGGAAAACCTGTCTGTAATCCTACAGACTTTCTATTTTAAATATACCAAACGGAAATCTGGCGTGGGGAAACGCATTTTTAAGATGGCACCCTTGCACCACCATTTCCAAAAAGCGGGCAACGCCGGCATACAAGCGATAATACAAAAGCCGCTCGACGTCGTACCTGAATCGAAAATCGTCATACGCTTTTGGCTTATAGGCATCATCCTTGCCGTGGCAACGATTGTAACATTGAAGATGCGTTGATAATGATAATTGCAGACAGCTCCACTTGACGCCAAGTCGCGTTGGAAACATTGCAGACAGCT
>CAYZTO010000051.1:4597-16228 GCA_964481365.1 uncultured Parabacteroides sp. | reverse complement strand
CAAGTCGCGTTGGAAACATTGCAGACAGCACCAACTGACGCCAAGTCGCGTTGGATGCATGCTTCAAGCGGAACGTGATTTGGAACTGGCATTAGCCTCGTTATATGCATTCTCCCTATAAACAGGGAATCCTTAATTATGGCACTAATCTTTGCTATTCCAAATTTCCCATGCGGCGAAGGCTTGAAGCAATAACATCTCCAAGCCATTCTTCACGACAGAACCACGTTCCTTCCCTTTCTTCATGAATAGTGTTTCGTCAGGGTTGTATAACAAATCGTACAGTAAATGGTCCGGGGTAAGCCACTCGTAGGGGATGTCAGGACACGCATCGACATTCGGGAACATTCCGAGCGGAGTGGTATTTACAATAACCGTATGCTGCTCCATTATCTCACGGGTCAAATCGTCATAAGTTAGGCAACCCTCCTTTTCTGTACGAGAAACAAATACCGGTTCGACAGCCAACTGCTTCAACCCGTGGAAGACAGCTTTCGATGCTCCGCCCGTACCGAGAATCAATGCCCTGCGGTGTGACGGCGTAAGCAACGGCTCTATCGAACGTCGGAAGCCGATAACATCCGAATTATAGCCCACCAACTTCGTTTTGCCTAAAAACCCCCGGGAAAATTTAATGACATTGACAGCACCGATAAGCCGTGCATCTTCGTCAAGTCCGTCAAGATAAGGTATTACCCGCTCTTTATAAGGAATAGTAACATTCAGCCCGTGAAGGTCAGGATTATATTTCAAAACATCCTTAAAATCCTTGATGTTCGGAATTTCAAAATTCACATACTGGGCATCTATATGCTCCGATTCAAATTTTTGGTTGAAAAAGTTTTTGGAAAAAGAATGTCCCAAAGGATATCCTATCAAACCATATTTCTGCATAATAATCTGTCGTATTTTTTTACCGGGAAAAGGGAAGCATCACTTGCTTCCTGTATATAACGAACATATTCCAAAGGTGAAAGTGCCGGCTTTCGCATCCTTGAACCCGACGCGCGAAAGCAAGTCTTCCATGACTTTCCCTTGTGGAACGACTTTGATAGATGCCGGCAGGTAGCTGTATGCCTCTTTCTCGTTGGAAACAAACCTGCCGATATTAGGAATCACGACTTTTGAATAAATACTGTAGAGCTGCTTCATCGGGAAATGCTCTGGCGTGGAAAGTTCCAGTATCATCAAATGTCCATTGGGCTTTAATACACGGTACATCTCGGAAAGTCCCAGTTCGATATCCTCAAAATTGCGAACACCGAAAGCAGCGGTGACTGCATCGAAGCTGTTATCTTCAAAATCAAGTGCCGTGCAATCTTGCTGTTCGAATGTGATGTGGCTCTGCAAGCCGGCTTTCGCCACTTTCTCGCGTCCTACCTGCATCATGCCTTCCGAGATGTCCACCCCGATAATCCGGTCTGCGGAAAGCGAACGTTGCATTGCAATAGCCAAGTCACCCGTCCCAGTAGCGATGTCCAATATCTGTTTTGGAGCAAAAGGACGCAGGAAATCTATGCCCTTCCTGCGCCATCCTTTATCAAATCCGAATGAAAGCGTATGGTTCAGCAAGTCGTACTTCCCTGCTATGGCATCGAACATACGCCTGACTTGAATACCCTTATGTTCATCTTGGTTGTAAGGGAGTACCTTTTCTGAACCGTACATAACCAACCTGCAATTTATGATTGACAAGCCCGGCTTGTCAATTTTTCCGTGATTTCAGGTATCCTGCAACATTCTTTTCTATGCGTTCCGCCAGATTAGCGGTATCAGCCTTCACGAAAGATTCGCCTGTGATGTGTTCGTACAATTCGATATAGCGGTTGCTTATGCTTTCCACGATGGCAGGCGTCATTTCCGGGACAACCTGACCCGCTTTTCCCTGGAAATTGTTTTCCATCAGCCATTCGCGGACAAATTCTTTCGAGAGCTGCTTCTGCGGTTCGCCGGCGGCAAAACGTTTTTCATAGCCGTCGAGATAGAAATAGCGTGAAGAATCAGGCGTATGGATTTCATCCATGAGGTAAATCTGCCCGTTGTGCTTTCCGAACTCGTATTTCGTATCCACCAGAATCAACCCGCGCTTTTCAGCTATCTCAGTGCCGCGCTTGAAGAGTGCCAAGGTATATTTTTCCAAGACAGCATACTCTTCCGGCGTTGCCAAGCCACGTGCAAGGATTTCTTCCTTTGATATATCCTCGTCATGCTCACCTATCTCAGCTTTAGTAGTAGGTGTGACTATCGGTTCAGGGAACCGCTGGTTCTCGCGCATGCCCTCCGGCAATTTTATACCGCATATTTCACGGACACCGCCCTTGTACGCACGCCACGCGCTTCCGCAAAGATAGCCGCGCACTATCATCTCCACCGGGAAACCCTCGCAACGCACGCCGACCGTTACCATCGGGTCGGGGACGGCAAGTTTCCAGTTGGGGCAGATATCCGTCGTCGCGTCGAGGAACTTGGCAGCAATCTGGTTCAGCATCTGTCCCTTGTAGGGAATGCCTTCCGGCAGAATCACGTCGAATGCCGAGATGCGGTCTGTCGCCACCATTACCAGCAAATCGTCGTCCACGCTGTAAACATCACGGACTTTCCCGTGATAAACGCCCTTTTGTCCGGGTAAGTTGAAATCTGTTTTTACTAAAGCTTTTTCCATTTCTATACCTAAATCTTATATATTTTGTATCGTTTCATCCTGCTTCGCTTCACCATCCGCTTTTTTACGGTTCTTGTCGTATTTCTCGTATGCCTCGACAATCCTCTGCACGAGCTTGTGCCTTACGATGTCTTTCTTCGTGAATTCCACCCGTCCGATGCCATTCACATTCTTGAGGATTTGCATCGCCTGCACTAAACCGGACTTTGCGGTAGGCGGAAGGTCTATCTGTGTGGTGTCGCCCGTCACTATCATCTTCGCATTCATTCCCAGACGGGTGAGGAACATCTTTATCTGGTGCGTGGTGGTATTCTGCGCCTCGTCGAGTATGATTACCGCGTCGTTCAGGGTACGTCCACGCATGAAAGCCAGAGGCGCTATCTGAATCACGTTGTTTTCCATGTATTCCCTCAGCTTCGCGCCGGGTATCATGTCCTGCAAAGCGTCGTAAAGCGGTTGCAGGTAAGGGTCGAGCTTGTCTTTCATCTCGCCGGGGAGGAATCCCAGCTTTTCACCGGCTTCCACCGCCGGGCGGCTCAATATGATTTTCCTGACGGACTTGTTTTTCAATGCTTTTACAGCCAGCGCAATGGCGACGAATGTCTTCCCCGACCCTGCGGGGCCTGTCGCAAACACCAAATCGTTACATTCAAACGCTTCGACGAGCTTCTGCTGGTTGCCGGTACGGGCTGTTATGGGTTTGCCGTTCATCCCGTGGATGATAAGGTTCTCTTGCTTCACTACGACAGGCGTGTTACCCTTCACAATATCTATTATCACATCGTCAGAAAGGGTGTTGAACTCCTCGCAATACTTCTCTATCTCGCGGATTTTCTTCAGGAACAGTTCCGATTCCTCCTCTTCGCCAATCACCTTCATCACATTCCCGCGCGCTACCACCCGCAGCTTGGGAAACAGTGTTTTTATCAGTTGCATATTGCTGTTGTTCACCCCATAGAAGACAATGGGGTCCACCGTTTCGAGAATGTAAATGCGTTCTATCATCTTGCCTGCTTGACTTTCTTTTTTTATTCAGCGCACAAAGTAAGTAAAATATGAGTAATAATTATTCAACCCCGGACAATAAATTATCGCATCCCCTCCGTGCCGGTTCCTTCAGCGTAACCCTCCCTTTTCGCCTGCGCCATGCGCCTGTTGTAGGCGATTTTCGATTCCCGTATCTCGATGTTGAGCTTTTGTATGAAATCAGCCGCCTCCTGCGTGCCGAAAAGAAGGTTCGTTGCGAAAGCACGGTCTGCCACTTCCTCGTACAGGAGGATTGCCTCCCCGCGCAAACCGGCAGCCGTATCCTGCAAGGGCAACATTTCGCGGGTACGGAGCACGGATGTCTGCTCGTAAATGCCGTTCAGCCTTTGCAGCTCGTCGATGTGCGGTTGCAGACCCAGCGTTGCGATGTGCGAAGCCATCCCGCCGTCGCCGACCGCCGCCACCATCGAGTTAATCGCAACGGTTTTCTGCGTCTGCGGCAGCCTGTGCGCGGAGGAATAGCCTTTCAGCTCCGCAAAAAGCACTTTACCCGCCTCGCGCTGCCCCTCAAGCGGAAGGTTGCCCGCCTGCGAGACGACACCGAAGATGTACAGCAGCAGCGCGTTCCGTTCTTCGTCGATTTTCGCAAGCTCCTTCGTTTTCACGCTCGACCGCGACTCGCGGGTTATCTGCGCCAGCTTTTCCACGCAGGTTTTAAGCGCATCAAGCAGTTCCTGCGGGATGTAAAGGGACTCCACACCGCCGTCGGCGGCATCTGCCTCCGGCAAAATGGTGATTACACGGGATAAAAACGCAAGCAGCTCGGCTTTGTTGAGCCGCGTCAGGGCGACAGTGTCTATTGTCAGGTATTTTTTCTCCATTTTTCTTTTGACAAAATTATTGTATAAGGGCAAAGATAGCCTTTGCTTTGCGAAAAACAAATTCCGAAGGCGTGTAATATCAATTTTACCGCGGTAAAGTTGCTTCCACATTTTTGGGAAATGGTACTGAAGCAATACGAGATGCTTCCGCCGGATTGCGGCATTGTGCTGAAGCAGTACAGGACTATTCCGCGAAGCTGGAACATCATGCTGAAGCAATACGAAACTATTCCACAAAACAGAAGCATGGTATTGAAGCAATACGAGACCATTCTGCAAAATAAAAACATATTGCTGAAGCAGTACGAGGGCATTTCCCAAAACTGCGGAACATTCCTGAACCGGTTCAGTACCATCCCCACGGGTTTTAGAATGTATTTTACCCTGAACAACCCCATCTCCACTCCTTTCCGTACCCGGTTTTGCGCGGTAAAACCGCCATAACACTGTTTCTTTTACCACTTTAGCCTGCATAATATTGCATTTTTGTTCTCCCGTTTCCCTATTTTGCCTAATTTTGTCACGGTAAAAAACTTTCAAAAACACAAAATGAAACGTACACAACACTTTGCACTATGCCTGTGCCTGATTTTCCTCGCGTGTTCTTTCATGGGATGCAAGGAGAAACGGGGCGAGCTGAAAAAAATCTGGTATGACGGGAGTTACAACCGGGATTTCAACGACTTAAACGACGTGCAACTGGCGATGGCAAAGAAAATCGGGATAAAACCGGTCGCAAACCGCGAGGAAGCCGAACATGCCAGCAAAAATATGGTCGAGGTAAAGACGAACGAATACTACGAGGTCGAAAAACTGACCCACTCCATACCGTACCTCATCCCCGAGGCGGCTAAACTGCTCGAAGACATAGGGCGGAATTTCCAAGACACGCTGCGGAACCGCAACGCGTCGATTTACAAGGTGAAAGTCACCAGCGTTACGCGCACGGCAGACGATGTGAAGAAGCTCCGCAAAAGTAACGGCAACTCTTCAGCCAATTCGACACACCAATACGGCACTACATTCGACCTTTCGTGGGTCAGATATACAAAATCAGACGAGTCGGACACGCTCAACATCGACAAAG
Organism: uncultured Parabacteroides sp.; assembly: GCA_964481365.1. Taxonomy (GTDB): domain Bacteria; phylum Bacteroidota; class Bacteroidia; order Bacteroidales; family Tannerellaceae; genus Parabacteroides. The sequence goes on along the minus strand of CAYZTO010000051.1, from coordinate 10,611 downwards.
ACCGCCTCAAAATGGTGTTGGCGATGGTCCTCCGCGATTTGAAACGCGACGGACGCTGCTACGTCAAGCACGAGAGGAAGCAAGGATGCTTCCATATCACGGTAAAGGACAATCCCGGAGAGTAAAACCTTTTGATTTACGCGCAATGAAGATACTGTTTTTCGATTTGGAAACTACCGGAGTAAAGTTCTGGAGGAACGGCATCCACCAAATAAGCGGAGAAGTGGTGATAGACGGCATCACGCAGGAAACATTCAACTTCCACGTCCAGCCAAACCCCCGTTGCGAGATTGACCAAGGGGCTTTGGACGTGTGCAACGTTACCCGCGAGCAAATCATGGGCTACCCGCCGATGTCAGAAGTGTACGGTAAATTCGTGGAGATGCTTTCACGCTACGTGGACAGGTACGACAAGAAAGACAAGTTCTTCCTTGCCGGGTACAACAACTCCTCCTTCGACAATATGTTCCTCAAAGCCTTCTTCGTGCAGAACGGCGACCAGTATTTCCATTCTTGGTTCTGGGTAAATTCCATCGACGTGATGGTACTTGCCACCCAACGCCTGTTGGAGAGGCGTCCGGAGATGCCCGACTTCAAGCAAGAGACGGTAGCGCGTGCTCTCGGCATCCCGCTTGACCCCCAAAGGCTGCACGACGCGGCTTACGACATTTACATTACACGGGAAATCTATAAAAAAGTGGTTCAATAACGGTTATGGCTTCTATTTCCAGACTTGCAGGGCTGTTGCTCATCCTTTTGTTGCCCGTTTTTTATGCGGGGGCGCAGGATTACGCCTATCCGAAAAGCGGCGAAGGGATGACAGCCTTCCTCAAACGCTTCAACAGAAGCGGTTCAGAGTACCAAAAGGAGTTTATCAAATTGAACAAAGGGAAGTTTGGAAAGAATTACGCATTGCTGAAAGGTGTAAGGTACACTTTGCCGCCGTTGAAAACGAACGGAAGCACTGCCACGGAAAAACAAACGAAATCAGAAAGCGGCGCAACACTCTACGAACCCCTTTTCGGCAAGAAATACGAGAGCTTCAAGCAGGTTTCAAGGGAATTGGAAGGAGCATGCTTCTATCTCTCCAGCGGACATGGCGGTCCCGACCCGGGAGCGATAGGTTACGCCGGGAACCATGAACTCCACGAGGATGAATACGCCTACGACATCACGCTGAGGGTCGCCCGCAACCTAATGATGCGCGGCGCGAAGGTTTACATAATTATCCAAGACGCGAAAGACGGCATCCGCGACGATTATTACCTCAGCAACAGCAAGCGGGAAACCTGCATGGGCAGCCCGATACCCCTCAATCAGGTGCAAAGGCTGAAGCAAAGGAGTGACAAAATCAATTCGCTCTACAACAAGGACACGGAAACGTACCGCCGCGCCCTCTTTATCCACATCGACAGCCGAAGCAAAAGCAAGCAGGTGGATGTTTACTTCTATCACAGCGGCTCAAAACTGAGCAGGCAACTCGCCCAGAACGTAAAAGATACCTTCCAAGAGAAATACGACAAGCACCAGCCCGGTAGGGGCTTCTCCGGGACAGTGAACAAAGGTAATTTGTATGTACTGAAGAATACTTTGCCGCCGGGGGTATTCATCGAGGTCGGTAATATCCAAAACAAATACGACCAGCAACGCTTCGTGCAGAGCAATAACCGCCAGGCGCTGGCGAACTGGATATGCGAGGCGTTCATAAGGGATTTCAAACAATCGAAAAAATAAAACCTGCCCGGGAAAAGTCATCATCCAATCCTTTAAAAACATTCTTACCAAATGAATACATACGCTCCATTCTCTCGCCCTGTATATGTCATGGCGAAACCTGCCGGCTCGCGCTGCAACTTGGCTTGCGACTATTGTTATTACCTCGAAAAAGGGCTGCTGTATCCAGGCGAGAGGAACAATATCCTTTCCGACGAACTGCTGGAACTGTTTATCCGCGAATATATGGCTTGCCAAACCATGCAGGACGTGCTTTTCACATGGCACGGGGGCGAACCGCTTATACGCCCACTGAGTTTCTACCGTAGGGCACTCGAATTACAGCGGAAATACGCGCACGGCCGCAATGTAACAAACACCATACAGACGAACGGCATGCTTTTGAATGATGATTGGTGCCGTTTTTTCCGAGACAACCACTTCCTCGTGGGTATTTCCATCGACGGACCCCAAGATTTCCACGATGAGTACCGTCGGACACGCCAGGGAGCGCCGTCGTTCTACAAAGTGATGAAAGGAATAGAAATGCTGAAGCGTCACGGGGTGGATTACAACGCTATGGCAGTCGTGAATGACTACAACGTGGACTTCCCCCTCGAATTTTACCGTTTCTTCAAGGAGATAGACTGCCATTACATACAATTTACCCCTATCGTGGAGCGTCTGAACCGCCATTCCGACGGTACAAAGCTCAGTACACCTACGGAAAAGGGGGAAGATGTCCGTTTGGCGGCTTTCTCAGTCGGGGCGAAACGGTGGGGCGAATTTCTATGTGCCATTTTCGACGAGTGGGTACAGTCTGATGTCAGTCATTACTATGTCCAACTCTTCGACGCCACACTTGCCAACTGGGTGGGGATCGCTCCGGGTGTTTGCACAATGGCTGAAACTTGCGGCCACGCCGGTGTGATGGAGTTCAACGGGGATGTTTATTCGTGCGACCACTTTGTCTTCCCGGAATACAAGCTCGGCAACATCCGGACGCATTCCTTCGCGGGGATGATGTTCGGCGAAAAGCAACTGAAGTTCGGAGCTGACAAGCGAGAGCGTCTCCCGCAGCAATGCAAGGCTTGTGAATACCTGTTTGCCTGCAATGGCGAGTGTCCGAAGAACCGTTTCCTCACGACGAAGGACGGCGAGCCGGGACTGAACTACCTCTGCGAAGGATACTATATGTTTTTCAAGCATGTTGCGCCTTTCATGGACTTTATGAAGGAGGAGTTCATGGGTAAAAGACCTCCGGCAAACATCATGAAACACATCCGCAAGGTGAATGGGCATTTGGAAATCGTGTGAATACAGGATTTAATAGCTACTTTTGCAACTACGATACAACAACAAATGAAATGAATATCAATAGAAGAGATTTTTTAAAAACAGGAAGCATGGCTGTATTGACATCATTAGTTGCCCCGTCGTTTTTGGGCAGTTGCACGAGCAACAACACAGCCGGACAAGCCGCAGGAGTCTCTTTCGCAATGAATCACTTCAAAGTGAGCGAAGAAGACCTGAAAAAAGTGCTTGCCGCTGCTCTGGAAAAGGGGGGGGATTATGCTGACCTCTTTTTTGAGCATACTCATTACAATAGCATAGGACTTCAGGATGGTGAAGTGAATTCGGCATCGTCGAATATAGACTTCGGCATGGGAGTTCGTGTTTTGGCTGGCGACCAGACCGGGTATGCCTATGTGGAAAACATAACTTTGGATGAGATGCTAAGGGCTGCCCGGACTGCTGCACGTATTGCAACGTCGGGAGCCAAGGTCGAGCCGGTGAACATGACGGAAGTGAAGCTGAAAAGCAACTATTACACTCTGGCAAAGGATTGGGACATCATGCCGGTACAGGACAAGATTCCGTATCTACAGAAACTGAACGACCGGATATTCTCCCTCGACAACCGGGTGAACAAAGTACGCGCGTCTTTGGGGGATTCGACTTCCCATATCCTTTTCTGCAACAGTGAAGGACGCCTTTACTATGATTACAGGCCCATGTGCTCGATGGCGGGCATCTGCATAATGGAAGATAACGGAAGGATGGAGAATTCTTACGCTTCCCGCTCTTATCGGATGGGGGCTGAATTCCTGACAGACGACCTTGTGGAAGAATTGGCAAAGGAAGCAGTGGACAAGACTTCCATCCTATTCAATGCAATCAAACCCAAAGGGGGTGAGATGCCAGTCGTAATGGGCGCAGGAGGCTCAGGCATCCTTTTGCATGAGGCTATCGGCCATGCATTCGAGGCTGATTTCAACCGTAAGAAGGTTTCCATCTTCTCAGACCTGTTTGGAAAGAAGGTTTGCGATGAACACATCAACGTGGTGGACGACGGAACCATACCTTTCAACCGTGGCTCGGTGAATATTGACGACGACGGCGTGGAAGGACAGAAAACTTACATCGTAAGGGAAGGAATCCTGACGAGTTACATGCACGACCGCGTGAGCGCGAAGCATTACGGCATCCCCTCGACAGGAAACGGCCGCAGGGAGAACTTCCGCATGATGCCTATCCCGCGTATGCGCGCCACATATATGGAAAACGGCAACGTTACGGAAGAAGACATCATTTCGACCGTCAAGCACGGGATTTACGCAAGCAGTTTCACCAACGGGCAGGTGCAAATAGGCGCCGGGGACTTCACTTTCTTCGTGAAAGACGGCTATTTGATTGAAAACGGAAAGCTCACACAACCTATCAAAGACATAAACATCATCGGGAACGGCCCCAAAGCCCTTGCAGACATCACGATGGTGGGCAACAATTACAAAATGGACAACGGCACATGGACTTGCGGGAAAGACGGGCAGTCTTGCCCTGTCACGTGCGGCATGCCGTCGGCATTGGTTAGCAAATTAACTGTTGGAGGAGAGAACTAATTATGATTACAAAAGAAAATAAACAACTGGCACAATGGGCGCAAGACTTCGCTCTGAAGAACGGATGCGAGGCTGCGCGTGTTGCCATCTACAATGGTTCGAGCAGCACATTTGAAGTGCGCGACATGAAGATTGACCGCCTGCACCAGGCTTCGGAAAATAATCTGGTTATCCACATTTTCACGAATGGGCGGTTCGGTTCCTATTCCACAAACCGCTTGGACAAGGAGGAAGTCCAAAAACTGATTCTCGACGGCATTGCGGCTACCCGCTATCTGGCTGAAGACAAAGCACGCACCCTTCCGGATGCTTCGCGTTACTACAAAGGCGGTTCGGCGGACTTGCAATTGCTCGACCCGGCTTTTGACAACATCCAGCCGGACGACAAAGTCGCCCTTGCAATGCAATGTTGCGAAGAAATCTTGGGTAAAGACGAGCGCATTATTTCTGCAACTACTTCTTACAGCGACGAGAAGGCCTTCAAATACCTGATTGCAAGCAACGGATTCGAGGGAGAGTCTTGCGATTCGTCATTCAGCCTATACGCAGGCGTCAGCGTGCACGGCGAAGGCGAAACGAGACCGTCGTCATACTGGTACGACACATCTTTATATTTTGATGAACTGACCAAAAAGGGAATTGGCGAAGAAGCATTGAAGAGGGTGCTACGCAAGATTGGGCAAAAGAAGACGGCATCGGGGAAATACACGATGCTGGTGGACAACATGAATTCGGCACGCCTGCTTTCCCCGCTCCTCAGCGCGATAGACGGCGGCAATATCCAGCAACGCAATTCTTTCTTGCTCGACAAGCTGGGGCAGAAAGTTTTAAGCGAGAAAATGACCTTGAAAGACGAGCCACATTTGGCGAAAGCTCCCGGCGCACGCTATTTCGACAATGAAGGAGTCGCCACCCGGCCCCAGCCAATCTTTGAAAAGGGCGTCTTGAAAACTTATTTCATCGATACATACCGCGCAAACAAAATGCAAACCGAGCCTACGGTTTCCTCGCCTTCAATCTTGGTAATGGAACCGGGTACACAAAGCTTCGACAGTCTGGTTGCCGGCATTGGCAAGGGGATATTGGTTACCGGCTTCAACGGTGGAAATTGCAACAGCACGACAGGCGATTTTTCTTATGGCATCGAGGGTTTCCTGATTCAGCATGGCAAGCTGGCGCAGCCGGTTTCGGAAATGAACGTGACGGGAAATATGCTGACGCTGTGGAACAGCCTTGCGGCGGCAGGGAATGACCCACGGTTGTCGTCGAGCTGGCGCATTCCGTCGCTGGTGTTCGAAGGCGTGGACTTCAGCGGGCTTTAAAAAACCGGGGAAATACCAATTCAACCCTGAATTTGTACTTTGTCGCCGTGCAAAATACCAATTCAACCCTGAATTT
>CAYZTO010000051.1:0-4497 GCA_964481365.1 uncultured Parabacteroides sp. | reverse complement strand
CCGTGCAAAGTACAAATTCAGGGTTGAGTTCTGTTTTTTGAAGGCCGGCAACACTGCGGTTGCCGCTTTTTCCAACTATTTCACAGCTATGACCTCGACTTCCACCAGTGCGTTCTTGGGGAGCGTCTTTACGGCAACGGCGGAACGGGCGGGGAAATCCCCCGTGAATTGGGAAGCATAAACTTCATTCATCGCCGCGAAATCTGCCATGTCTGCAAGGTAGACAGTCGTCTTCACTACGTCGTCGATTGCGTAACCTGCTTCGGCGAGTATGGCTTTCACGTTGCGGAAAGCCTGCGCGGTCTGGGCTTCCACCCCGCCTTCGGCAAATTCCCCGGTTGCAGGGTCTAAACCCAACTGCCCGGAAGCAAACAACATATTCCCTGCTTGTATCGCCTGGTTGTACGGCCCGATTGCCGCAGGCGCATTCTTTGTAGCAATAACTTTCTTCATTTTCTCCTTTATTTTAAAGATTAAACCTTTTCATTCATCCGTTGGCGGACAACCTCGTAAACCAACACCGAAGTCGCAACGGAAACATTGAGCGAGCCAATCGTCCCGAACAGGGGGATTTTGACCATTGCATCGCAAATCCGGAGGTTTTCCAAGGAAACTCCCGTATCTTCCGCGCCCATCACAAGGGCTACCGGACCGTCGTAACGCCCGCCGGTATAAAGTTCCGGCGCTTTTTCGCTTGCCGCGAACACTTTTACGCCGCTCTGTTGCAAAAAACGGATGGCTTGGTTGATGCTTTTCTCTTTGCATACCGGCAAAACGAGCAATGCGCCTGCCGAAGTCTTTATTGCGTCGGCATTGACCGTCACACTGCCTTTCGAGGGGATTACGATGGCATCTACCCCTGCACATTCGCAAGTACGGGCAATGGCGCCGAAATTACGGACATCCGTCACCCCATCCAACAAAACTATGAAAGGGTTCCTGCCCGACTCGTAAACAAACGGGATTATATCTTCCAGCTTCTGGTAAGTTATGGCTGAAATGAAAGCGATGACGCCCTGATGGTTCTTGCGCGTGTAACGGTCGAGCCTTTCTTGCGGGACACGCTGCACCGGGATGCCCGTACCCCGCAGGATTTCGAACAACTCCTTGGCAAGTTCTCCCTGCAAATCGCGCTTCACCATCACTTTGTCCACTTCCTTCCCGGCTTGGATGGCTTCAATAACTGAACGTATGCCGAATATCAATTCATTTTCTTTCATAAATAGCTACTTATAAACCCGGATACACCGGCATTCCCGCTAACTGCAAGAATACCCTGTATCCGGGTTACTCTACAATAAGTTATTCTGCTTCCTCATCCTCTTCTTCATCCTCTTTTTTCGGTTCGGGGCGGACGAAGAACGCACTCAATTCATACAACCCGTACAACGGGAAAAATACAACCGCCAACGTGAACGGGTCACTGCTCGGCGTGATAAATGCAGCTGCAATAAGCAATCCGACAATCGCGTACCGGCGGTATGTATGGAAAAACCCGCGATGCAACACGCCAATCTTCGACAAGAGCCACGAAAGAAGCGGCATCTCAAAAACAACTCCCATGATGAAAATCAGCATCAGGAAGTTGTCCATGTAAGAATCCAACGACACTTGCTCTATGATGTTCACGCTTAGCTGGTAAGTCGCCAGGAAGCGGAGCGTCATCGGAAATACCATAAAATAGCCGACAGCACAACCTACGAAGAACATTATCGTCCCGAAGACAAAAACCCAACGGACATTCTTCTTCTCGTTCTCGTAAAGCGCGGGGCTGATGAACTTCCAGATTTCCCACATCAGGTAGGGGAAGGTGAGCACCAGCGCGAGCCAGAACGATGTTGTCATGTGCGTGAAGAATTGCGAGGCAAGGCGGATATTGAAAATCTCAACATGGAAGTTGTCATTACAAAAATCCGGCAAAACATCAACATACGGGCTGATGTCACGCATCCACTCATTCAAATGGCACAGCCAACGGTAGAAAATAAAGTCGGACGAACAAGGGGCTAAAATAACCTTGTCGAACAAATCGCGCATGAAGGCAAAACTGCCTATCGCAAAGATAAAGAGTGCTAAGATAGAACGAAACAGAGTCCAACGCAATTCCTCCAGGTGGTCCCAGAAGGACATTTCATCTTGTTGCTCCATCCGTTCCTGCGATTATTTCTTAGTAGTGGGCGTGTCGGTATCGTCTATTTTAATATCATCTTCGATGCCTTTCACTCCATCCTTGAAATTCTTCACTCCTTTGCCTATGCCACGCATAAGCTCAGGGATTTTCTTTCCACCGAAAAGTAAAAGTACTACCAAAGCGATGATGACTATCTCGCCTGTCCCTAAGTTTCCCAAAAACAATAATTCATCCATGATATTATCTAATTTTATCCGTTAATATATCTTGACTAAACGGTGGCAAAGATACTATTTGAATTGATTTCCCAATCTATTATTAGGAATTTATTACCTTTGCGCCATCTTAAAAAACTCAAATTAGAAATTTACAAGACAATGGATGCTTATGTATTTCCCGGCCAGGGAGCCCAGTTCGTAGGGATGGGCAAAGATTTATATGAAAACAATCCGCTGGCTAAAGAACTGTTTGAGAAAGCAGACAATATCCTTGGTTTCCGCATTACCGACATCATGTTCGCCGGAACCGACGACGATTTGAAGCAGACAAAAGTTACACAACCCGCCGTATTCCTCCACTCCGTGATTCTCGCGCGGACGCTGGGCGACAACTTCAAGCCTGACATGGTTGCAGGGCATTCCCTTGGTGAATTCTCAGCATTGGTTGCCGCCGGAGCACTCTCGTTCGAGGACGGTCTCACCTTGGTTTCCCACCGTGCAATGGCTATGCAAAAGGCTTGCGAAATGACTCCGTCCACAATGGCTGCGGTTCTCGCTCTCCCCGATGCGAAAGTTGAAGAAATCTGCGCCGGAATCACCGACGAGATTGTTGTTTGTGCAAATTACAACTGTCCCGGGCAGGTAGTGATTTCAGGTTCGGTACCTGGAATCGAAAAGGCTTGCGAACTCATGCTTGCCGCCGGAGCAAAACGCGCCCTTAAATTGAAAGTCGGCGGTGCGTTCCACTCTCCGCTTATGGAACCTGCCCGCGCAGAGCTTGCCGCTGCCATTGAAACGACTACATTCAACAAACCTGTTTGCCCCATATACCAAAATGTCACGACAAAGGCTGAAACCTGCCCAGAGACAATCAAGGCAAACCTCATAGCGCAGCTTACCTCGCCGGTACGTTGGACGCAGTCTGTGCAAAATATGATTGCCGATGGTGCAACCCACTTCATCGAACTTGGTCCGGGTGCTGTACTTCAAGGGCTGATTAAAAAGATAAACAAAGAAGTTGCCATTGAGGGCAAACAATAAAACCGGAAAATATTTTTCGAGCCGGTTTGCAGTGTCTGCAGCCGGCTCGGACTGAGAAAGAATATGGACAGGATGGTAGAAATTACAGTATTCAGCTACCCGGCTGATGCCCAGACGCTGATGGCTCTCCTCCGCTCGGAAGGGATAGAGTGCTACCTGCGCAACGAACTTACCACACAAATCATGGCTGGTTATGTGGATGTAGGCGGGGCTCGGCTGGAAATCTTGGAAAAGGATTTGCCTCGCGCCTTCGAAATCATGCGCGAAAACGGATACCCCCTACCCGGCGACGGAACCAAAGAATACACACGCAGGTTAAAACTGCTGGACATCTGCTTTCCCTTCCTGAAAAAACAACGGCCTGAAGTGCGCATCCTTGTCGCCTTCGCTTCAGTGGCAGTCGTGCTCGCACTCGCCATCTTCGCCCTGTCGCTGTTAATATCAAACTAATCCAAAAGCCACCTACATTATATGGCACGCAGGAAAATCACCAACAGCCAAGCAGTATGCCTCACTCTCCTATGGGGACTATTATGCTACTATCTTTTATCTAACACAGAAAAAATCACATTCGATACCATCTTCGCCATTGTCTCGTCGGCAATAATCGTGTTCGTTCCAATCTATAAGAATATGCGGCACCGTGGGGAGAAGTGAGAAGGACGTTTCTGTTCATTTTAATCATTTACTTTTCCTGACAGCCCTTTCAGTATTTCTATTTCGTTCGGCTCCAGATTTATGGTTGCCTTGACCGGTGTCATGACATCTGTAGAAATTTCTCCATAAAGGAAATAGTGCAAAAGCTGTTGCGACGTAACATGATGGCGGTCTGCGATGAAGCACACCGCCTCGTCCGCACACAATTCTTCAGGTAATTCTGTTTTCTGTTTCATCGTATTCGTTTTTATCTGATGCAAAATTATACCGTAACAAGGAGGAGCGTTGTAACCATAAGTAGGCAAACCCTACCAATTCCATAGAAATTGCATACCGGCATAAATTATTGTCCGCTAAATATTTATTTTTGTATCGGTTTAATAGGAAACAAGATGAGCAAGATACTGAAAGTAAGGAACGTCAATGATTACAGCCGCTACCTCGGATGTG
>CAYZTO010000050.1:8003-16241 GCA_964481365.1 uncultured Parabacteroides sp. | reverse complement strand
ACCTATAACCTTCTGATCCGTAGTCAGATGCTCTATTCAGTTGAGCTAACGAGCCAATGATTTTTGATTCGGGTGCAAAGGTAATATATTCTTTCATTCCGGCAACATATCAATCTGCATTTTTTTCTTCGCCTATGAGTTTTTCCACAAAGTAACGAGGCCGGCGTTTTACCTCTTTATATATTTTACCAATGTATTCGCCAATTATCCCAATTGCAGTTATCGACATCCCACCTATGAACCATATAGATACAAGCAGAGACGTCCAACCGGGAATTGCCTTGCCTTTCAGATAAGTGAGGAAACCGTAAATGATAGCGAGTATGGAAATCAAGATGAACAACAACCCCAGCAAAACAATATACCGCAAAGGGCGGACAGAGAAAGAAGTCAAGCCATCAATTGCAAAACTAAGCATTTTGCTAAAAGGATATTTCGATTCTCCGGCAAACCGCTTGCGACGGTCATAATAAACCATTGCGGAAGGATAACCCAACGAATATACCATACCCCGGAGGAATAAATTCCGCTCCGGATAACTAATTAACGCCTGCATTGTCCGCCGGCTCATCAATCGAAAATCGGCATGGTTGTAAATGATTTCCCCACCAAGGTCTTTCATCAAGCGATAGAATGTCAAAGCTGAATGCTTTTTGAAAAACGTATCTGCTTTCCGTTCTTTTCGGATTCCATAGACAATATCGATGCCCTTATTGTAATAATCCACCATTTCATGGATTGATTGCACATCGTCCTGCAAATCAGCATCAATAGAAACGGAGGCATCAGAGTGTGCGGCTGCATATTCAAGTCCTGCCCACAAAGCTTGTTGATGTCCGACGTTATGGGCCAGCTTCAAACCTTTCACTGGAAATCCAGATGCCACAAAATCCTCAACCAATTGCCAAGTCCTGTCCTTGCTACCGTCATCCACATACAGAATGCATCCTTTGCCAATCTTGCCTTCTTGTTCTAAATCATGCAGCAAATCAGTCAAGCGACGGTTTGTTTCAGGCAATACCTCTTCTTCATTATAACAAGGAACTATTATCAATAAAAACTTGTCCATCTGTTGTTCATTTTTTGCTAAAACGATATAAATGCACTACACTATGGTCATCGCAACTCCTCCTGTTAGAATTATAAACATCTTCCAAAAAGTAAGTTCCGCCGTAGTTCGCCACGAAATTTTCATATTCATTTTCCCCCATAACCAAAAAGCCTTCCGACGGAGCAAACTCCTGAAAAGGAACAATTCTGTCGCCAAGGTAAAAGTTCAATGTAAAGGGATGCATCCTGTTTCCCGGCACGAAGTTTTCCCGATAAGAATACAACCTTCCGGAAGGGACTATAGAAGCGATTTGCATTGCCATCTGTTTATCTGACTTTACATTCAATACCGTAGGCTGATAGAAGCCATCCAGCGAAAGGAAGATTGCCACGACAAGACAAAAGACCGACGGCAAAATGTTATCTGCTTTATGCTTCATGCGCCAAAAGAAATACGCGACAGCGAAAATCGGAGCAAGGACGAGCACACTTACAATACCAAGAGGGGCATCTCGTAAAGCGGCAATGTAAGCCAATGTTTCTTCAGGATGCCGACCGCCAATCCACTCCCGTGGTATCAAATCCATTTGAATAGCTATAAATGCCACGAAAAGCACTACGCTAACCACCGACAATATATATCCCGACAGTTTTATCACTCCCGGATGCTGCTTTCTTAAGTAAATAAAATATTCCGCTAAAAAATAAGCTACGAAAGGATACATCGGCAACAAATACACACTCCGTTTGCTTTTCGGAATGCAATAAAAGACAAATACCGTAACTGCACATACAAGAGAATACAGCCTGGTATCGTCCATACCTTTTATATATTGTTTGAAACGCGCCCAACCATTTTGAAAACTCACTTTATATTTCAAGAAAAAGAGAGACAAGACCACAAAAAGCGTATAAGGTATGAAACCGGCAAGTAATGTCAGGATATTATAATATGCAGGATTCTCATGTGACGAATAAGACATCTTGCCGGCAAACCGCAATAAGTTTTCCTCTAATACCAACGACAGGAAACGTTCTCCACCATGATGATATGCCGCTACATACCACATCAACGGAAGAATACAAGATATTACCCCTATCAACAGAAACTTTCCGCATAATTGCAGCAGCTTTTTCTCTCTTATCAGCAAGAAAACGAATGCTGCCAAGCATGGAAGGACTATTCCTACCGGTCCTTTAGTCAATGCAGCACCGCTCATAAACAGTACCGCCAACCAAGGGATACCTTTCAAATCTTTCTCATACCAATAATACATCTGGTACAACGCGAGCACTATCAAAGAAGCCAACAACATATCGACACGGCAATTCAATCCGGCGCGGTGGACTTCAAAATTCGTCAGGGTCAGAAGAGAAGCGACTAAAGCCAGTTCTGCTCCCCGTCTACGGGCATAAAAACAATATCCGGAGAGCAACATGACTGTCAAAGCCAAAGCCGAAGGGAAACGAGCTGAATATTCAGTCACCTTTCCTGTCACCAGAGATACCGTAGCTATCATCCAATGGAATAAAGGAGGCTTGTACGCAATGTCCACACCGTTATTGACAGGAAGAATCCAGTTTCCACGTTCCAGCATCGACAACGCGACAACCGCTTCCCTCGGCTCTCCCCGAGTATGGAACGATGTTTCACCCAAAAACAGGAACAGGCAGACGAGGCACAAGCCTGCCAGCACCCAAAAGTATTTCTTCTTCTCATCCATATAGTTCTTCACTTCATATTATTAGCATCCAAGTCTGCAAAAGTAACCGTTTCTTCATAATTTTGCCCGCAAGATTCAACTTATTAATATTGTTATGGAATATAAAAAGCATGCACTCTTCGATTTCGACGGCGTAGTGGCAGACACTGAACGCATATACGATATATTTTGGGATGAAATGGGCGAACGCTATAACACCGGTATTCCTCATTTCGCTTCCGTCATAAAGGGCACAACCTTGCAAGGTATTATTGAGAAATATTTTGCAGACAGGACGGACGAAACGAAGCGGCAGCTCTGCAAAGAATCCTTGGAATTCGACCACATCAAGATGCCGTTCCCTCCAATGCCCGGGTCGCTGGAATTTATCAGGGATTTACGTGCGAACAATGTCCGCACGGCATTGGTAACGAGTTCCGACAGCATAAAAATGAAACGCGCATTCAAGGAAATGAAGATTGAGAACCTTTTCGACAGTTTAATTACCGCCGACGACATCAAACAAGGAAAGCCTTCGCCGGAGTGTTACCTGCTTGCAGCTGAAAGGCTCGGTGTCCGCCCTTCGAATTGCATAGTTTTTGAAGATTCTATTGCCGGAATCCAGGCGGGAACAGCAGCCGGAATGCGCGTAATAGCCCTTGCAACAACTAATCCTGCTGAATTACTCGAAGGAATAGCCTTCCAAGTAATTCCCGACCTGCAAGGGAAAGGCATGGCAGATTTCCTTGGATGGTGCAAGTAATTCCCGTTTTTTAAAACATGGTTTCCCGAGACTGCCACACCGGGAAAAACTTTGCAATCCTGCCGGCATAAATTTAAAAGGCTGCTCCGACATTCCTGTCGAGGCAGCCTCACCTTTTTTCTCAGAATGGAAATTGTTCTATCTTCATTTCACCCAATTCCTGAATCTTCGGAACCATTGTAGTGAAATGCGGAGCATTCATGTGGACAGCAAGACAATCTTCATCTTTCCATGTCTCGCAAATCATCAGCACATCAGGGCGTGTAGAACTCTCAAACACATCGTAAGCGACACATCCGTTATCTTTCAATGAAGCTGCTACCAATTCCTTGGCGACTTCCAGAACTTCCGCGCGTTTTTCTGCAGACACACGGATAAAAACATTTAATCTAATCATGGTTTACTCTTTCTGTTATAGTTAATATTAATATGTGAGCCGGTTTTAAACATCAATTCCTGCAAGTTTTATCAGCCAAACTATCTTGACCTATCGCTTGCAAGGCTTTCCGCAAAGCTTTAGACATCTGGTCGGGGCACGAAGTACCTTTTCCATTACAATCTATGCCTTCCAACCTCTCGATTGCATCACTTGCGCGCATTCCTTTAAGCAGCGAGCATATTCCCTGGGTATTTCCATTGCAACCACCGACAATCCCGACCTGCCGTATTATGCCGTCATCGGTTACATCTACCGTCATGAACTTTGAACACACGCCATGCGGAGTATATTCTATGTGTTTCGTTTCCATTTCTATTAAAACTTTTATCCTGCGCAAAAATAAAGATATTTTCGGTTCATTCGCTACCTTTGCGCGACCTAATTGTTTTATTATGAAAGTCTGCATTGCCGAAAAACCAAGCGTTGCGCGGGAAATTGCCGGGGTACTGGGAGCGACAGAAAAGAAAAAAGGTTTCATCGAAGGGAACGGATACCAAGTAACGTGGACATTCGGCCATCTCTGCACACTTAAAGAGCCGCACGACTACACTCCGAACTGGAAACAATGGAGCCTGTCCTCGCTGCCTATGATTCCACCCCGTTTCGGCATAAAACTTATCAGTAACCCTTCGTATGAAGAACAGTTCCGCATAATTGAATCGCTGATACAAGGCGCTGAAATGGTGATAAACTGTGGCGATGCCGGACAAGAAGGGGAACTTATCCAGCGTTGGGTAATGCAGAAAGCGGGATGCAAGTGCCCGGTTTACAGACTGTGGATTTCATCCCTGACGGAAGAGTCTATCCGCGAAGGTTTCCAACAACTGAAGGAGCAAGCTGAGTTCACAAAACTTTACGAGGCTGGTTTATCCCGTGCCATTGGTGATTGGCTTCTGGGAATGAATGCCACACGCCTGTACACCCTCCGCTACGGCAGCAACAGGCAAGTTCTTTCCATCGGAAGGGTACAAACGCCCACGCTCGCACTGATTGTAAACAGGCAAGCTGAGATTGACAACTTCAAACCTGAACCTTACTGGGAACTTAAAACCATTTACCGCAACACAACCTTTTCTGCAACAAAAGGAAGGTTCTCTAAAAAAGAAGAAGGAGAGGCTTTCCTTGATGTTGTAAGGCAATCGGACTTCACGGTAACAAGTGTCACCGATAAAAAAGGCAAAGAATATTCCCCGCGCCTATTTGACTTGACTTCACTTCAGGTTGAATGCAACAGAAAGTATTCCTTCACAGCCGACGAAACGCTAAAACTAATCCAGTCGCTTTACGAAAAGAAAGTGACAACCTATCCCCGGGTGGACACGACGTTCCTGAGCGACGACATATACCCCAAAGTACCCAACATTTTGAAAGGTCTTTCCAATTATGTACAGTTCACAGAACCTTTAAAGGGGAAAAAACTTCCGAAGACAAAGCGCACATTCGACAATTCCAAAGTCACAGACCATCATGCTATCATCCCGACCGGAGTACCGGCACGCAACCTTACTGAGCAAGAGTTCCGGGTTTATGATTTGGTTGCCCGCCGTTTCATAGCTGCCTTCTATCCCGATTGCGAGGTTTCAACAACTACGGTAATTGGTAAAGCCGGCAAGGTAGAGTTCAAAGTTACGGGCAAGCAAATACTCAAGCTAGGTTGGAGGGTAGTTTTCGGGAATGAACCAAAAGACACAGACGCTGAAAGCGTACAAGATGAAGGAAACTCCGTGCTCCCGGCATTCACAGTGGGGGAATCAGGACCGCACAAGCCTGTCCTGAATGAAAAACAGACTGTCCCGCCCAAACCATATACCGAAGCCTCCCTTTTAAGGGCAATGGAAACCGCCGGGAAGCTGGTCGATAACGACGAACTGCGCGACGCTCTGAAGGAAAACGGTATCGGCAGGCCATCAACACGTGCGGCAATCATTGAAACTCTCTTCAAGCGTAATTACATTGTAAAGGAACGGAAAAACCTAATCCCTACGCAGACGGGAAAAGAACTCGTCGGCATTATCCACGAGGAACTGCTTAAAAGCGCGGAACTCACAGGTCTTTGGGAAAAGAAACTCCGCCAGATAGAGCGTGGAACATACGAGGCGAAGACCTTCCTCGAAGAGTTGAAGCAAATGGTAAACGATGTAGTTTACAATGTGCTCTCAGACCAGTCTCGCCGCACAATCACGATAGAGGAAACAAAAACGGAAACAGGAAAACAGAAAGCGCGGAAACCCCGCAAGAAAAAAGAAAAGCAACCCTCACCCCTGCTCTGCCCTGTCTGCAAAAAAGGAACGTTACTGCGCGGCAAGACAGCATACGGCTGTTCGGAGTACAAGTCTGGCTGCACGTTCCGCCTACCTTACGAGCAATACGGAAGCGGACTTTCAGACGAGGAACTTGCCGAAATAGTCAAGAATTACAAACCTGTCGAATGACAAACAATATTTTCAAAAACGATGAAGACTGAATATTTCCCGCTGGTTGATGAATCCGGCAATACAATAGGACGTGCGACGCGGCAGATGTGCCACAACGGAAGCAAACTGCTTCACCCGGTCGTGCACTTACACATTTTCAACCGTGCAGGCGAACTTCTTTTACAGAAACGTTCCATGCACAAAGATATACAGCCTGGCAAATGGGATACGGCGGTCGGCGGGCATGTGGATTACGGTGAATCAATCGAGGATGCTCTCTTCCGGGAAGTGAGAGAGGAACTCGGCATCACGGACTTCACTCCCACGCTTTGGAGAACATATATTTTCGAGTCGGAAGTAGAGCGCGAACTTGTGTACAGCTTCCGCACAGTTTATGAAGGGGATTTCCACCCGGACAAAGAGGAACTTGACGGGTGCCGGTTCTGGAAAATGGAAGAGATACGCGCTGCTGTCGGCAAGGGAGTACTCACCCCGAATTTTGAAAAGGAATTTGCGCTCATTACAGCTGGTTCCGACAATCTGTAACAGGTACTAAATCCAATGCAGGTTGGTATTTCAACTTTTTGACACCTACTAAAAGTTATTGAAGAAGGTCTCCCAAGTTTGAAATTACTTTCCGCAAACGTGAAAATAGGTATTCCGGTTTTGAAATACATTCCTGCAACCTTGCAAATACAGTTTTCAGTTTTGAAATACCTATTCGCATTACTGAAAATAGTTCTCCCTAATCTGAAATTACTTCCCGCAAACATGAAAGCAGATATTCCGAGTTTGAAATTACCTTCCACAAACATGAAAGTAGGTGTTCCAAGTCTGAAATCAGCTCCCGCAAACGCGAAAGTAGGTATTCCGAGTTTGAAATAGCCACTCGCAACCATGCAAATACGTTTTTCAGTTTTGAAATACCTGTTTGCACCGCTGCAAGTAGGTTTTCCGTTTTTGAAATAGCAATTAGAAACCTTGTAAATAGGCATAAAAAATCCCCGAACCGTAGCCCGGGGATAAAGAATAGCTTTTCCGACTTTGGAAAGGTTATCTGAATGTTTTAACCTTCCAAAAGTGCAGCTTTGAGACCAGCTTCCTCCACTGCGGCTATTATAACCTCAGCCGGGATGTCAGCTGTAACTGTCAGTACACGGTCTGCCGATTTCAAATCTACCGACCACTCATTTTCATCTACCAAACCTTCCAGCTTGGAACCTATGGCAGCAACGCAGCCACCACATTTCGCATTTGTTTTGAACTTCATCATGATACAATATATATATTAAAAAGTCATTTGCTCCATTTCAAACGCAGGCTGTTCGTTACAACAGACACGGAACTGAACGCCATCGCTGCGCCGGCTATCATCGGGTTCATTAACCATCCGCAAACAGGATAAAGTACGCCTGCCGCAAGCGGGATGCCTATCACATTGTAAACGAAAGCCCAAAACAGATTCTGGCGGATAGCCCGCACCGTGCGGCGCGATATTCCGATTGCCAGAGGGATGGAAAGCAAGTCGGAAGTTACCAATGTGACCATTGCAACGTCCATCGCAACGTCTGTACCACGTCCCATCGCAATGCTGACATTAGCCCGCGCAAGCGCTTGCGAATCATTTATGCCGTCGCCGACCATCGCCACGCGCCGACCAGCCTTTTGTAGGTCAAGAATATATTCCTCCTTGTCCGAAGGAAGCGCGCACGCACGCCAATGATGTATTCCTGCCTTTGCAGACATACGTTTCGCTTGCAGTTTGCCGTCTCCCGTAAGGAGATGTACGTCTATGCCATTATTTTCAAGTTCCCGTATGGCTTGTGAAGATGTTTCCTTCAACGTGTCGGCTACCGCCAAGGCTGCAAG
>CAYZTO010000050.1:0-7903 GCA_964481365.1 uncultured Parabacteroides sp. | reverse complement strand
GACGGGACACCTTCCTTCCACCATGCAGCCACCACTTTCGGTTTGCCTTCGGTAAGTGTGCCGGTTTTGTCCAACACCACCGTATCTATGTGGCATAAGTTTTCAAGCGCGGAAGCATCCCTTATCAGAATGTGATGCCCTGCCGCCTTCCCGATACCTACCATCAACGCAGTGGGAGTTGCAAGTCCGAGGGCGCAAGGACAGGCTATCACAAGCACAGACACAGCCGAAAGCAATGCGAAAGAGAATTTATCGGTCCCGCCAAGTACCATCCACACTGCAAAAGCAATTACGGCTACCGCAACGACAACCGGAACGAATACGGCACTTACTTTATCAACTATGCGCTGTACCGGAGCTTTGCTGCCTTGTGCTTCCTGTACCCGGCGTACTATCTGCGAAAGCACGGTAGCCTTTCCCACGCTCACGGCATTCATTCTGAAAGCCCCTTTTTGGTTTATCGTCCCGGCAAATACCCGGTCGCCGGGTTGTTTGGTAACAGGAATAGGCTCGCCGGTAAGCATACTTTCGTCAATTGATGAAAAACCTTCCGAAATGACACCATCCACAGGTACTTGTTCCCCCGGACGGACATTGATTATATCTCCCACGCGTAGGAATGCCACAGGCACATCTTCCTCGAAGCCATCCTTTATTTGATGTGCAGTTTTCGGCTGTAGGTTCATAAGGCTGCGGATTGCAGAAGATGTTCCCTGTTTTGCGCGGGCTTCCAGCAGTTTTCCAAGAAGCACAAACGAAATTATCATGCCTGATGCCTCGTAGTAAACATGGGGTTCCAAGCCCCGGCTCGTCCAAAACTCCGGGTAAAGTGTATTGAACACACTGAAAAGGAAAGAGATTAGCGTGCTGAGTGCCACAAGCGTGTCCATGTTGGCAGCTCCCTGCACTGCATGACGCCATCCGTTTATGTAAAAAGCTTTCCCGAAACAAACCATTACTGCTAACGCCATCAGCATCATTACCCAATTCATTCCGGGTACGTCCATAAACATCATGCTGATAACTGACAGAGGTACAGATACTGCCCACGCTCCTGTGGTGTTCACTTTCATCTTCCGGTAAGCCTCTTGCTCCTTTTGAATCTGGACTTCCGAAGGGTCATCTTCTTCTATCACCAGGTCATAACCTCCGTGACGCACGGCGTCCTGCATTTTCTCGACCGTTAGTATTTCATCATCGAATGTTACTGTAAGCAAATTTGCCGCGAGATTTACATTCGCCTCGTTTACTCCGCCTAACGAACGCACAATCTTCTCTACATTTCCTGCACAAACCGCGCACGTCATGTCCAAAACAGGTATCGTCTTTGTAACTACCATACGAAATTCTTTATTATATCATTTTTCCGTTGCACTCCGGGCAAACGCCCCTGATAACATAATTCACACTGTTCAAACTGAATCCTGCCGGAAGTTTTACTATAGGCGCAGGAAGTCCGGTTAGGCAAAAAGTTTTCCGGCAGTTTTCGCAATAAAAATGAGTATGCAGTTCGCTTGCCTGACAGTGGCAATCATCGGAACAGACGGCATATTTCAACACGCCGCTGCCATCGGCAATGCCGTGTATCAGGTGATGGGAAAGGAAAAGCATAAGTGTACGGAAAATAGTCGATTTATCGACTGTCTCAAGGCTTTGCTCCAATTCAGAAAGTGAAACCGCATGGTCGGAAGACGACATCATGCGCAAGATAAGCAGGCGGATAGCCGTAGGCTTTATTTCCCGCAATTCCAGCTTCTTCAACAACTTATCGTTCATCATTTCTCATTCTCAATTGCATTGTATTAAGGACGGCAAGCAGTGCTACGCCGACGTCGGCAAATACTGCCTCCCACAGGTTGGCTACTCCGGCAAAGCCAAGTAACAAAACACAGAGCTTGACACCTAACGACGCGATTACATTCTGCCAAACGACTTTCCGGGTATGCTTCCCCATCTTTATGGCTGTGGCTACACGGGACAGATTATCAGTTTGAATCACAATATCCGCACTTTCGATTGCCGCATCACAACCCAAACCACCCATAGCTATCCCCACGTCGCTTAAAGCCAATGCCGGAGCGTCGTTCATGCCGTCACCGACAAAGGCAACATGGTTTGCAACGTCGGACTTCAGTCCTTCAATGTGTTTAACCTTATCTTCCGGAAGCAAATCCCCGAATGCGTCTTCGATACCAGCCTTTGCAGCAAAGGTACGGACAATCTCATGGTTATCTCCGGAAAGGATTTGTATTTTTCTTATATTCATGCGTTTCAAACGGGTTACAAGCGGAGCGGCAGCCGGTTTCAAGGCGTCGGAAAGGCAGACTGAACCTTTGTAAATGCCATCACAAGCAAGGAAAACTGTTGTTGATTCAGGTTTGTCGCTTTCCTGAGGGATGTTTGCCACATTGTTTTCTTTCAGAAGGCGGTAATTCCCGACAAGAAATACTCTCCCTGCGGAAACAGCCCGCAAACCGCATCCCGGAACTGCTTCGACAGTAACTTTTGAACTGCAAATGATTCCGCGCTCCCATTTTGCATATTCCGTAATGGCTTTTGCAATAGGATGGGACGATGCCTGCTCCAGCATAAGCATATCTCCCAACAGTTCATCTTCCGTAATTCCTTCTACAGGATATATGGAACGGACTGTGAAACGGCCTTCCGTAAGCGTGCCTGTCTTGTCGAAAACCACAGTGTTGATTTTAGCGGCTGCATCCAGCACGTTCCCTCCTTTGAGCAGTACTCCAACTCTTGATGCCGCCCCTATTGCCGTGAAATAACTTAACGGTACGCTTATGACTAAAGCGCACGGACATGAAATAACAAGGAACATCAATGCATTATATGTCCAATGACGCAAATCGAACACCCACGAAACATCAAACATGGAATAACACCACGGCACAAGGACTGTCAGCAATGCTAAAAGGAAAACTGCCGGCGTATAAACCCTCGCCATCCGCCGGATAAATAATTCGGATGCTGCCTTGCGTTTCGATGCTTCTTCAACTAAAGCCAAAACCCGGGCGAAGGTGCTTTCTTCAAAAACAGCTGACACCCTGAGGCGCACAGACGAGTTTGTAACAATCATGCCGGCAAGCACTGTCTCGCCTTTGGAGATTTTTCGCGGGAGGCTTTCCCCCGTAAGGGAAGAAGTGTCGAACCACGCGGAATCGGTTTCCATTACGCCATCTAAAGGTACCCTCCCGCCCGGGGAAACCATAATTATATCCCCGACAGCCACCTCGCGGGGCGACACTTCCTCAACACTGCCGTCAGGACGGCAGATGTTTGCCTGCGAAGGACGCACATCAAGTAATTGGCCTATGTTTTCTTTTGCTTTTCTTACAGCACGCTCTTGGAGCATCTCCCCTATCGAATAAAAAAGCATCACTGCAACTCCTTCCGGGTATTCGCCGATTGCAAAAGCCCCAACGGAAGCAAGCAGCATCAACGTGAACTCGTTGAATATGTCTCGCTGCTTTACGGTTTCCCATGCCTCGCGCATGACGGGCACTGCAACAAGTAAATACGCCACAAAATACCAGCAGAAGCGGGTACACTTCCCGACAAACATATCCGGGAATTCCCAAGAAACCACCAATCCTCCTAACAACATCAACATAGATGCGGACAAACGGAAATACAACATCTTTTGCCCCTTGGTTTCCCCGCAATTGTCATCACAACAACCGCAATGCGTGCTTTGCACTTTGGAATTGCACGTTACCTGATTCTTTTCTTCCATTGTCGCCATATTTTCGCTCATATTCTTCACGTTAAACACCCGTTTCCGGGAATCCTGATTATTTTCACGCGCAAAGATAACGTACAAAACATGCAACCAGATTGCAAAAAGAGCCGGGACTTATCGCAAGCTCCGGCTCTTACACGCTATATGCACATTTAATATTTAACAGTTTATTTCACCTTCAGCTTCACACTTAATTTTTCAAGCATGTCTTTCGTCATGGCATCCAAATCGTATTCCGGCTTCCAACCCCATTCTTCACGGGCGCAGGTATCGTCGAGTGAATTCGGCCATGATTCGGCTATAGCCTGGCGAAGCGGGTCCACATTATATTCCATTTCGAAATCAGGGACATACTTCTTTATATTATGGTATATGATTTCCGGGTCAAAGCTCATTGACGCAATATTGAATGAATTCCGATGGATGAACTTAGAAGAATCAGCTTCCATGATTTCAATCGCAGCGCGCAAACCGTCGGGCATATACATCATATCCATGAATGTACCCGCAGCAATAGGGCATTCAAACTTCTCACCTTTTACCGCAGAATAATAAATATCAACTGCGTAGTCAGTCGTACCGCCTCCCGGAGGAGTAACGTATGATATCAAACCGGGAAAACGAACAGAACGGGTATCTACCCCGAAACGAATAAAATAATAATCACTGAGAAGTTCGCCAGATACTTTTGTCACTCCATACATAGTGCGCGGGTTACGGATAGTATCCTGCGGCGTTTTGTCTTTTGGCGTGTTATTTCCGAATACACCGATGGAACTTGGCGTGAAAACAGCGCAATGCATTTCCCTTGCAACTTCCAATACATTGAAAAGACCTCCCATGCCTATCTTCCAAGCATACTGTGGTTTGGTTTCTGCAACGGCAGATAGCAATGCGGCAAGGTTGTAGATTGTATCTATGCGATACCTCGAAACTGCTTCGGCAATTTGCTGTTCGTTCGTGATATCAACAATAGATGAAGGACCAGATTCCAGCAATTCACCTTTCGGCTCAGCACCGGGAATATAACCCGCAACAACACTTCCTCCACCGTAAATACCTCTCAATTTCAATGTTAGTTCAGAGCCTATCTGGCCCGTAGAACCGATAATCAATATATTCTTCATTGCTATTAAAAAACAGATTTAAGTTCTAACGCGGGCAAAGGTAGAAAGAAAATGAGGTTCAACGATGTTTTCCCTTGTTTTTTGCGCGGGTTTACGGAAAAAGTAGCATCTTTGTCAGTGGCATTCAGACGGCAGAAACGCCTCAAATGCCTGATAGTGTGGAATCAACATTTAAATAATAATATCATGTACGGTAAATTTCAACAATTCCTCGCAAAAGAGTTAAACGACATCAAAGAAGCCGGTCTCTACAAAAACGAACGAATCATCACAACCCCACAGAAGGCTGACATCAAAGTGAATACGGGAAGTGACGTGCTGAACTTCTGCGCGAACAACTACCTTGGACTGGCAGATAACCAAAGACTTATAAAAGCCGCCAAGGAAGCTATGGATACGCATGGATACGGAATGTCTTCTGTCCGTTTCATCTGTGGTACGCAAGACTTGCACAAACAGCTCGAAGCTGCTATCTCCGATTATTTCAAAACCGAAGACACCATACTCTACGCAGCCTGCTTCGATGCCAACGGCGGGCTTTTCGAACCGCTCTTCACTGAAGAAGATGCCATCATATCCGATTCTTTGAACCACGCGTCTATAATTGATGGTGTGCGCCTCTGCAAAGCAAAACGTTACCGTTATGCTAATGCTGACATGGCAGACCTTGATCGTTGTTTGCAGGAAGCGCAAGCGCAACGCCACCGCATTATCGCTACGGACGGCGTATTTTCAATGGACGGCAATGTTGCGCCGATGGATAAAATCTGTGAGCTGGCTGAAAAATACGATGCACTGGTAATGGTGGATGAATCGCACTCGGCAGGTGTGGTCGGACCTACAGGACACGGGGTTGCAGAACAATTTAATGTTTATGGGAAAATCGATGTCTTCACCGGAACCTTAGGAAAAGCTTTCGGCGGCGCAATGGGAGGCTTTACGACAGGACGAAAAGAAATCATCGACATGCTGCGCCAACGTTCGCGCCCGTACCTATTCTCTAATTCGGTCGCACCCGCAATTATTGGCGCAAGCCTCGAAATGTTCAAGATGCTGAAAGGAAGCAATGCCCTGCACACAAAACTGATGGAAAACGTGACCTATTTCCGGGACAAGATGCTCGCTGCCGGATTCGACATCAAACCGACCCAATCAGCAATCTGTGCCGTGATGCTTTACGACGCTAAACTCTCGCAGGATTTCGCCGCCAAGATGCAGGAAGAAGGTATCTACGTTACCGGATTCTACTACCCAGTAGTACCAAAAGGACAAGCTCGCATCCGCGTACAACTTTCTGCAGGACATGAACGCGAACATTTGGACAAAGCAATTGCCGCATTCGTGAAAGTAGGGAAAGAAATGGGTGTGATTAAATAAAAAATCCTATTATCCATAATGAAAATGCCAGTGCGTAGTTGCGAAGGCGACTAACACCGGCATCTTTTCTGATTTAAAAACCTTTATGATCATGATTGAACAGATTGAAATAGAAAACTTCAAATCCATCAGAAAAGGGAAAATTTCATTGCGAAACCTGAACGTATTAATTGGTTCAAACTGAGCTGGCAAAAGCAACTTCATTTCTTTTTTCGAGCTCCTACAAGCCATATTAAATCAACATTTAGGTAATCATATTTTATCCCATGGCGGTATTGACAAAATTCTATATCAAGGGAAAAAGCATTCTTCCTACATCAAAAGTTTAATCGATTTCAAAAATACCAATGCTTTTTTCTTCAAGCTAAAACCGACCAATAATAATAAAGCTTATATCGAATATTCCGGAGATTATTTCAACAATCTTCAAGATACCACAAAAACTACACAGTTAAATGGCATGAAACACATTGGGATAATGCGGTAGAAAATCTGAAATTCTACTTAGGAAGGAATGGAGAGCAGGATATTTGCGAAGCTTCCTTCGAAGCTTTACTGTTTATCATTTTCATGACACAAGCTCAAACTCTCCTATGAGAGGAATATGCAATATCTACGATAATGAACGGCTAAGGCACGATGCTTCAAATCTTGCTGCCTATCTATATCGACTCCAAGAAACTGAACCACAGAGTTTAAAACTAATAGAAGGTGTTATTCGCTCTATCGCTCCTTACTTTAAAGGCTTTAAACTCCGCCCCAATCCTCTAAGTCCGGAACTCATAACATTGGAATGGGAAGAAGTCGCAACCAATATGTACTTAGATTCAAGTACCATTCTTATTAATCATTGATAAACAAATTAAGCATCCCAAAAGAATTGATATCTAATGCAATCAGCACCCGTATCTGCATATATCTGTATAAATAAATGCAATACAAATAAAAACACTATAAATGGACCAACCAGAATATTATTAGCAGTTTTTTGATATCGAAACAGATAAAATAATAAGTAAGATGATACCAGGACTCTCCCAATTTGAAAATAATCGAATATGCGAGAAAAGGCCATACTATCCATAAACAATGGCATAAACATATAATATATCATAAATAGAATATACGCAAAGCCAAAAGTTTTAGTGGGAAAAGCTTTTCTCATTTTATACGAATAAAAAAATAAGCAAAGAATCGATAACTAAAAATATAATCCTCCTAGGTCCAAAATTCATATCGCGATTTCCTACATACAACAATATATCACTATTATATCTCTCATATCCAACCAATAAAGACATAACATCAACATAATCCAGCAAATATCGCCAGACAGAGACTATAGGGGGAATAAATAGTAAATATTAATACTTTCTTGGAATATAAA
Organism: uncultured Parabacteroides sp.; assembly: GCA_964481365.1. Lineage (GTDB taxonomy): Bacteria > Bacteroidota > Bacteroidia > Bacteroidales > Tannerellaceae > Parabacteroides. The sequence continues at coordinate 255 of CAYZTO010000050.1, read as the reverse complement.
AAGAACGCAAATCTAAATAAAAAAAAGGAGCAAGCATTAACAATAAAATAGCACTTTTATGTATAAGCATCAAAGCCATTACCATAAGCAAATAAAAACACATTTTTCTCTTCTCCAACACCTGCTTAGATATATAAAAATATAGCGATTACAATAGCATGCCGCATAATATTAGACCACATAAAAAACATTCCCTGCGATTATTATAGTCAAAAGTAAGTGAAATGCGAAAAATCGTTCAAAAGATACTATCTT
>CAYZTO010000049.1:10154-16811 GCA_964481365.1 uncultured Parabacteroides sp. | reverse complement strand
CCGGGAATTTTTTTTCTTATGTGGAAGAAAAATTATATATTTGCTGCACAATATTTAAAATCATCATTATATGAATAAATCCTATTTGACTGTAGAGAGTATTACTTTGAGTTATTTGAATAAGGCTGAGTTCCTTGGGTTTTTAATGCGTGTGATTGCACGACTTCCACAAAAGGATTCCGGCGGTTCGGATGAGGGGGATGAGGGATATCCTGAAGTTATGAGCGAGACGAAAAGCGGGTTGGATGCCCTTTACATCAGCGAAGAACTGGTGCAGTCGCTACAAACTTGCATCGACAAACTTTCTCAAATCACGCGGGAAACGCGGTCAAGCACTCTGACTGCTGAATTGGCAAAACTCGATGAAGACCGTGATGCTTTGATTGTTTACATCCTGAACATCATCTCACGCTCCGTAGATTTGCCTTTTGCAGACTTGAGCCAGGCTGCCATCATACTGCAAAATTCGATGAAAGTTTACAACGGGGCGAATTACCTGCCGGTAAAGCAGGAAACGGCTGTGGTAAAAGGTATGATAATGGACGCTGAAAGCGATGCACTTGCTCCACACGTCGAGACATTGGGACTTAAAAAGCATTTCGACGAGCTTAAACGGATTAACGACCTCTACGAGGAATACACAATCTCCCGCAGCGACGAGAAATCCGTACCTGTAGAAACTGCAAAGGAGTTACGCGAAGAGGCAACCCTGCTTTATGAGGAATTGGCAGACCGCGTCTTTGCGGCAAACCTTCTCCACGAATCTGAAGAGACACGGCAGTTCATCCTTGCATTGAACCAAGAAATCAAGGATACAATCGCGTCTTACAACCAACGCAAAGGCATGACCGGAGATGATGATGAAGAACCAGAAACCCCTGATACGGACGGCGGTTCTTCTGGCGGGAACGACGATGCCGATGACAGGCCGGTGGTACAATGATGAACATGTTTTTTATGTTTAATTGAATTAACCACACTAAGGGTTGCGGGGTCAAATCCGCAACCCTTTTCTTTTGCAATGCCTGCCCAAAACAAAAAAACAGGTGTGCCGGTTACGGCACACCCATTTTCAAAACCTTCAAAAACACTAAACTATATTTTAATAACCCGGATTCTGTTCCATTGCCGTGTTGCGGTTTATTTCATCACGGGTAATCGGGGCAAAATACAACTTGTTGTCCCATACGCGCAGCTCACGGTAGCTCAAGTCAAGCACGGAATACTGGTAGTCCCACGTGTCATCGTCGTGGATATATGGTAAGCTAGCAGTCTTGCCCGATTTCAACCGAGCGACAACGCAAATAGCTGTAGCCTCACGTGTAACATCCGGAGCAATCATCCAACGGCGGATATCGAAGTAACGGGACTCTTCGTAAGCCAATTCAGCACGGCGCTGCTGGCGGAGGAATTCACGCATATCACTTTGGTTGAAAGATTTCCCGCGTATGGCAAGCGTAGAACGGGTGTCGGGCATTCCAATACGTGAACGGAGAGCGTCGAGGTAAGTCGCAGCCTCGCTGAGCTGGTTCAATTCAATCGCAGCCTCAGCCGCAATCAGGTACATTTCCGCCAAACGGATTTGAGGGTAAGTAGCAGTCTGGAAATTGCTTTCTGAAGCTTCCACGCTTTCGTCTATAAGTTTTCTTTCCAAATAACCGGTATAAGAACCGTTCCAATCCTCGATGGAAGAGCTTCTCGTATCCAAACCCGCAATACCTGTAAACGTTACTGTTTCCAATGCATTTCCAGTAGCATCATTCTTTGTGGTTATCTGGAGCGCCGCACCATTATTAACCTCATAATACCCCATCTGCAATGTCCCCAAAGTAGTCGGGTCAAGGGCTGTAGCGTCAGAACCGCGTGCACGACCCCATTCCTGACCGTCGCAACCCAAAGTAGCGTAGAAACGAGGCTCACGGTTGTAATACGGATTTTCCGTAGTCATGTCGCCCGGGTCACGCAAGCCCTCATAAAGAGAACCGTCTGCCATCTCGAAAGACATAGCCAAATCGTTAGTAGGCGTTACGCCTCCCCAACAATGGTAACCGTTAGGTCCGTGGCACAAAGCGGCACGGTTGCGCAGCACATTGTCACTATCCGTAATATTCTTGTTCGTAAACTGGCGGTACCAGATAGACTCGGAGTTATTAGTAAGCGCGATTTCATGATAAAGGTCTCCTGATTCCTCCGGAGTTTCAGCCGTGCAATCCACCAACGAATAATACCCGCTGTTGATTACATCTTTTGCAGCCTGCAAAGCATCTTCGTACAATGCTTGCTGATCACCTGAATATTGGTTGCAGGACAAGGTATTCACGGTGCGGTCAGCATAAAGCGGACTTGCAACATGCAACATCACACGAGCCTTCAACGCCATAGCCGCTCCTTTTGTCACACGTCCTTCATCGGCAGTTTCAGGCAAAAGGTTTATCGCCTGCTCAACATCAGATAGTATAAATTCCAAACATTCGTCTATTGTACTGCGCGGAAGGCTCAGTCCAGTTGCTTCGTCAAGCGTATAAACCTTATCAACCAATGGAACGCCACCGAAACCACGCATCAATTCGCAATAAAGGAACGCACGGAGGAAATGAGCTTCCCCTTCCATTGTTCCCAAATCATAACCTACGGATTCAGGGACATTCGGAAGATTTTCCAGAACAGAGTTGGCTTCATAAATACCCTTATAAGCCCGTTCCCAGTTAAATGGACAGTTCGTTTCGTCATACCAACCTATGTCACTTGCGGAAATTGTAGCTTCGTTCACCGCCTTGCAGCCGTAATCGTGGGTGAAATAAGCATCGTCAGTCAAGGCTGTCGTGTTGCTTTCTTCCGACCCATGACGCACATAAGCATAAATATCATTAATATATGCCTGAACCAAGGCAGCATCAGACCACACCATTTCTTCGTCGTATTCATCCGTCGGTGTCAAATCCATGAAATCTGAACATGAAGTTACAGTCGTCAAAGCACCAAAGGATATGGCTAAAAGTGCCAAAAAGAAAAGTTTCCTATATTTTTCCATACTTCTTATCTTTTAAAAAGTTACTTGTACACCAAAATTATACACCTTACGCAACGGATAAGTGTCCAGATGCCCATCATCGGTACGCGATTCTGGATCGACATCATTTACGCCATCTATCGTGAACAAATTCGACCCGTTTGCATAAATCCTGAATTTCGTAAAACCTATTTTCTTCATCCAATCACCGCTGAACGAATAACCAATCTCCAGATTCTTCAAGCGTAAATAGTTTGCATTGCGGAGGAACATCGTGCTTTGGTTGTCCGGATTAGCCCAATATTCATTCTCACGTTCATAAGTACGTGGACCATCAGCCCAAGGATTCTCCTCCGTCCACCGGTTCTCGTAATAACTTTCAAGGAAGTTCCCGATTGTTCCTGAATACGTGAAAACATAAAGCTGGGCACCGGTCGCACCTTGGAACAAAGCCATCAAATCCCATCCACGCCAAGTCAAGCCTAAAGTAAGACCACCCACAAAACGCGGTTCGGCTGTTTTGTCAGAACGTACCATATCGTTGGCATCTATGACACCGTCTCCATTCACATCCACGAACTTCACATCACCCGGAACAGCCCCGCTCCAATGCGGATAAGCGTCAATTTCTTCTTGGGTATGGAATATGCCGTCTGCCACGTAATAAAGGTTCGCCCCTACTGGCATCCCTGTAGATTGCTGGTATTCCGGCACTCCCGGCGTCTCATCCCAATAGATGATTTTGTTCCTTGCATAAGTCATGTTGAACGAAGCGTAGTAATCCACCTCCCCGACGCGGTCATTCCAACCTACCAACATCTCGAAACCGCGATTTTTCATTTTTCCTAAATTTTCCTTCGGCAAGGTTATACCTGTAATTTCCGACAACGAAGCATCACGCGTAATCAACATATTCGTACGTCTATGATAAAAAGCGTCAGCTTCCAAAGACAAACGGTTTTGAAGGAATTTCATGTCTATACCAACATCATAAGTAGTACCGACTTCCCATGTGATACTTGTATTCGGAACCCTTGTCATGTACAAACGCTGCGCTTCCTCCCCGCCGAAAGTTATGCCGGCATCGCGGAAACCGTAAGTGGTAAGATATTGGATGGAATGATCCAATGCATCGTCATCATCAAGCAGGGCATCATTACCTGTTTGGGAAACTGAACCTCTCAACTTGAAATAGTCAATAAACCGGATGTTATCTTTCCACCAGCTTTCTTCAGATGCACGCCATGCAAGGGACACACCAGGGAAGAAACCATAACGGTGACCCTTCGGGAAACGGTAGGAACCATCCACACGCCATACAAATTCAGCCAAATAGCGCTCCAAATAGTTATAAGACACACGCCCGAAGTAATTCAAACGGGCTTCGTTCCACGAATAACCTTCAGTTTGCTGGTTGTTAGGGTTACCAAGATTCAATTCCGGATTCACATCTGAAAGATAGTTGAAACGCTGTGCCAATGTGTATTCATACATATTCCTTTGCGCTTCTATACCAAACATAATACCAAATGTGTGGTCTCCAAATGTACGAGTATAATCAATCGTTCCATTCACCATCCAATCATTCTGGATTGAATGTTCACGTGTCAATTGCGGCGCATCGAGCCACTGTTTCGAACTGGACAATCCGGATGAATCGTAATTTACGCCATCCCAAGAATAAAGCACGACTGGGGATTCCAGCAAACGACGATTGTAGAAATGCAAGTCATAAGACCCGTTTCCACGAATAGTCAAACCCTCTATCCAAGGCACTTTTATCTCTAACGATAGATTGTTCTGGAAATAGTAATTCTTTTGCCTGTCAAAACCGGCTTCGTCGGTAGATGTTATGGCCGGGTTATCACCCCTCTCGATTGCCGGTCCGGCTTCTCCTGTCGGCCAGTATGCCACGGAAGTAGGGAAACTGCGTATCAATGCTGCGAAAACGGAAGATGCAGATTTCGCCGGATATTGGGAATATTCAAAGCGCCCTGTGGTTCCATAAGAAAGTTTTACATTTTCACTCAATTCAATGTCCAAATTTGTACGAAGGCTGTACTGGTCGTAACGGTTGGCTGAATTTTTATACAAACCATCTTCACCATTCGCTCCGAAATTAACGTAATATTTCACTTTCTCGGTTCCACCGCTTACACCCAAATTCACACGGTACAGGGGGGATGCTGTTTTCAGAACCGTATCAAACCAGTCAGTATCCGGATGTCCCCACGGGTCGGAACCGTCTTGGAAAAGCCGCAAGTCTTCGTCCGAGTATGTTCCGGGGTTAATTTCGTTAATCATCTGGGCATACTGGTATGAGTTTGCCATTTTCGGAGTACGGGTTGGTTGTGAAAAACCTGCGCTTGCATCAAACGTCACAGTAGGTTTACCCTCTTTACCGCGTTTTGTGGTAATCAAAATAACGCCGTTCGCGGCACGAGACCCATAGATGGCAGCTGCTGCATCTTTCAATACGGAAATGGATTCGATTTCTGTCGGATTCAATCGGCTCATACCTCCGTCACGGTCAGGCACTCCATCTATTACGATTAACGGATCTTTGCTTCCGATAGAATTTGTTCCACGTATGCGGATAGTCGTCCCATTGCTTCCCGGTTCATCTGCGGTTTGGAAACCAATGACACCGGGCATACGTCCTATCATAGAGTTAGTCAAATCTGAAGTCGGAGATGCCGTCAACTCTTCACCAGTTACACTTGCTACGGAACCTGTCACAGTTACTTTTCTCTGAGTACCGTAACCCACCACAACTACTTCGTCCAAGCTTTCCGTATCTTCATGCAAAACAATACTGAATTCAGACCTGGCACCAACGGTCACTTCCTGCGACCTATAACCAATATAAGTGATTACAAGCTGTGCATCGGGAGAAACGCCTTCGATAATAAAATTTCCGTCCATATCCGTAATGGAGCCTTGCGTTGTTCCCTTCACTAAAACATTCGCCCCGATAATAGGGATACCGGATTGATCCACCACTGTTCCTCTGACAGTTTTTGCCTGTTGAACTGCGGCGACAACAGGCTCCACAAATTCTTCAGCAGCAACATTTAGTGCTGAAAATGCAGGAAATACCAGACAAACAAGCCCTATTCGGGCTATTTGCCTTCCTGAAACAAAAGGTAGAGATTTGTTTTTCATGCTATACTACTTTTAAAAAAAATGATGTGGCAATGCCACAAAACTATACTAACATCACAAAACTTATCGATACTAAAAAAGACTTCTCTCTTATTGAAAATTATTTCGCACCGTTGCGAATAGAAAATAAAAGAAAACAATGCTATCTCTCTTTCCGCTTTAAATATTGTTGCAAATGTATTGTCCAATCCTAATTCTTTGCAATTTTTTTTTTATGTTACACAGCACTTTTCTTAAAAAAAAGACACGCAGTTAGGACTTCATTCTGGTAATTTTATCCGCATGACTGTTATGGAATGTGGGGGAAATGTATAATCGCATTCTGAAGAGGATGGTATTTTCATAATATATCCGGACGGTATGACAGAATCAGGATGCTCAAATGTATTACGTGCATCGGGAAGCGCGGAAAGAGACCGGACTTCCACCGAGCCTTCCATCCTGCTTCCAATGATACTAAGCCGGGTTTTTTCTTCATGCCA
>CAYZTO010000049.1:201-10054 GCA_964481365.1 uncultured Parabacteroides sp. | reverse complement strand
TTCCAACGATTCGGCACTGCAAGAATCCTGCCTTCATCCACAGTCCATCCGCCACTTACCGTACGCCCCGACATGACTTCCCGCCCGTCTATCTTTACCTGCTCGGTTTCAAAGATATTGTCGAACATATACATCCCTATGCTGCCAAATGTGATTGCAGGTTTGGAGTAAGTCCGGGTTTTCGATTTAAGCACAAAGTCGCCCCTGTTTTCCTGAAACATCTTGTACATGTGGTAAGAAGGGGAAAGTAGCACTTGCGAATTGTTGAAGCCGATTGCAGGGACATATTCACCTGTGTACCTAAGGTCGCCCAACAGCGGAGAGTATGCAATGCGGCGCAGCGACTCCGGGTTCCGTTCAACACTTATAAGAAAGGCAGCTTCCGCAAGGGCAGCCCTCATAGTCCCGCTTACCGGACTGCCGATAAACCCGAATGCCCCGCAAAACAAAGAACCTTTGCGGAGCAGCTCCATGTTTGGCTCATACCTTTGGGGATTAGACAAGAAAAACGAATATCCCGCGTTGAAATGCAGGTCTGTCCAATCGCCCCTGCTTCGTTTTGAAATAACCCCGTTACCTATTATTGTGACTTCAGGGTAATGCTCCCGTATGGCTCTTTCAAAAAAACGGAACCGCCTCGTATATTCATAACCGTAATTTTCGCTCCCTATCTCTATATATTTCAACCCGAACGGCTCCGGATGCCCGTTTGCCGCCCGCATTGCCCCGAATGTGGAATCCGCAGGTTCGTTTGCATAAGCAATGGCATCAAGCGCGTCTTGCACAAGTTTGTCCATTTTCGTGATATCTTCATAACGCGGGCGACGGGATTGGCTTGTAACCCCGCTATTGACAACATACACCGGCTCTGCTTCCATGTCTTCGCAAAACTGCAGGAACTCATGGTAACCCATGCCGTTGGTAGAACCGTATGCCCACACGTTCCAGAACTGCCGGCGGTTCTCCACCGCGCCGACAGTCTCGTGCCAAACAGGGTATGTCCCTGCCGTATATCCCTCAACGAAATCCCCGCCCGGGAAACGGATGAACCGAGGGTGTAGGGCTGCTATCGCTTCAGCGAGGTCTTTCCGCGTGCCGTTTTCCCGCCCTTTCCATGTATCGACAGGCATCAGCGAGACAGCATCTATCCAGAAAGTCTGCGTGCTGTCTGACGTTATCGTGAGGACAGCCTGCTCCGAATCCCCGGTGGCTGTGAACACGTGGGAATATTTCTGCCATACATACGACGGGGTGATTGAAAAACGACCGCTCAGCGGATTCAGCAGGGAATCTTCCAAAGCGACATGGATGCGGCGCGGATACGACGACGCGCTTTTTGCATAAAACGAAAAACGGTACTGCTCCCCTTTCCTGAAAACCATCCCCCCATATCCAAGCGCTTTTGCTCCTCCCCTGCCCCTCAACGTGTCGGCATAAACCGTAACCAGCAGCGCACGCCTGTTGTTTTCATTTATCCGTTCCGACATGTCTGTTGCAAGAAAACTCCCGTCGGAAACCGGAAGCCAACCCGGTATGGAATCGGGGCGCACGAAAGGTATGGTATATCCGTTTGGCGTGGACAAGCGGTTGGTCCTGCGGTCGTAAGGGCAGTTCAAAGGCGGAATCCCCTCCTCAAAACTCCCGTTGTGAACCATTTCGGCATATAACCCGCCATCAATGGCATGGTTTATTTCATCGATGGATACGCCATAGAGTTCGCGGTTCACCGGGAGCCTCACGTTTTCCAAATCGATGGTAATAGACGACGTGCATGGTAAATCCGGATGGCAGGAAGTTAAGAGCATAAAACAAAAAAAGATGATATGGTAACTTGCTGTCTTCATTGTTTTCTACTTACGGAATGGCAAATATAGGCAAAAGCTGCCATTCGCAACTTTCGGAACGGCGTTTCAAACCTTAAAGTAGATATTTCGATACTAAAATATCGGTTTAAATATATTTTGGTAGATATTTTTAGTTCCAAATATCTATTCAAATATCATAAAGTAGATATTTCATTAATCGAATATCTATTCAAACTATTTTAGATAGATATTTCAATATCAAAATATCTATTCAAATATCTTGAAACAGATATTTTAGACTTAAAATATCAACCCGAAGGACAAGAAGCCGACTCCCGCACCCCACGGAAAAGGATTTTACAGCATAACCTCCATATCATCGATTTTTTACCCTATCTTTGCCCGCATAACCATATTACACGAATAAAAATGGAGTCTTTGAATCTAATAAAGAACGATCCGTGGCTCGCTCCGTATGAGAACGCCATTCAAGGAAGATATCAATACGTGATTGATAGGGAAAACAATTTGACGAACAATGGCAAACAAACCTTGTCCGACTTCGCCTCCGGATATCTGTATTTCGGATTGCAAAAGACACGGGAAGGCTGGGTTTTCAGGGAGTGGGCTCCTCACGCTACTGCAATTTATTTGATAGGCACATTCAACGACTGGAAAAAAGACGAACGCTACCGGCTCAGCCCGCTGGACAACGGCGTATGGGAAGTTTCCCTCGCGGAAGACATGCTCCACCACGGGGATTTGTTCAAGCTCCTCATGGAATGGGAAGGTGGCTGCGGCGAACGTATTCCGGCGTGGGCAAAGAGGGTAGTACAAGATGAACAATCGAAAATATTCAGCGCGCAGGTCTGGAATCCTGAGAAACCATATAAATTCAAGGTAAAGAAATTCAAACCGAGCACATCCCCGTTGCTTATTTACGAATGCCACATCGGGATGGCGACAAACGAGGAAAAAGTGGGGACATACAACGAATTCCGCCTCAATGTCCTGCCTCGCGTAGTGAAAGAAGGATACAACGCAATACAAATCATGGCGATACAAGAGCACCCATATTACGGGTCGTTCGGCTACCATGTAAGCAGCTTCTTTGCGGCATCTTCCCGTTTCGGGACACCTGATGAATTAAAAGAACTGATAGACGAAGCACATCAAATGGGTCTGGCTGTCATAATGGACATTGTGCACAGCCATGCGGTAAAGAACGAAGTGGAAGGTCTGGGACGTTTCGACGGTTCCTATGATTTGTATTTCCATTCGGGAGACCGCCGCGAGCACCCGGCATGGGATTCCTTATGCTTCGATTACGGGAAAAATGAAGTAGTGCATTTCCTGCTTTCCAATTGCAAATTCTGGTTGGATGAATACCACTTCGACGGGTTCCGTTTCGACGGTGTTACATCCATGCTTTATTACAGTCATGGGTTGGGTGAAGCCTTTTGCAATTACGACGATTATTACAACGGACATCAAGACGGCGATGCCATCGTTTATTTGACTTTGGCGAACAAATTAATCCACGAAGTAAACAAGAATGCCATCACGATTGCCGAAGAAGTCAGCGGGATGCCCGGTCTGGCAGCCAAGATTGAAGATGGTGGCTACGGGTTCGACTACCGTATGGCAATGAATATCCCCGATTTCTGGATAAAAACCATCAAGGAAAAGAAAGATGAAGATTGGCACCCGTCTGCTATCTGGTGGGAAACTACCAACCGCAGGGCTGATGAAAAGACAATCAGTTATGCCGAGAGCCACGACCAAGCTTTGGTGGGAGACAAGACCATTATTTTCCGCCTTATCGATGCAGACATGTATTGGCACATGCGTACAGAAGACCACAACTTCATGGTTGAACGCGGCATGGCTTTGCATAAGATGATTCGCCTCGTGACGGCAGCTACAATCAATGGCGGTTACTTGAATTTCATGGGAAACGAGTTCGGACACCCTGAATGGATTGATTTTCCGCGAGAAGGGAACGGATGGTCCTACAAATATGCCCGTCGCCAATGGAATTTGGTGGATGATATGAACCTGAAGTACCATTTCCTCGGGGATTTTGACAGGGAAATGTTGGAGATTATCAAAAGCGTGAAGGATTTCCAGAAGACACCCGTCCAAAAAGTCTGGGACAATGACGGCGACCAAATCCTGGCTTTCATGCGCAAAGATTTGGTGTTCGTTTTCAATTTCAATCCTACAAAATCATTTACCGACTATGGGTTCCTGACTCCGAAAGGTGAATACGAGGTCATTTTAAATACGGATGCCACCCGGTTCGGGGGATTCGGATTGAACGACGACAGCGTCCACCATTTCACCCAGCCAGACCCGTTGTACAAGAAAGAAAAGAAGGAATGGCTCAAAATATACATCCCGGCACGCAGTGCTGTCGTCTTGCGGAAGGTCAAAACCGCAAAAGCGACGAAGGCAGAAACAACCGCAAAGCCGTCTTGCATCAAATCGAAGACGAAAAAAACTTCCGCAACCAAACAGAAACAGAAATAATTTCAATTTAAACATAAAACAAATGATGTTATATCCATTTACGTTTCAACCTATCCTGAAGAAAATCATTTGGGGAGGTTCTGATATTTGCCCTTTCAAAGGCATTACGCCAGGACAAAACGGTATTGGTGAAAGTTGGGAGTTGTCCCACGTGGACGGAAACTATTCCGTAGTGGCTAACGGCGAACTTGCCGGCAAGTCCCTCGACGATTTAATCCAATCCTACGGGAAAAGCTTGGTGGGAACAACTGTCATGGAACGTTTCGGCACAAGGTTCCCCCTTTTAATCAAATTCATCGATGCCCGCGACAACCTTTCGATTCAAGTACATCCTAACGACGAACTTGCCAAGGCACGACACAATTCTTTCGGCAAAACAGAAATGTGGTACGTGATTAAATCCGCTCCGGGAGCTGCTTTGTATTCAGGTTTCTCCAAGCAAATCGATGCAGATGAATATGTGGAGAGGGTTAAGAACAACACATTCATGGATGTACTGCAGCGCCACGATGTTTCAGGAGGTGATGTCTTCTTCTTACCTGCCGGGAGGGTGCATGCGATAGGTGCAGGCTGTTTCATAGCCGAAATTCAGCAAACAAGCAACATCACTTACCGTATTTACGATTATAACCGCAAGGATGCAAACGGCAATTCCCGCGAATTACATACTGAACTCGCGAAAGACGCCATCGATTATACGGTTTACCCCGATTACCGCACCCATTACAAGGCGCATACTAACGCAACAGTCGAACTTGCATCGTGTAAATATTTTACAACGAACTTATTGGACATCGACGCGACAATGACGCGCGATTTCTCCAGTCTGGACTCTTTTGTTGTTTATATCTGCATGGGAGGTGTGGCTACAATCAAAGATAATAAAGGCAATTCCTTGAATATCCACCAAGGCCAGACCGTTCTTATCCCGGCTGACACCGCAGAGGTGACGCTAATCCCGTCTCCCGCTGCCAAATTCATGGAAACCTACATCGTTTAAACATAATTGCAGATAGGGACAATCAAATGCTTCGGAATACAAGTTCCACGGCAGGCGATTGCCCCTTTTTCCATCGCTTTTCTTAATATCTCATTGTCATGAAAAAGTTATTCTTCTATTCAATCTTGTTGTCGATGGCATTTGCATTCCAAAGCCATGCCCAAGACGAAACCATCACGCTTTTCCCCGGCGGAGCACCCGGAGAAAAAATCCAACTGACGGAAAAAAGCGAAGTTTCGGGTTCCACAGGCGGTGAACCTGTGCTTTCAATCACCGATGTCAGTTCCCCCACCATTTCCGTGTACTTCGCCCCCGAAGAACTGTCGTCGGGCACGGCGATGGTAGTCTGCCCCGGCGGAGCCTACAATTTCCTTTCGTATAACATGGAAGGGACAGAAGTTTGCGAGTGGCTGAACTCTCTTGGCATAACTGCCGTCCTTTTGAAGTACCGCGTACCGAGGCGCGAGGGACAACCCAAGCATCTTGCCCCCCTCCAAGACGTGCAGAGGGCACTTAGCTGCGTCCGTTTCCATGCGGAAGAATGGGGCTTGCAGCCCGACAAGATTGGAGTGATGGGATTTTCTGCCGGAGGGCACCTCTCGTGCATGGCATCTACCGCTTTCGCAGAAAGGGCATACGACCCGATTGACGAATGGGACGAAAAAAGCTGCCGCCCAGACTTTTGCCTTTTGGTTTATCCCGCCTACATCGACGGCGAAGGCTTCCGGCTTGCCGAAGAGGTGAAAATTTCGGAAAATGTTCCTCCCACAATGATGATTCAAACTGAAGACGACGTGGACTATGTGAACAGCAGCATTTTCTACTTTTTCGCGCTGAAAGAAGCCAAGATTCCGGCATGGCTCCACATATACAGCAGCGGAGGGCATGGTTACGGGCTTCGCGACACCGGCCACGCGGTGAACGAATGGCATAAGCGAGCTGAAGACTGGTTCTTGGAACTGGGTTTAATCGATTCAAACAGGCCAGACATCGATTGAACAACTTTCCCGCAGGGTTTCGCGCCGCGTTTTCTTCAAAAAACTTTTACAAAGAAAATTTCCTCCCCAGCAAGGACAAGGAAAAAAGATGAGCCGCAAGATTCCGGTGCGGGAACCTGTGCGGCACATACTTGTTTCATGCCTTGGGGAGCATCAACGGAACACAATATTGCGTATCACAGTCCTCCCGGCGTACTCGTTCAGCGATTTAATCAGTTTTTCCTTGCTTATGATGAGTTCGCTCCGCAAAACAGACGATGTGAGCTGGACATACAAAACATCATCGCGTATAAAAAGGTTGCGGGTGTAGTGGTTGATTGTGGGACCCAACGTCTCGCGCCATGCCCGCTGTATCCTTATAGCCAAGACCTTTTCATAAAGTTCTTCGTTGTCCTCAAAAAAGTCGCGGAGTATTTCTTTTATGCTTTGGGTATTCCTTCGTTTCATGTAGTCCGTCGAAAATCAGATTGGGAATATGTTTCCATGCCCCACTTTGAAGAGGCGGTAATCGTTGTCCATAGTTTCCAGGATTGCATCGAGGTATTTACGGTTTGTGTCGGTAATAAAAATCTGCCCGAACACATTCCTGCAAACTAATTTGACAATTTGCTCCACGCGGTCCGCGTCCAATTTGTCGAAAATATCGTCGAGGAGCAGCACAGGAGTGGTTTTACCGTTTGTAGCCAGCAATGCGAACTGCGCAAGTTTCAATGCAATAAGATAAGTCTTGTTTTGACCCTGCGAACCTATCCGCCGAATCAGATGCCCGCCCAATGTCATCTCCAATTCATCCTTATGAATCCCCACGGTAGTGTGCCCGATTACGATATCCCTCTCTCTGTTGTTAAAGAGTTTCTCTGAAAAACCGCCCTCTGAAAGCTGCGAAACATAATGGAGGTTTACAGTCTCGGCAGAGCCGCATATTTCCTTGTAGTAGTCATTAAAAAGAGGGACAAAAGATTCAACAACGCGGCTCCGGGTAGCAAAAACCATCTCACCGTACATGGCGAGCTGCATTTCCAACACATCGTAAAGGGACGAATCCCTGTTCTGGCTTTTCAAAAGGGTGTTCCGCTGGATGAGAGCCTTGTTGTACTGGATTAAAGAGTGGAGGTAATTGGCATCTTGCTGCGATATGATGACGTCGAGGAAACGTCGCCGCTCGTCACTCCCCCCTTGGATAAGTTCCGCATCGGATGGGGAAACCATAACCAGCGGCAAAAGTCCGATATGTTCAGATAAACGGCTGTATTCTTTCTTGTTCCTGCGGAATTGCTTCCTTTGGTTACGGCGGATGGCACAAAAAATATCTTCTTCTTGGGATTGCAGCTCGTACCACCCCTGCAAAACACACATATCCTCCCCTTCCCGTATGATTTGTGAGTCCGGGGTATTTTTATGGCTCTTGCAAAAGGAGAGATAATAGATGGCATCAAGGAAATTGGTCTTTCCCATCCCGTTATTGCCGAAAAAACAATTCATCTTAGGCGAAAATACCGCCTCTGCTTGCGTGATATTCTTATAATTAAGTATGGAAAGTTTCTTTAATATCATGGCTTGGCGATATTGAACCGCACAAATTTAAAAAAACTACAGGGAACTATCGTTTATTCAACGAAAAAAACTACTTTTGCGCTCTGAATATCTGCAAAGGAAACAATTAAAGTAATAACTATAAACAAATTATGGCAACTACGAAAGGCAAGGGACGCGAAAAGGACACTGTAGAAGTTGAAGAACTGGTTACGAAATCGGAGCTATTCATTGAACAAAATTCCAAGAAGATTATCGGCGCGATTATTGCAGTAGCCGTTATTGTAGCGGCAATCTTGGTTTACCACCACGGATATGCAATCCCGCAACAGAGGAAAGCTGAATCAGCCATGTTTAAAGGTGAAATGTATTTCTACCGCGACTCGTTTGCGCTTGCATTAAACGGAGATGGAATGGGATTTGATGGCTTCAACGCCATTATAGAACAATATGGAGGGACAAAGTCGGGCAATCTTGCGAAAGCTTACGCCGGAATATGCTATTACAAGTTAGGAGACAATGAATCTGCAAAAAAATTACTGGAATCTTTCAAGATGGACGACTCTATGGTTGCTCCGGCAATAACCGGCTTGATAGGAAGTTGCTATACAAACATGGGAGACATTAAAGAAGGTGCTTCATTCTTTGAAAAAGCAGCCAAGGCAGCCGACAACGAGCTGATAAGTCCCATATATTTAATGAAAGCAGGCTCAGCTTACGAGAAACTTGAGCAATATGACAAAGCTTTAAAGGCTTACACCACCATAAAAGAGAAATATTACAATTCAACAGAGGCATCGTATATCGACAAATACATTTACCGGGCTTCTGCATTGGCGCAATAACGAATATCCGACATGGCTACAGCTTATCAGAATCTGTCTGAATACGATTTCAACAGTGTGCCCGACGCATCAGAGATGACAATCGGAATAGTCGTGGCTGAATGGAACCGCAACATTACCGAAAAATTGCTTGAAGGGGCTTGCAACACTTTAGAACGCCACGGTGTGAAGCCTGAAAACATCATAATAAAACGAGTGCCGGGCAGTTTCGAGCTGACTTTCGGCGCAAGGAAATTAGCAGAGGCAAAAGAACCGGATGCCGTCATTGTATTAGGTTGTGTTGTCCGTGGAGATACCCCGCATTTCGATTACGTATGTTCAGGCGTTACGCAAGGCATCACAGAATTGAACTTAATGTACGACATACCTTTCATTTTCGGGCTATTGACGACTGATACAATGCAACAATCCGAAGAAAGGGCAGGCGGCCGCTTAGGAAATAAAGGAGATGAAGCTGCTATTACTGCAATAAAAATGGCAGATTATTCTTGCAAGTTAAAAAATTAGTACTACCTTTGCACCGTCTTCTAAGGAAAGGAGAAAAGGGGCAGTTACCAGAGTGGCCAAATGGGGCTGACTGTAACTCAGCTGGCGTTCGCCTTCGGTGGTTCGAATCCATCACTGCCCACATCATTTTGCGGAAGTAGCTCAGTCGATAGAGCATTAGCCTTCCAAGCTGAGGGTCGCGGGTTTGAGTCCCGTCTTCCGCTCCACCAATGGGGAGAACCTAAAAGTTTCTCCCCATTTTCATATCCACCCCACACCGGGCTTGCATCCGGCCAGGCAAAACTTGTTTTTCATGTGGGAAAGGGCAAATAGGACAATGCAACCTCATCCTACATCCATTTTTAGGCTAAATATTTTTATTGAAAGCCGGCATACATATCCGACATCTCTAAATATTTCTATCCAATGCTGACGGCATATCCGACAACTCTAAATATTTTTATCCAACACTGACGGCACATCCGACAACTCTAAATATTTTTATCCAACGCTGACGGCACATCCGACAACACCAAATATTTTTATCCAACGCTGACAGCATATCCGACAACTCTAAATATTTTTATCCAACGCTGACGGCATATCCGACAACTCTAAATATTTTTATCCAACGCTGACGGCATATCCGACAAC
>CAYZTO010000049.1:0-101 GCA_964481365.1 uncultured Parabacteroides sp. | reverse complement strand
TCTAAATATTTTTATCCAACGCTGAAATGATAGTATAACGGGATTAAATGAAAATATCCAACCTTGACCTTGAATTATTTTTATTGATAATGGAACTATGG
>CAYZTO010000048.1:0-17075 GCA_964481365.1 uncultured Parabacteroides sp. | reverse complement strand
GCGCACCTTCCGGACGTTCACCAGCCGAATGCTTCGTCCTTCATCCATCTGCCTTGCGCGCGGAGCGTCTGCCCTATGATGTCGCGTGCTATGCCGTCGCCACCGTTGCAGTGCGATATGTACCGGGCGACAGCTTTTATTTCCGGCGCGGCATCTGCAGGGGCTATGGGAAGCCCTGCTTCGAGCATCACCTCGTAGTCGGGGATGTCGTCGCCCGCGTAGGCAACCTGCTCCGGCTGCAATCCCGTCTTTGCAAGGAAATCGTGGTAATCGCGGAGCTTCACCGAGCTTCGCATATATATATAATGTATACCGAGCCTCTCGTAGCGGAGCCTGACGGATTCGGTGTAGCCTCCGGTGATGATTGCCACATGGTATCCGAGCCTGACGGCGAGCTGCATCGCGTATCCGTCCTTTATGTTTACAGTTCGCATCGGGTCGCCGTTTGGATGGAGGCTTACCACGGTACGGGAGAGCACGCCGTCCACGTCGAAGACGAATGCTTTTATCTTGCGGAGGTCATAATCTATCGAACTCATGGCTTTACGGATTTGCTGTGGATGCTCCGGCTCAGGGCGAGGTATATTTCATTCATCGCGGGGTCTTGGAGCATCTGCAGGTGTTTTTGGATGATATTGCTGTCGTAGCGCACCGCCGGTCCGGTCTGTGCTTCGGCAGGAGAAAGTTTGTGTACCTTCGCGGCAGTCTCTTCGATGAGAGGAAGGAGCACGCTGAAGGGTTGCCCTATGCCCGCGAGGATGTCCCCGGCGAGGCGGTAGCAGTGGTTCACGAAGTTGCAGGCAAAAACTGCGGCGAGGTGGAGGTGTCTCCTGTCTTCGGAAGACATACGGCGCACGTCGGAGGACAATCCTTTGGCTATGGCGGCTATTGCGTCCATGCTTTCTTCAGAAGAAGCCTCTATGAAGAATGGTATGCGGGAGAAGTCCGCCTTCCGCTCCTTGCTGAAAGTCTGCAGCGGGTACAGAACACCGAACCTCTGTGTATAAGGGCTGAAAATATCCATCGGAAGAGAACCCGAGGTATGGACCCAGATGCCGCTGTTCTCCGGAACTTGCGCCGCGACGGTTTCCACGGCTGAATCTTTCAGGGCAAATATGTAAAGGTCTGAACCCGGAAGCACGGCGGCTGGGTCAGTAACGGCATCGCATCCGAGCAGCATTGCCAGGGCTTCGGCGTGGGTTCCGGTGGGGCTGTACACTTGCCGGAATTTGTAGTTGCCTCCGGCAAGCATCGCGGTTGATAGCTGCGTCGCCAAGTTGCCCGAGCCGAGGAGCGTTACAATCATTTCCCAGCCCCCTCCGCAGGCATACGGTATTCACCGAGGTGTATTTTCTCCCACTGCAGGGACGACTCATCCCTTGGTTTGGAGGTGCGCTCCTTATTTCCGAACCCAAGGATGCAAAGTACCTCCAACTGGTAGGGGATACCAAGCAGCGAGCGGACATAATCTGCCGCGCCGGTGTCCTCGTCATGTTCCCTGCCCCTAATCTGGCACCAGCAGCTCCCCAGACCAAGGTCTTCAGCCTGGAGTTGCATGAAGATGGCGGCGATTGATGCGTCCTCTACCCAAGCGTCGCTCTCCATGACGTTCCCCAGAACTGCGACAGCCATCGAACAACCTTCGAGGAACGCCGCTCCTTGCGGCTTGCACATGGAAAGGTTCTTCAGCATCTCTTTGTCTTCTACCACGACGAACTGCCAGGGGTTCTTGCGCTTCGACGATGGTGCCAGAAGCCCGGCTTTCATGATTTTTTCCACCTCTACGGCTTCCAAGGGCTTGCCGGAGAACTTGCGCGTGCTCCGACGGTTCATAATCAATGATTCAAAATCTTTCATCTTTTTCTTACTTTTGTGGCTGATTTTATGATACCGGCAAAGGTACGCAGAAAAAATCGGAAGGGGGATATACGCTTATCCCGTTTTCCCCGTTAGTAGTAAGGTAACGTGCCGGTATTTAAGTAGGAAGACAGGAGAATGACGAAATACATCATCACAGCTTTCGCGCTATTCATCGCGCTTTCCCAAGTGTTCGCCCAGAAGACAGTGAAGGTCACGGGCTATGTCCGTGATGCTGACGGAAGTCCGCTGGAGCTGGTCAATATCCATATTAAGGGAACTTTGAATGGTACGATGACCAACGAGAAGGGTTTTTACACTATCATCACTACTCCGGGCGATTCCGTCGCCCTTATTTATTCATGTATAGGTTTCAATAAGGCGGAGCGCATCATTCCTTCACTTCATTCGGATATGCGGCTGAATGTGCAGATGAATTATATGTCTCTCGAACTTGGTGAGGTGGCGGTGACCGCCATCCGCCGCCAGACCACGACAATGGAGAACATCCAGGCAGACCAGATAAAGCTCTTGCCTGACCCTTCCGGCGGGAGCATCGAGAGCCTTGTGGTCACGTTTGCAGGTGTGTCGTCCAACAACGAGCTGAGCTCGCAGTATTCAGTGCGCGGCGGGAGCTTTGATGAAAACATGGTCTATGTGAACGGCATCGAGGTGTTCCGACCTCTCTTGATACGTTCCGGGCAACAGGAGGGGCTGAGCTTTGTGAACCCCGACCTCACCGAATCGGTCAGCTTTTCTGCCGGAGGATTCGAAGCACGCTATGGAGACAAGATGAGCTCCGTCTTAGATATTACCTACAAGCAACCGAAGGAGCTGGAAGGCTCGGCATCAATCAGCCTGCTCGGAGGTTCGGCGTATGTGGGCAGCGCAATGGGCAAATTCACCCAAGTTACGGGCTTCCGCTACAAAAGCGGACGTTCACTGCTCGGTACGATGGACACCGATGCCGAATATGACCCCCGATTCATGGATTTCCAGACCTACTGGACTTACAGAATGAACGACAAACTGGAATTGAGCGTGCTCGGGAACGTCGCTACTAACAAATACCACTATGTACCCCACAGCCGTGAGACTTCTTTTGGTACCACAAGTGAAATTACCAACTTCACGGTGTGGTTTCCTAATAGCAACGAACGTGATAAGTTCCAGACTCTTTTCGGCGCCGTCTCTCTTGACTATAAGTTGAATGCTAAAGTGAATCTTGGGCTGCAGGCATCGGCATTCGACAGCCAGGAAGACGAGCGTTATGACATTGCCGGGGAATATTGGCTTAGTGACGGAACCGAAAGTTCAAGTCTCTCGGATGCCGGAATATCTGCCATGTCCGTGGGACGTTATATGGAACATGCCCGCAACCGTTTACATTCCAGTATAGTGAATGTCGGGACTTCCGGCACTGCTGATTTTATCAATAATAAGGTAAGCTGGGGTGCGCAAATCCAGTTCGAGCGTATTAACGACCACATCAGCGAATGGGAGAAGCGTGATTCCGCAGGATACTCGCTTCCACAGACCGGTACTGAAGTAAACTTAATCTCTAACCTCTATTCTGACAATGAGCTTGAAAGCACCCGCTTCTCGTTTTATCTGCAGGATGCATTCAAGTTCCGCTCAAAACAAGGGTTGTTTACGCTCGTGGGTGGCGTAAGAGGTAGCTATTGGTCGTTCAACAAAGAATTTATCTTTAGTCCACGTGTATCGCTGGGATTTATCCCGAACTTTGACCAGAATCTTACTATGCGTTTCGCCACAGGTATTTATTACCAGTCGCCTTTTTATAAGGAACTGCGCATGACCACCCAAGATGCTAACGGGAACGATGTGGTGACGCTGAACGATGAGCTGAAGTCGCAACGCTCTATCCATTTCATCCTTGGTGGTGATTATACCTTTAAATTAATGAACCGGAACTTCAAGCTGACTGCGGAACTATATTATAAGAAGCTGGATGACCTTGTACCTTATACCATAGACAATGTGAAGATTCGATATTACGGCGAGAACTGTGCTACAGGTTACGTTGCAGGTATAGACCTGAAGTTTTTCGGTGAATTTGTTCCCGGAACGGATTCGTGGATAAGTCTTTCACTTTTAAAATCCCAACAAACTATCCGCGAAACTACGAAAGCACCCTTGCCAAACAGTCCCGGATACAATGTCAGCTTATTTTTCCAAGATTATTTCCCGGGTTATAAACGGTTGAGGCTGAATCTTCGCGGAGTGGTGTCTGGTGGAATACCTGTAACTATTCCTAACCAAGGATATGAAGCCGGTTACTTCCGCACACCGGCATATAAGCGTGTAGATTTAGGTTTTTCATATCAGTTGGCAGGCGGGCAAGATGCAATCATGGACCGTAGTTTCTTCCGTTATCTGAAAAATATTTGGATAGGGTTGGATATATTCAATCTTTTCGATATAAAGAATACGAACTCTTACTATTGGATTACACGAGCAGACAATGCACAGTTTGCCGTGCCCAATTACCTTACCGGACGGCAGTTTAATGCCCGTCTCATTGTTGATTTCTGAATGAAATATTCTTCCGGAGATGAAAAATCATAGGAATATGCATATAATCTCACGGCAGAATGTGGAAGATAACTAGGTGCTAGCAGGAGGGCTGTTTTTTTTTCTAAAAAGTGTTTGTGAATGTATGCTATTTTTCTTTTTGTTCAGGAAAAGAAATGTAACTTTGCCCGTGAAGAACCAATTATTGAGGTAATCTAATAAAATCATAATTAAAATGGAACTAACACATATTGAGCATTTGGGTATTGCGGTTAAAAGCATAGAAGCCTGCTTGCCGTATTACGAAGGTGTACTGGGATTAAAGTGCTATAGTATCGAAGAAGTAGCAGACCAGAAAGTAAAAACAGCTTTCTTCAAGATAGGCCAAACTAAGTTGGAACTGTTGGAACCTACAAGCGAAGATAGCACGATTGCAAAGTTCATTGAGAAACGTGGCGAAGGTATTCACCACATCGCATTTGCGACACCTGATGTACAGGCATGTCTGGATGAGGCAGAGTCAAAGGGAGTCCGTCTCATAGATAAGGCACCGAGACGTGGTGCAGAGGGACTCGATATCGCATTTATGCATCCGAAATCCACTTGCAGCGTGCTGACAGAACTTTGTATGCCAGGGAAATAAAAAGTGTAGCGATTGGGAATGGACAGATGTCTGTTCTCAATCGTTTATTTAAACAGTCATTTCTAATAGTAAATCAGAATATAAATGAGTAGTCAGTTTGAAAAAGTGAAAGAGCTTATCGCATTGCGAGAGCAGGCACGTCTGGGCGGAGGAGAAAAAAGGATAGAATCTCAGCACAAAAAAGGCAAATATACGGCACGCGAACGTATTGCTATGTTGCTGGATGAAGGCAGCTTCGAGGAGATAGATATGTTTGTAAAGCATCGTTGCTCTAACTTCGGAATAGAGAAAACGAAGTTTCTTGGTGATGGTATTGTGACGGGATACGGAACTATAGAAGGTCGCTTAGTTTATATTTATGCACAGGATTTTACGGTGTTTGGTGGGGCATTATCTGAAATGTTAGCTTCGAAAATTTGTAAGATTATGGACATGGCCATGAAGATGGGAGCACCGGTAATTGGATTGAACGATTCAGGTGGGGCTAGGATTCAAGAAGGTGTGAATGCTTTGGCTGGTTATGCAGAAATCTTCCAACGTAACATTTTAGCTTCTGGTGTGATTCCACAAATTTCCGGAATCTTCGGTCCGTGTGCAGGAGGAGCTGTATATTCTCCAGCATTGACTGATTTTAATATAATGACTCGTGGCACAAGCTATATGTTCCTTACAGGTCCTAAGGTTGTAAAGACTGTTACAGGTGAGGATGTAACACAAGAGCAGCTTGGTGGTGCAAGTGTACATTCGACAAAATCAGGAGTGGCTCATTTTGCTGTGGATAATGAAGAAGAGGGTTTGAAGCTTATCCGTCAATTACTGAGTTATTTGCCGCAGAATAATTTGGAGGAAACTCCTATGTTGGAATGTCATGACCCAATAGATCGTTTAGATGATGAGTTGAATGAGATTATCCCAGACAATCCGAATAAGGCGTATGACATGTACGATGTAGTTGGTACTATTGTGGATAATAATGAATTTCTTGAGGTACATGCTGATTATGCGAAGAATATTATAGTAGGTTTTGCCCGTTTCAATGGGCAGTCTGTAGGTATTGTGGCAAATCAGCCAAAAGTTATGGCAGGTTGTTTGGACTGCAATGCCTCCCGCAAAGCTGCTAGGTTTGTTCGTTTCTGTGATGCATTTAACATTCCATTAGTGACATTGGTAGATGTGCCCGGTTTCCTTCCGGGAACAGGACAGGAATACAATGGCGTCATCTTGCATGGTGCAAAATTACTGTTTGCTTATGGTGAGGCAACTGTGCCAAAAGTGACAGTGACGTTGCGTAAGTCCTATGGAGGAGCTTATTGTGTAATGAGTTCCAAACATTTACGCGGTGACATGAACTATGCGTGGCCTACCGCTGAAATCGCCGTGATGGGACCGAGTGGAGCCGTGGAAATTATTTTTGCAAAGGAAGTTGCTGCTGCTGAAGATCCGAAAGCTTGCGCGGCGGCTCGTGAGGAAGAATATAAGCAAGCCTTTGCCAATCCGTACAATGCGGCTCAGTATGGATATATTGATGATGTAATAGAACCCCGTAATACTCGTTTCCGCATCATACGAGCATTACAACAGTTGCAGACGAAGAAGTTGAGTAATCCGGCGAAAAAGCATGACAATCTGCCGTTGTAATTCTAATAAAAGAAAGCTTATGGTAATAAATAAAAGATTTGATGTCTTATTATTGCTGATGGTTCTGTTTTCGTTTGGTGTCAAGGCGCAGCTGACGACTTCTGTCAGGATAAATGAAGTGCTTGTCATCAATGAAGAGAACTTTATGGATGATTATGGGCATCGCCATCCTTGGTTTGAATTATATAATAATTCTGCCGGAACTGTCGATTTAGGTGGATGTTTCTTGACTGATGATAAAAATAATCCAAAGAAATATCCCATTCCTAAAGGAGATGTACATACAAAGATTGCGCCTTACCAACATGCTTTGTTCTGGGCTGACAGTGAGGAGCAGCGTGGAACGTTCCATGTAAGTTTTACTTTTGACCCAGAAAAAGAGAACTATGTTGCTCTTTTCGATTCAGATGGCAAAACGTTGATAGATGAAGTCACTATTCCGGTCGGTCAAAGGGCTGATGTCAGTTACGGGCGTAGTTCGGATGGAACGGGTGAATGGGTAAACTTTGCCCGTGTAACTCCAAATGCTAACAATATCACGCAGAATACCAATGAAAAAGTTGAAAACTTCCAGACAAATGATTCATGGGGTATTGGCATGACAATTACAGCAATGGCGGTAGTATTTTGTGGGTTGATAGTTTTATATGTTTTGTTCAAGCAAATAGGCAACGCTTCTATTCGTGCTAGTCAGCGTAGGGCAGAGAAAGCTGTTGCAGATAGGGGAGGAATAGTTACGGCAAATTCTGGTCAGGCATCAGGAGAGGTTCTTGCTGCAATTTCAATGGCGTTGTATGAGCTTGGTGATGACAATCATGACATTGAGAATACCGTATTGACGATTCGTAAAGTACAGCGCAGATATTCACCATGGAGTTCCAAGATTTATGGTCTGCGTGAAACTCCAGTTCTTAGAAAGTAATTATCCATTAAAATAAAGTGAAGAATGAAAAGTTTTAAATATACCATTAATGGCAATGTATATAAAGTCCATATTAATTCGATTGTAGACGATATAGCGGATGTGGAAGTGAACGGGACTCCATATCATGTGAAGTTGGAGAAACCTGCTAAGAAACAAATTATAACATTGAAGCGTCCGGTTCAGGCTCCGAAAACAGCATCAGGAGAACCTGTAGTGTCCCGACCTGTAACTCCGAGTGTTGCAGGAGCTGTCAAATCTCCACTGCCTGGTGTTATTTTGAGTGTTGATTGTAAAGTTGGCGATGTAGTAAAGAGAGGCCAAAAGATATTGGTATTGGAAGCCATGAAGATGGAAAATACAATTAATGCGGACAGGGATGGTAAGATTATAGAAATTAAGGTAAACAAAGGCGATTCTGTGCTGGAAGGTGCTGACCTCGTCGTAATAGGTTAATAGTATGCTGTCATCTGTATTATTACAAGCGTCAGTAGCACATGATAGTTTCGCCCAGTTCTTGGCGGAAAACATTCAGGTGTTTCTGTCTTATACCGGATTTGCTAATGCAACCCCAGGACATTTTGTGATGTTGTTGGTGGGTCTGGCATTTATTTTCTTGGCTATTAAGTATGAGTTTGAGCCAATGCTTCTTATACCGATTGGTTTCGGTATATTGATTGGTAATATACCTTTTAAGGATGCCGGTTTACAATTAGGTATTTATGAAGAGGGTTCTGTGTTTAACATCTTGTATCAAGGTGTGAAGCAAGGATGGTATCCTCCGTTGATATTTTTGGGAATAGGGGCAATGACTGACTTTTCAGCGTTGATATCAAATCCGAAGCTATTATTAATTGGTGCTGCAGCACAGTTCGGTATTTTCGGAGCATATATTATCGCTTTGCAAATGGGATTCGACCCGAGCCAAGCCGGTGCTATTGGTATTATCGGTGGGGCAGATGGTCCGACTGCTATTTTCTTGTCTTCTAAATTAGCTCCAAATTTGATGGGTGCCATAGCGGTGTCTGCTTATTCATATATGGCTTTGGTTCCGATTATCCAACCTCCGTTTATGCGTTTGCTCACAACTAAAAAGGAACGTTTGATTCGCATGAAAGCACCGCGAGTCGTTTCACATACGGAAAAAATTATTTTTCCGATAGCAGGTTTGTTATTGACTGCATTTTTAGTTCCGTCAGGTTTGCCTTTGTTGGGTATGTTGTTCTTTGGGAACTTATGTAAGGAAAGTGGAGTGACACGCCGTTTGGCTGAAACAGCACGTGGTCCGCTGATTGATGTAATTACTATGTTGCTAGGTATTACTGTCGGTGCATCTACGCAGGCGACACAGTTCCTTACGATAAATTCCATCAAAATTTTCGGATTGGGAGCATTGTCATTTGTGATAGCAACATGTGCAGGAGTATTGTTCGTTAAGATTTTCAATATATTCTTGAAGGAAGGTAACAAGATTAATCCGCTTATTGGCAATGCCGGTGTATCTGCTGTGCCGGATTCAGCGCGTATTTCTCAGGTTGTAGGTTTGGAATATGATCCGACGAATTATTTGTTGATGCACGCTATGGGTCCGAATGTTGCAGGTGTGATAGGTTCAGCCGTAGCTGCTGGTGTATTGTTAGGATTCTTAGGATGATTGTAAGCCTTTGAAAGTATTTTAATGATTAATGGTTGAATAGTAAAAGATTTGAGTTCCTCATTTGAAGTTTAAAACAAAGAGGAACTCAAATAAAAAACAGAAACGGACGGTTTCTAATAAGAAAACCGCCCGTTTACATTTATAGACATATATAACAATGTAGGGTTAGTCTTTTTTTATGCGTCATCTTTATTCAACCGCCCGAATATTTTAGCAAAAGTTTCGGGTGTCATGTTCAGATATGAAGCAACGCTATATTGATGGACGTGTTTGAGGAGATATTGTATCTCTCGCGTCTTCATGTAATGCTTCACACGTTCTTCAGCCCGATTGCTAATCATTCGGAACAGCCTGTCTTCCAATTTAGCTGTTTGTATCTCCAAAATGCGATTGAAAAAAGTGACGAACTCACTGTTCTGCCGTTTCAAATCATTGAAATTTTCTTTTGACAATGCTACCGCGGTAGTGTTTTCAGTCGCTCTTATGTTGAACAAAGACTTTTCATTTCCGAAAAATCCATAGAAAGATGTGCAAAAAGAACTCGGACTTATGAAATCCAATACACATTCTTTTCCATCTTTATGGTAAAAGCAAGAACAGAACCCTTTTATTATGAAGAAGAGCGTATTGCATTCTTTTTCTTCAACAGATAAATAGTCTCCCTTATCGAAATACAGCACGGAACATCTTTCAAAGATGGCATCGCACAACTCTTCCGATATTTGCTGAATCCCGTTCAGCGAATCAGAAAGTTTCCTATAAATGTCATCGTAAGATAAACCTTGCTTGTTACTCATATCATTGTGGTTTGAAACGGTTTTAATTTATAATCTACCATTCAGGATATGGTTTCCAATAAGTATAATCGGGTCAATTCTTTGCAGAAAATATTACCAATTCATTTTTCTGGGGCAAAACTAATAAAGGACTGACACTTTACTCTTGACCTAAAATAAGAATTGTGACTTTATTGCTTCAATATTGTTTTTCTTGCTGAAATTCCGACAGTTAGAACTTCCTCTACAAGTCGTTTTTCTTGCAAACAACCGGATTAAGGCTGAATGAAACCAGATAAAACGGCTACGCAAGTTTTAATTTGTTGCTGTTTCCTTTGGTAGGTTTATAATAAGCGAAAGCTACCGGATTCACATCCAATAGCCCTCTACACTAACCCTTAACTTTAACCAATGAAAAACAAATACTTTTTTACTTACGTAATGCATTTAAAGTCGTTTCGTAATCCGGTTCATTTGTTATCTCGGGAACTAATTCCGTGTGGATGACATTCCCGTCTTCGTCGATAACAACCACGCAACGTGTGAACAATCCCTTCAGTGGTCCGTCCGTCAAAAGTACTCCGTAGTTGTCTTCAAAACAAGAACGGAACATCGACAGTGCGGTGACCCTTTCTATTCCTTCAATTGTGCAGAACCGCCCTTGCGCGAACGGCAAATCTTTTGATATTGCCAATACCTCGCAATTTTGGAGTGATGCCGCAGCTTGGTTGAACTTCCTAACTGACGTGGCACACACCGCTGTGTCCAGACTCGGGAAAATATTCAGTACGATACGTTTCCCTTTCAAGTCTTTCAGTGACAATTCGGATAAATCGCTTTTTACCCCTTTGAATTCGGGAGCTTTAGCTCCGATTTTAGGCAATACACCATTTGTGTGGCATTCAATGCCTTTAAATGTAACTGTACTCATGCCTTTTCGTTTTAATGAAAGTTTTGTAAAGCACTGTGCAAATATACTATGCTTTATGTGAAATAAACAAGTGTACCATTGAAAAGTTTCT
Organism: uncultured Parabacteroides sp.; assembly: GCA_964481365.1. GTDB lineage: Bacteria > Bacteroidota > Bacteroidia > Bacteroidales > Tannerellaceae > Parabacteroides. The sequence continues at coordinate 6,025 of CAYZTO010000048.1, read as the reverse complement.
GTCTTTAACGTCTTTTAGTTATATAAAAACAAAACGCTTTATTTATCTTTGAAACAAAGAAACAAAAGTCATATGGATTTGGTTTATATTATTGGTTTTGTTATTGTTATCTCATTCCAGCTTGTTTTGCTGAAAAAGTTGGGAGGGAAGAAACAATCTGAGGACAGCGAGTGGTTCAGGCAGATGATGAATTCACTCGAGAGAATTGAAAAAAGTTTCCGCGAAGATTTCAAAATCAACCGGGAGGAGAGTCGCGCAATCGCAAAAGATAACCGAGACGAGTTGTCGCGCTCATTGGGAGAGTTCCGACAGGCTTTCGAGAAAGCGATTTCCTCTTTCAATCAGTTGCAGAAGGAGAAATTCAATGAGTTGGACGCAAGGCAACAGGTTTTGATAGCCAATACGGAAAAGCGTTTGGATGAAATACGTCTTACGGTAGAGGAAAAACTTCAGAAAACATTAAACGAACGTATCAATCAATCGTTCCGCATTGTGACGGAGCAACTCGCAAACGTTCAAAAGGGTTTGGGCGAAATGCAGAACCTTGCACAAGACGTCGGAGGGCTGAAGCGCGTGTTGAGTAATGTAAAAACACGTGGCAACATAGGTGAAATCCAGTTGAGTATGCTTCTCGAACAGATTCTTGCGCCCGAACAATACGAGGCGAACGTTCACACACGTAAAGGTTCGGACTCGGTGGTTGAGTTTGCCGTTAAATTACCCGGAAAAGATGATAATCTCGATTGTGTTTACCTTCCCATTGATGCAAAATTCCCGAAAGACATTTACGAACAGCTTCTCGATGCTTATGACAAGGCGGACACACAAGCGATTGACGTTGCCGGAAAGCAATTAGAAGCGACAATCAGGAAGATGGCGAAAGATATATCTACAAAATACCTCTCGCCGCCTTTGACTACCGATTTCGGAATTATGTTTTTGCCTTTCGAGGGAATGTACGCCGAAGTCGTGCGTCGCGCGTCGCTTCTCGAAGATTTGCAACGCAATTACAAAGTCGTGGTAACCGGACCCACAACGCTTGCAGCCATTTTGAACAGTTTGCAAATAGGATTCAGGACGCTTGCAATCCAAAAACATTCCGGAGAAGTGTGGAACATCCTCGGCGCGGTCAAAAAAGAGTTCGAGAAAATGGGAGGCATGCTCGAAAAAGCCCAAAAGAACCTCCAGACAGCCAACAACCAGATTGAGGAAGTCCTCGGCGTGCGTACGCGGGCGATACAGCGGCGGTTGAAGGATGTCGATACTTTAAATTCCATCGAAGCACGCAAGCTCCTGCCGGAAATAGGCGAATTAGAAGAAGACGAATGAGTGTTTGCCTGCCAAAAAGTTTTTCAGGCGGAAGCAAACCTGTTTTCTGTTGCCAAAAGTTTTTTCAAGCAAAAACAAACTCGTTTTCCGCTTTCAAAAGTTTTTTCAAGGCAAAACAAAATTGATTTTAGCAGAAAAAATAATTTTTAAGGCAAAACAGAATTGAAATCGGTTGCCAAAAAGTTTTTCAGGCAAAAACAAACCTGTTTTCTGTTGCCAAAACTTTTTTAAGGCAAAAACAAAGTTGCATTAGTATGTTTAATACCATAATAAAGTAAAAACAAAGAGACGATGAAAACTAAAGAAGAATTATTGGAAATTCTCGGGAATTTCGACCTGCCGGAAAAGGTGAAAGACGCGGAACCATTCGGGAACGGGCATATAAACGACACGTTGCGCGTCACCAACGAAGGCGGGGAAACACGGTACGTTTTGCAGCGCATAAACCATGCGGTTTTCACAAATGTGGATATGTTGCAAGGCAATATCTTCAAGGTGACGGAACACATACGCAAAAAACTTGAAGAACGCGGCGAGGCGGACATTGACAGGAAAGTCCTCACCTTTTTCCGGACAAAAAACGGGCTGCCGTACTATTTTGATGGCGAAAACTATTGGCGCGTCAGCTTGTATATCCCACGGAGCGTGAGCTACGAAGAGGTTACGCCTGAACTGTCTTACGAAGCGGGGAAAGCATTCGGGGATTTCCAATCCATGCTTTCCGATTTGCCGGAAAACGCTTTGGGCGAGACTATCCCGAATTTCCACAACATGGTATTCCGTCTGCAACAGTTCCGCGAAGCGTTGGACAACGACCGCGCCGGGCGTGCGAAGGAAGTAGAGGGTTTGACAGAAGAAATCTTGCAACGCGCAGACTCAATGTGCATCCAAGAAAGGCTGTACCGCGAAGGGAAACTCAAAAAGCGCACCAATCATTGCGACACCAAAGTGAACAACATATTGTTCGATGCCGAAGGAGGGAAAGTCTTGTGTGTCATCGACCTTGATACAGTCATGCCAGGCTTTGTACTTTCTGATATCGGCGATTTCATACGCACGGCAGGCAACACCGGGGCGGAGGACGACAAAAATTTAAGCCGGATAGGGGTGAACATCCCGATTTTCGAATCCTACACGCGCGGGTACATGGAAACGGCGAAGTCGTTCCTTGACAAAGAAGAAATCAGGCTTCTCCCATACGGTGGGAGGCTGCTGACATATATGCAAACCGTCCGCTTCCTTACGGATTACCTGAACGGAGATACATATTATAAAATACATTATGCGGAACACAACCTCGTCCGCACGAAAGCGCAATTCAAATTGTTGCAAAGCCTCGAGGAACATTCCGCAGAGATGGACGCATTCATGGAGCCTTGGTTATAATAATAATAATGTAAGAACAGGCGGTTTTCTGCTGCCGCAAAAGGCAGGAAGGGTTTTTGTTTGGAACATTATCTCCCAATACCTACCTTTATCGCCGATTTAAAATATAAATGTTGAAAAAATGACAGTCGTAGAACGATTCTTGAAATATGTGCAGTACAACACGCAGTCTGCCGAAAACACCGGCGTTACTCCCAGTACTCAGGGTCAAAGAGCATTCGCCGAAATGTTGGCAAGGGAAATGGAAGCCTTGGGAATGGAAGACATATCGCTCGATGCCAATTCCTACCTCATGGCAACGCTCCCCGCGAATGTTGAGGCTAAATATCCAGTTGTAGGGTTCATAGCACATTTGGATACCAGTCCGGATATGTCAGGAGAAGGTGTGCGCCCCCGGGTTTTGCTTTACAAAGGTGGCGATATTGTCTTGAACGAAGAGGATGGCGTTGTCCTTTCTCCCGCTCAATTCCCGGAGCTTTCGGATTATGTTGGTCAAGAGATAATTGTAACCGATGGGAAAACGTTGCTCGGTGCCGACGATAAAGCGGGCATCGCATCAATCCTTGCAGCGGTGGAATATTTGCAGGCACACAAAGACATAAAGCACGGGACAATCCGCGTAGCTTTTACACCCGACGAAGAAATAGGCGAGGGTGCTGACCACTTCGATGTAGGCAAATTCGCGTGTGATTTTGCCTATACCATAGACGGGGGAGCTGTCGGCGAACTTGAGTTCGAGAACTTTAATGCCGCCGCAGCCAAAATACATTTCAGGGGCTTGAACGTACATCCCGGGTATGCGAAAAACAAAATGGTTAATGCTGCCGAACTTGCTGCCAAGTTTTCCCAATGGCTTCCGGCGGAACAACGCCCCGAACATACCGACGGCTACGAAGGTTTCTTCCATCTTACGTCCATGAGTGGGACGGTCGAAAGTGCCACGCTCTCATATATCATCCGGGATCATGACCGCAAATTGTTCGAACGGAAGAAAGACCTCCTGGCAACGCTCGCCGCAACGATGAACGCAATTCATCCGGGCAGCACAACGCTCGACATCCGCGACCAGTACTATAATATGCGTGAAATAGTGGAACCCAGGATGGAAATCATCAATCTTGCAAAAAAATCTATGGAAGACGCAGGTGTTGTCCCCTTAATCAAGCCCATACGTGGCGGAACTGACGGTGCGCGGCTCTCTTTCATGGGCTTGCCTTGCCCGAACATCTTTGCCGGAGGCTTGAATTTCCACGGACGTTATGAATACTTGCCTGTTCCTTCGTTGGAAAAGGCAATGGAAACGATAGTTTATATTGCCAAGAACATAGTAAAGTAATTTTTAATGAAAACAACTCCTTTTACTGATGTGCATATTGCTTTAGGGGCGAAAATGCACGAGTTTGCCGGATATAATATGCCTATTGAGTATTCCGGAATAATAGATGAGCATAACACGGTTGTTAATAGCGTAGGCGTGTTTGATGTTTCCCACATGGGAGAATTTTGGATTAAAGGACCACATGCTTTGGCGTTGATACAAAGCATAACATCGAACGACGCGTCGAGACTCCCTATAGGAAAAGCTCAGTACACGTGTTTCCCGAATGAAACCGGTGGTATTGTTGACGATTTGGTTGTCTATCATTATGAACCGGAAAAATATCTTTTGGTTGTGAACGCAAGTAACATCGACAAGGATTGGGACTGGTGTGTAAGCCACAACAAATTTGGCGCAGACTTGGAAAATGCTTCTGACCGTATGGCGCAGTTGGCGGTTCAAGGTCCGAAGGCTGTTGATGTCCTGCAACGCCTTACTCCGGTAAATTTATCTGCAATACCTTACTACGCTTTTGTTACGGGTGAATTTGCAGGCTGTAAGGAAGTGATAATATCGAACACGGGTTATACAGGAGCCGGCGGCTTCGAACTTTATTTTTATCCGCAAGATGCCAAGAAAATATGGGATGCAGTTTTTGAAGCCGGGAAGCCGGAAGGTATTAAGCCAATCGGTTTAGGAGCGAGGGATACGCTTCGTCTTGAGATGGGTTACTGCCTGTATGGTAACGATCTGGACGACACGACTTCGCCAATCGAAGCCGGTTTGGGTTGGATAACCAAGTTTGTCGATGGGAAGGATTTTACAAACCGTGCCGAACTTGAGCGTCAAAAGAAAGAAGGTGTTTCCCGCAAACTATGTGCTTTTGAAATGGTAGATAAAGGTATTCCACGTCATGGTTACCTTATAGTTGATGCCGAAGGAAATGAAATAGGGAATGTCACGTCCGGAACAATGTCTCCCGTTTTGAAAAAAGGTATTGGTTTAGGTTATGTGAAGACAGCATATTCAAAACCCGGTACTGAAATCTGTATTAAAGTGCGCAACAGGAATCTTAAGGCACAAATAGTCAAAGCTCCGTTCCGCAAATAAGTTGATTCGTATAATCATTAAAAACCCTTTGTCCCGTCTTTGGCGATGGTTGGGCAAAGGGTTGTTTTATTGTTTCGGTACGTTTACGTCTTCCACCAAGAGTGCGTCTTGCTTTCTTACCGGACTGACGCTTATGCTACCGTCTTTATGCCGTTTGCAGATTAAATAACTGTGTTGTAATTCTCCCGTTTTGAAATGAATCACGTAGTTCGGGTTGAAATGAATCCCGTCAAACCGTATTTCAAAATGCAAGTGTTCCGTCGTAGCACGACCGGTGCGTCCGGTCAAGGCTATCGGTGTTCCGGCTTTCACGTAATCTCCCGGTTTCACCAGATTCCTGGAATTATGGCTGTAAACGGTCTCCAATCCGTTGAAATGCCGGATTACTACAACGTTCCCGTAAGCAGCGTAAGGCTTAGCCATTCTTACTATCCCATCGAAAGCCGCGACGATAGTGTCGTTTGCTTTTGTTTTTATGTCGGTTCCTGAATGGTAACGCCGTTTGCCTCCGTATGGTGAAATGACTTTACCTCCGGGGAGGGGAAAAGAATAATCTCCGGGCTGAATGAGTGTCAGGTCTATGATTTCTGTATTGCTTTCAGCAAAACGCAAGGGGTCTTGCACAGCGATATGGTTGATTTCTCTTGTGCTGAAGTTTTTGGTGATTGATTTGTGGGGTGAAAAGATTGTATCGATGCTGGCTTGTGGCAAAAATATCAAAGAGTCATTTCGACTCGGCAAGTCGGAGATAGTATGAGGGAATTGTGGCGTGACATCAACCGTTACCTCGGAAACTTTCCCTTGAGGTGAGGTCGGCAAACATGCCTGCAACGCAAAAAACAATACTCCCGACAAAACGACAATGTTCTTTATGGTGTTGAA
>CAYZTO010000047.1:0-17248 GCA_964481365.1 uncultured Parabacteroides sp. | reverse complement strand
ACCGGCTATAAATCGTGATTTATATATAGATTTGCATCAGAATTGACGAAATTTTCATGAAATAGATATATGAGTAAGATTGTAGTATTAGGCGCAGGTGAAAGCGGCACGGGTGCAGCCATTCTTGCAAAAGCCAACGGCTTTGAGGTATTCGTGTCGGATAGCGGCCTAATCAAACCCAAATACAAAGCAATGCTCGACGCACACGGCATCGAATGGGAAGAGGGGAGGCACACTGAAGAGCGCATCCTTTCTGCCGGCGAAGTGGTGAAAAGCCCCGGCATCCCCAATTCGGCGCCAATCGTGCAGAAACTGGTAGCGCAGGGGACGCACATAATCTCGGAGATTGAGTTTGCCGGCCGCTTCACCGATGCCCGCATGATTTGCATAACCGGCAGCAACGGGAAGACTACGACAACAATGCTAACACACCACATTTTGCAAAAAGCAGGCTTGGATGTCGGTCTGGCTGGTAACGTGGGAAACAGCCTCGCCCTGCAGGTTGCCGAATCGCCACATAGTGTATATGTAATAGAGTTAAGCAGCTTCCAGTTAGACAATATGTATGACTTCAAAGCGGATATCGCTGTGCTGCTGAACATCACCCCCGACCATCTTGACCGTTACGACCATATAATGCAGAATTATGTGGATGCAAAGTTCCGTATCACCAGGAACCAGACCGCAAATGATGTATTTATCTATTGGAACGACGACCCTATCATACACCGCGAAGTGGAACGGATAAAACCTGCCGCCACTTTATATCCGTTCGCGCTCTCGCACGAAGAAGGCGTAAAAGCTTATGAGGAAAACAATCTATTAAAAGTAGAAACAGAGAAAGGAGCATTTACTATGAATGAAGAATTATTGGCTTTGAGTGGAACGCACAATGTGTATAATTCATTGGCTGCAAGCATTTCCGCAAAAGTCATGGGTATTCAAAACGAAAAAATCAGGGAAGCCCTGATGGACTTTATGGGAGTAGAACACCGATTGGAAAAAGTAGCCCGTGTCCGTGGAGTTGATTACATCAACGACTCAAAAGCGACAAATGTGAACTCTTGCTGGTACGCACTCCAAAGCATGAAGACACCCGTGGTGCTTATCCTCGGTGGCACCGACAAAGGAAACGACTATTCAGAAATTGAAAACTTGGTACGCAAAAAGGTGCGCGGGCTCATTTTCCTGGGTAAAGACAACTCGAAACTGCACGGATTTTTCGATAGGAAAGTGGCGCAAATATCCGATGCCCATTCTATGAAAGAAGCCGTGGACATTGCATACAACATGGCACAAAAAGGCGACACTGTGTTGCTTTCGCCTTGTTGCGCAAGCTTCGACTTGTTTGAGAATTATGAAGACCGTGGACGACAATTCAAAGATTGCGTCCGTGCTTTGTAACAAACAAGAATTGAAGGAGGGATAATATGATGGATTTGGCTAAAAGGCTTTTCAAGGGCGACCGCGTAATCTGGATTATCTTTCTGATATTGTGCTTATATTCGCTGGTATTCGTATTCAGTGCAACAAGCACAATGGTATATAAGAATGATAATATGTTAGACCCTATATTGCGCCATTCCGGAATGCTGTTGGTGGGGTTTGTTCTGGGCGTTTTGTTGGTACACAACATTCCCTATCGATTTTTCAAACTGGGTGGTATTGCGCTGCCTGTCTTCATCTTACTGTTATTTTATACTACAGCTTGGGGGGTGGAAATCAACGGGGAAAGACGTTGGTTGGAAATCTTTGGAATACAGTTTCAGCCGTCGGAGTTGGCAAAGCTCTCTCTCATCAGCTATATTGCGTTAGTATTGAGCAAGAAGGGACAATTGACAGATACGCAGATGTTCTGGTGGACATTCATCGGCGCACTGCTGACATGCGCTGCGATATTCCCCACTAATGGTTCGACAGCGTTGCTCATCTTCGCCTTTTCGGTGTTGATGATGATAATCGGACAAATACCGTTCAGGTTTGTCGGAAAGCTTTGCGGAATACTGCTGTTGATTGGTGTAGCCGTACTATTGACCTTGAAGTTTACTCCTGCTTCCATAGCTAAATATTTACCGGACCGATTCACTGTATGGCAAGGACGTATCGAGCATTTCACCGAAGATGAACCAATGGTGGAAAATGGGGTGATAAAGGATGAATATTACCAAGTGGTTCATGCGCAAATAGCGATTGCGAATGGGAACATTATCGGGAAAGGACCAGGATACGGCAACCAGCGTGATATGTTGCCGCAGGCGTATTCAGACTTCATCTATGCCATCATCTTAGAAGAGGGCGGATTACTTGTTGGTGTGTTCCTTCTGTTTATCTACTTGGCTCTTATGGTCCGTGTCGGTATGATTGCGAAACGGTGCAATAATCTATATCCGAAATATTTGGTAATAGGTTGCGGCTTGTTGTTAGGATTACAAGCCCTGACAAACATGGCTGTTGCTGTACACTTAATACCTGTTACCGGACAGCCACTGCCCCTCATAAGCCGAGGCGGAACTTCTACTATTATAAGCTGCTGCTATATAGGAATTATACTTAGTGTTAGCCGGTTCGGGGCAAATATGGGTAATGAGAAAGACGAATTGCCTCCGGAGGTTAATAAAAAAGAAGAAGATGTCATACCTGTTACCATAACGCAAGAAGAAATATCCAATTGGATACCCGATACCACAAAAAGTTCTATGACACCCGGAATCCAGAAGCCAGACAATAACACATATATGAATTAAACAAGAAAAAAATGAAGCCCTATAAGTTCATAATAAGTGGCGGAGGTACTGGCGGACATATATTCCCCGCACTTTCTATCGCCAATGAATTGAAGACACGTTACCCGGATTGTGACATACTTTTTGTAGGTGCGGAAAATAGGATGGAAATGGAAAAAGTCCCGGCTGCCGGTTACCCGATAATCGGTTTACCGGTAAGTGGTTTCGACAGATCGTCATTGGTTGCGAACTTCAAAGTACTGTCGAGGTTATTTAAAAGCATGCGTTTAGCCAAGAAAACTTTGCGCGATTTCCATCCGGATATAGCCATTGGAGTGGGCGGTTACGCTAGCGGTCCGACACTTTGGATGGCGGCTACACTTGGCATCCCCGTATTAATTCAAGAGCAAAACTCATTTGCAGGAATAACAAACAAACTTCTCGCGAAAAAAGCCGAGCGTATTTGCGTCGCATACAAAGGAATGGAAAGATTTTTCCCTGCAGAACGAATAGTACTGACCGGCAATCCGGTACGCAAAGATTTGGAATGCGCACAGAACAATCGGGATGAGGCAGCTGCGTTCTTTGGCCTTTCTCCTAAAAAGAAGACATTATTAGTAATAGGAGGAAGTTTAGGCGCACGAACAATCAACCAAAGCGTGAAAGAAGGGTTAGATAAAATTCTTGCTGCCAATGTGCAGCTGATATGGCAAACAGGACGTTATTATTATGAAGATGTGCAGAGATGTTTAAAATCTTATCAAGGGATGCCAATATGGTGTTCGGATTTCATTTCACGAATGGATTATGCCTATTCATCTGCCGATTTAGTTGTTTCTCGCGCCGGTGCAGGGACAATTTCTGAACTGTCCATTTTAAAGAAACCAGCAGTACTGATTCCTTCTCCCAATGTGGCAGAAGACCATCAGACAAAAAACGCACTTGCCCTGACAAAGCACCATGCAGCATTGATGGTCTCAGATCATGATGCACCACAAGAACTGCTTAACTGCGTTCTTACTGCCATAGCCGACAACAACCTGCTGGCGAACCTGAGCCAGAATATTTCCAAAATGGCATATCATAACAGTGCGGGAAAGATTGTTGATGAGATAGCAAAAATAATAAACAAAGAACATATTAGGTTATGAATACAGTTCATAGCATCTGTAGTGTATACTTCATTGGTGCCGGAGGCATCGGCATGAGTGCTTTGTTACGTTACTTCTTGGCTAAAGGGAAAAAAGTGGCGGGATACGACCGTACACCATCTGACCTGACATTTAAATTGAATAGAGAAGGTGCAGTCATTCACTATGAAGATGATGTCACTCAAATACCCGACTATTGCCGAGATCCACAAAAGACATTAGTGGTTTATACACCTGCTATTCCGGAAAACCATACAGAACTGACTTATTTCAAAGAACACGGATTTGAGGTGATGAAGCGGGCGCAAGTGTTAGGCTTGATTACCGACAGTTCACAGGGATTGTGCGTGGCAGGGACTCATGGAAAAACAACAACTTCGGCTATGTTGGCACACATTCTGAAACAATCCCATATTGATTGCAATGCTTTTCTCGGTGGCATTCTGAAGAATTATGACAGCAATCTGATGCTTTCCGATCATAGCAACATTACAGTGTTAGAGGCAGATGAATTTGACCGTTCATTCCATTGGTTACATCCATATATGGCTGTCATTACATCTGTCGATCCAGACCATCTGGATATATATGGCACTCCGGAAGCATATCGTGAAAGTTTCGAGTACTTTTCCTCACTTATTCGCACAAAGGGTTGCCTTCTATTAAAAGATGGCGTAAACATTCACCCACGATTACAGAAAGATGTGCAATTTTATACCTACTCTGCTTGCGGGAAAGGTGATTTCTATGCAAAAAACATCAAAATAGAAAATGGGAAAATAATCTTTGACTTTGTCGCACCGGACATTCAAATTAAAAATATATCTTTGGGAGTTCCTGTCAGAATTAACATCGAAAATAGTATTGCAGCTATGGCATTAGCTTGGTTAAATGGCGTCACAACGGATGAAATCCGCAAAGGGATAGAAACATTTTCGGGTACTGTCCGCCGTTTTGATTTCCATTTAAAAAGAGATGACATTGTTTTGTTGGATGATTATGCTCATCATCCAGAAGAAATCAAAGCGAGTATATTGTCTATAAAGGAATTATATAAAGGGCGAAAAGTCACTGGAGTATTCCAACCGCATCTATACAGCCGAACAAGAGATTTCGCTGCAGACTTTGCTAAAAGTCTCTCGCTACTAGATGAATTAATTTTACTGGATATATATCCGGCAAGAGAAGAACCCATACCTGGTGTCACATCACAATTAATATTTGAACGTGTGACAATTCCAAACAAACACCTTCTTCGCAAAGATGAGTTATTAGACTGGATTAAAGATAATGCTGCTTTGTATCAAGTCATATTGATGCTGGGAGCAGGAGACATAGACCGATTGATAGAACCTGTTAAACAAATATTGGAACAACGATGATAAAAATATTGTCCATAGTAATTGCAACGTTGCTTAGCATCTACATGGTGGCTTCTGCTTTTATTTTTAGTGGGCGGAAACAAGCCGTACTGTGCAGTGGTATGCAAATTGTCGTTTGTGACAGCTTGGATAAACATTTTATCAATGAAGCAGATTTATCACAGATTCTCAGAAAAGCAGAACTCTATCCAAAAGAGACGGATATAAATGAAATCAACACAGAAAAAATAGAGGAAGTTTTACGGAAGAACAGTATGATAGCCCGTGTGGAAGCATATAAAACACCATCAGGCAAAATCAAACTGGAAGTAGAACAAAAGATGCCTATTCTCAGGGTTATGAGTGCAGAAGGGTCTTATTATATAGATAATTCAGGTAGCATAATGACACCGAGTCGCCATTACGTTGCTCATGTGCCTATTGCAAGTGGAGCTATAGAAAAAGTGTCTTCCGTTACCAATTTATATGATTTTGCGCTATTTTTGCAAGACAATAATTTTTGGAATAATCAGATAGAACAGATATTTGTGCATCCTGACGGAGATGTCGAGTTAGTACCTCGTGTGGGTAATCACCGGATTATACTTGGTTCTTTTAACAGTTTCCGTGAGAAGTTAGAGAACTTACAGCTTTTCTATAAGTATGTCATCCCCAAAGTCGGTTGGGAAAAGTACACTATTATCAATTTAAAATACAAAGACCAGATAGTTTGTACTAAAAGGTAAAAAGTAAACGAATAGAATAATTAATATGATAACGAACTTTATAGCAGCCATAGACTTGGGCACATCCCATATAGTTGGAATAGTAGGCACAAGAAATGCTTCAGGAGCTTTATCTATCATTGATTATCAGGTAGAAAAATCGGGCTCTTCGATGCGCAGAGGCTATGTTTACAATGTAGAAGATGTTGTATATCGCATTAAATCGCTTCTTCTAAAATTGGAAAACAAACTTAATGGTGCAAAGATTGAAAAAGTTTATATCGGTATAGGAGGGCAATCGCTTCGCTCGATGGAACACACTGTAAGCAAAGTATTGGGACATGAAGGTAAAGTAACAGAAGCTGTCTTAGATGATATTGAAAAAGAATGCAGGAATTACCATCCAGTAGAGTTGGATGTATTCGATATAGTGTCTCCTTCTTATTTCATAGATGGCAAATACGAAAGCAATCCTTTAGGTATGAATTGCTCACGCATTGACACGAAATATAAACTTATCGTTGGGCGTCCAGTTTTGCGGAGTTCGATAGAAAAAACCATCGCTAAACGTATTGACCGCAAAGTTCCGCAAATTCTCGTATCTCCTATTGCTTTGTCGAATTTGATTTTGACAGAAGATGAACGGCAACAAGGAGGTATTGTCATTGATTTTGGGGCAGGAGTAACTTCTGTCTCTGCTCACCGAAGGGGACGTTTACAAATGTTATATATCATTCCTTTCGGTAGCCATTTAATCACTCAAGATATTGCATCTTGTTTGAATGTTTCAGAACCAGAAGCAGAACGCCTAAAACGAGCTTACGGTAAAGCTATCCCCAATAAGGAAAACGAGCAAAACTCTATTGAAATAAATCGTATTGATGGAGTTAGTACTATCAAACAAGCCGATTTGGATGAAATAGTGGAAGCCCGTGTACGTGAAATTATTGAGAATGTATATGCCCGTATAGTAGACGCCAATATACTGAAAGATGGGAACTATTCCGTGGTTATTGCAGGTGGTGGGGCTATGTTGAAAGATTTGAAGGAAGCTGTGAGGAATCGCTTTAAAATGGACGTGCGCATCGCTTCCGCCCGACGAGATTTAATAGAAGGTAATGACATGATTGCAAATAATCCAGAATATATGCTTGCTGTATCTCTTTTACTTTTGTGTAAAGAGAATTGCGCAAAGCAATCGGAAACCAAACAAACAGACAACCCAGTCAAACCTCAAATAAATCCAGAAAAAGAGAAAGAAATTGACATTTCAGGGACGCAGCAACAGGTGGACGAGAGGGAAAAAGGAGATGGAGGAAAGTTTCCTAATGAAGCACGTCCCAAGCAATTATCAATTTTCGACAGGATAATGAACCAAATTAAAGACGCTACTAAAATCAATGAAAGCGATTATTAAAAACATATACACCAATATAATACAAGAATATCATGAATGACGAGATATTATCATTCGGCACACCATCCGATTCGCAAGCACTTATCAAAGTCATAGGTGTAGGGGGGGGCGGCGGCAATGCTGTTACTAATATGTACAATGAAGGAATAAAAGATGTGTCATTCGTATTATGCAATACAGATAATCAAGCCCTGCTAAAATCAAACGTTCCTAATAAGCTTTTATTGGGACGAAACACAACAGGAGGCTTGGGTTCTGGCAATGTTCCGGAAACAGGCGAAAAAGCTGCTTATGAAAGCCAGAACGATATACAATCCATGCTGAGCGACGGAACGAAAATGACATTTATCACGGCCGGAATGGGAGGAGGAACCGGAACAGGAGCTGGACCTATTGTTGCTAAAATCTCGAAAGACATGGGTATTTTGACCGTCGGTATCGTTACTCTCCCATTTTTGTTTGAAGGAAGGCCTAAAATTCTTAAGGCCGTAAAGGGGGTTAAAAATATGGCAGACAATGTGGATTCCCTTTTAGTCATAAACAATGAGCGTTTAAGAATATTGTATTCTGAAGCCCGCACTACTGTTCCTGACGCTTATCGCAAAGCCGACGAAACCCTAACTATAGCAGCCCGTAGCATAGCGGAAATCGTTACAACAAACTTAGAACAGAATGTGGATTTTGCCGATGTTGATTTTACCATGCGCAACAGCGGTGTGGGCTTGATTAGTGTCGGTTATGGAGAAGGTGAAGGACGTCTGCAACACGCCATAGAAGATGCAGTGAACAGTACTTTGGTGAACGATGTTGAAAACATCTACAACGCCCAGCGCGTAGCTTTCGTGATTTATTACAGCCATGATAATGCCTTACGTATCGACGAAATGGACGATATCCATAATTTTATGTCACGCTTCAAAACGGAGTATGAAGTAAAATGGGGGCACGGATATGATGACTCTTTGGGAAACCAAATTAAGATAACAATTCTTGTCACAGGTTTTGGAGTAGATGACATCCTTACTAGCAGTCAAAAGCAAGAGATGATGGAAGAAGATGGTATTCGAATGGCTGAAGACGAGCAAAAAAGACAACGTGTTCGTGAAGAAGAAGACAAACTTATCGACACCTACTATCGCCAATTCGGTGGAAGACGTTTTCGTCAACGAATCGAGCCCACTGTCCTTACAGCAAAAGAAATGGAAAGTAACGATGATACACTTATACGCCTTATAGAAACTACACCGGCCTGCAAACGTGACGCAAACGAGGTTGCCCGCTTGCGTAATGCCTCCTCTAGTCATCTGGGCGGGAATACAAACCAGAAGAAAGCTACCACAACAATCAGTTTTGGATAACAAATAATCAAACAATATAATTTATATGCCTATGTGCTTATTTGACAAAATCAGTGAAGACATCAAGAACGCAATGAAGGCGAAAGACAAAGTCGCCCTCGAAACCTTGAGAAACGTAAAGAAAGTTTTCCTTGAAGCCAAGACTGCCCCGGAATCCGATGGCATTTTGTCTGATGTCGATGCTTTGAAACTCATACAAAAACTTGTGAAGCAAGGAAAAGATTCGGCAGCCATCTACGTACAACAGGGACGGCCGGACCTTGCTAATAACGAATTAGCGCAAATAACTATCCTTGAAAAATATCTGCCAAAACAGATGACGCAGGAAGAGCTCGAGGGCGAACTGAAGAAAATCATCAGTGAAACGGGTGCATCTGGTTCGAAAGACATGGGGAAAGTAATGGGAATCGCATCGAAAGCTCTCGCTGGACGCGCTGATGGTCGTGCAATCTCCAACATAGTAAAACGTTTACTCAATTAACTCAAAGTATGACGGGTACAAGCAAGATAGCAAAGCCAATTTGTACCCGCCCTGCTTTTATTTTTCACAAGATAGAGACCATTTTGTTTGCGACCCGCCTCTTTACAGGTTATTCTGCCAGTGGAAATTCCACAAAGATGTTTTGGGGCAAAATCCAAGAATGAGCAGTAAGGTGCCGTAACCATCTCTTTGTAGCAGCTTTAACGGCTACATTAACATAGGCGGTATTTTTCATTCCAAAACATGGCTCTTTCTCCTACACAAATGATAAAGACAGAGAAAGCCGAATAATAAAGCCAAATAGAGTAATGGATTTTTTTACACACATAGACATTCCGCACCCCCAAAAGCAATTTTCTTATGCCGACATATTCCTACTGCTCGGCTCTTGCTTCGCCATGAATATAGGAAATTCTTTGAAAGAAAATAAATTCAATGCAGACGTAAACCCTTTCGGCATACTGTATAATCCACTTTCCATTAGCAAGGCACTACAGATCCTATTAGAAGGAAAAAAGTTCCAAGCATCTGACCTTTTCTTCCATAATGGGCAATGGAACAGCTGGATGCATCATGGGGCTTTTTCCGCCACATCGGAAGAGGAATGCCTTAAGCAGATAAATACACGTCTCACTATATCTGAAGAACGACTTAAACGGGTAACTTGCATGATCGTGACATGGGGAACTGCTTATGTCTATCGACTTCATTCAACAGGAGAGGTGGTTGCAAACTGTCATAAAGTACCTGAACGGTATTTCCTACGAGAACGACTTTCACCTGATGATATTGCAAAAGAGTGGATTCCACTATTAGAAAAACTTTTTAATCTCTGCCCGTCATTAAACATAATCCTAACCGTAAGCCCTATACGACACTGGAAAGACGGGGCACACGGAAACCAACTGAGCAAAGCTACGCTTTTGCTCGCCGCCGACCGGATACAAGAATACTATCCGGAACGTGTTTCATACTTTCCCGCATACGAGATAATGATGGACGAATTACGCGAATACCGTTTCTATTCAGAGGATATGCTACATCCTTCCGCACAGGCCGTTTCCTATATATGGAATGCTTTTTGCAAAAACTATCTTACACCTGAAACATTGCAAGCTATGAAGAATTGGGAAGAAATAGTCCGTGCCCTGAACCATCGCCCTTTGCATCCAGAGAGTGATGCCTACCAGAATTTCATCAATCAAACTATGTTAAAGTGGAAACGTCTTATCGATAAATTTCCGTATTTTGGCGACGAAATTGACGCACTAAAAGTTAGCCATTGAAGGCTGGCAGTGAAAACGACAATCTCTATGGAATACCTAATAAAAGAAATAGCTTCGATAATATCTGCCCGCCCGGATGAATTTCACGATGCAACAATCAATGTATTGCTGACAGACAGCAGGCGGTTATCCTTCCCTGAAACAAGTTTGTTCTTTGCCCTTAAGACAAGTGCGAACGACGGGCATCGATACATTAAGGATTTGTACAATCTGAGGGTACGTAATTTTGTGGTAAGTGACATATCCCCAGAGTTCTCAACCATGGCTGATGCTAATTTTTTAGTAGTAAAAGACTCTCTGAAAGCTTTACAAAAGCTGGCAACATATCACCGAAAACGTTTCAATATCCCAGTAATAGGTATAACAGGTAGTAACGGGAAGACCGTAGTGAAGGAATTTCTATATCAGCTGCTTAGAGAGGAGTTCAATATCGTCCGTTCGCCAAGGAGCTACAATTCTCAAATAGGTGTACCGCTATCAGTGTGGGAAATGAATGAAAAGAATACATTAGGAATCTTTGAAGCCGGTATTTCAATGCCTAATGAGATGGAACTTTTACAACCTATAATTTCTCCTACTATTGGAATCTTTACCTGTATTGGCGAAGCGCATCAAGAGAACTTCATATCAATGGGACACAAATGTCGGGAGAAATTGCAACTGTTCAGTGAGAGTGAAGCTATAATATATGATGGTGACAACTCTGTGATTGCTGATGCTATGGAGGCTTCATGCCTATCGCATAAAGCCATAGTTTGGAGTCGTACAGACACCGAAGCACCACTATATATCGAATCTATAGAAAAGAAACGAAATGGAACTGTCATCCATTGTGCAATGTTAGGATATGAAAGGGCATATACTATACCATTCACTGACGACGCATCAATTGAGAATGTTATTCATTGCATAGCCGTCATGCTTTACCTTAAGCCTACAAGTATAAATGATGAAGAAAAATTCCGCCATTTGGAAGCGGTTGCAATGCGTCTCGAAGCAAAGCAGGGCATCAACAATTGCCTTTTAATAAATGATACCTATAATTCAGATATAAATTCGCTCGACATTGCACTCGACTTCCTTCAAAGCCGGAAAGTAAGCAAAGAAATGAAATCGACATTGATATTGTCTGATATTTTACAATCTGGTTCGCTCCCTAAAAATCTATACAGAAAAATAGCGGATTTGGTGGAACACAGAAAAATTGACCGCTTGATAGGCATAGGGAAAGACTTAAAAGAAAATGAAGGCTTATTCAACATTAAAAAGAAAGAGTTTTATCAAACAACAGAGGACTTCCTTACTCAACCTATACAAAGGTCGTTCCATGATGAATTGATTCTGATAAAAGGCTCGCGCAATTACCATTTCGAAAAAATCACCGAACAGCTAGTACAGAAAGTACACGAAACTATATTAGAGGTAAACCTTGATGCTATCGTACATAACTTCAATTTCTACCGCTCTTGCCTAATACAGGAAACCAAAATGGTTTGCATGGTGAAAGCCTCGGCTTATGGGGCAGGTGCATACGAACTGGCAAAAACATTACAGGAACATCGGTGTG
This sequence comes from uncultured Parabacteroides sp., assembly GCA_964481365.1. Classification (GTDB taxonomy): domain Bacteria; phylum Bacteroidota; class Bacteroidia; order Bacteroidales; family Tannerellaceae; genus Parabacteroides. Next base: position 5,179 of record CAYZTO010000047.1, on the reverse strand, counting down.
ATTATCTGGCTGTGGCTGTAGCTGATGAAGGAGCTGAGCTTCGGAGAGAAGGAATCTCTATTCCAATCATGGTCATGAATCCTGAATTCAGCAGCTTTAATGTAATGTTTGAATACAATTTAGAGCCTGAGGTATATAGTTTTCGATTACTGGATACTTTGATCCGGGAAACAGAACAGCGTGGCATTACCTCTTATCCCATACATATTAAAATAGATACAGGAATGCACCGCCTCGGATTTCAACCGAAAGATATTCCGGCAATATGCTATAGGCTGAATAAACAAAGCGGACTCTTGGCGCGTTCCATCTTCTCACATTTGGTAGGCAGCGATTCTTCTATATTTGATGATTTTACGGAAGAACAAGTATCTAAATTTAAACGAGCGGCATCAGACTTGGAGCAAATGTTGGGTCATAAGGTCATCAAGCATATACTTAATACTGCCGGTATTGAACGGTTTCCACAGTATCAGATGGATATGGTTCGGCTCGGTATAGGGTTGTATGGTGTAAGCGCATCTGGATTGCGAGGTCTACGTAACGTAAGCACATTAAAAACAACAATTCTGCAAATACAAGAAGTTCCTAAAGGTGACTCCATAGGATATAGTCGCAGAAGTTACGTGGAACGAGATTCCCGCATTGCCATTATTCCTATCGGATATGCCGACGGCTTTGACCGTCATTTCAGCAATGGAGGAGGTGGGGTTTTGGTGAACGGGAAACGTTGTCCAATAATAGGCAATATTTGTATGGATGCCTGTATGATTGACGTTACAGATGCGCAAGCTGAAGAAGGAGATACTGTTATTATATTTGGTGAAAGATTACAGGTTGATGAGCTTTCTAGCCGATTGCAGACTATTCCTTATGAAATTCTAACTTCTGTTTCGCCTCGTGTGAAACGAATATATTACCGTGAATAGTACATGATATTGCACCACTTGCAGATTTATTATACTTTTGCACCGTCAAATATTTATTAAATCATGGGGCATAATTTATTAAGAGGGAAAAAGGGCATCATATTCGGTGCATTAAATGATATGTCTATCGCATGGAAAGTTGCAGAGCGTGCTGCGGATGAAGGTGCTGTCATCACACTTAGTAATACTCCGATGGCAGTACGTATGGGACAAATTGAAGAGCTTGGCAAAAAATTGGAAGCCAAAGTTATACCCGCCGATGCAACAAGTGTAGAAGATTTAGAGAATGTTTTTGCCCGTTCTATGGAAATATTAGGCGGACCTGTTGATTTTGTTCTACATTCTATTGGCATGAGTCCTAATGTGCGCAAGAAACGCACATATGACGATTTGGATTATAATTACCTTCAGAAGACATTGGACGTATCTGCTGTTTCTTTCCATAAAATGTTGCAAGTAGCAAAGAAAATGGATGCCATTGCAGAGTATGGCTCTGTTGTTGCTCTGAGTTATGTTGCTGCTCAACGCACTTTCTTCGGATATAACGATATGGCTGACGCAAAGAGTCTCTTGGAATCCATAGCCCGTAGCTTCGGCTATATTTATGGCAGAGAGAAGAATGTCCGCATCAATACCATATCTCAATCACCTACGCCTACCACGGCTGGCAACGGCATAAAAGGCATGGAACATCTAATGGACTTTGCCAACAAGATGAGTCCGCTCGGCAATGCCACAGCCGACGAGTGTGCAGGTTATTGTATATTGATGTTTTCCGATTTCACGCGGAAAGTAACAATGCAGAACCTTTACCATGACGGAGGTTTTTCCAGTATGGGCATGAGTTTACGTGCCATGAATCAATATAGCAAAGGTCTCGAAGAATATACGGACGAAAACGGACATATTATATATGGATAAAAAGAATTGATTGTTATCTTTCTTAAAGCAGAACACTATTACTTTCTGTGATTAAAAAAACATGCTGGTTAAAATATACCCTCAAAATCCCAATTTTCGAGACATATACAAAGTAGTCCACGCCTTGCAAGAAGGCGAACTAATTGTCTACCCGACAGACACAGTCTATGCTATCGGCTGTGATGCTCTTAACGTACGAGCCGTAGAACGTATATGCCGAATGAAGGGAGTAAATCCTCAGAAAAGCAATCTATCTATTATTTGTTCCGATTTATCAAATCTCAGTGAATACGCGAAAGTCAGCAACGCTACTTTCAAAATAATGAAGAAAAACCTTCCGGGACCATTCACTTTCATTTTGCCAACAAGCAGTGAACTCCCAAAGATTTACAAGAATCGCAAAGAGGTAGGAGTCCGGATACCAGACAATACCATTGTCCGCAGTTTAGTGAAAGAACTTGGTAATCCATTACTTACCATGTCTGTGCATGATGACGATGACGAATATATTGAATATTCTACCGACCCGGAACTGATTCACGAGAAGTATGCAAATCAAGTCGCTTTTGTGATTGATGGTGGAATTGGCGGTATCGAGCCTTCTACGGTAGTTGATTGCACTACTGACGATTTCAACATAATCCGGCAGGGAAAAGGTGTATTGAACATTTAATCATATAAAACAATGAAGAATCTATTTTATCTTGCCTTCAGCCTCCTTCTTATGGGGAGTTGTTCAGGCAAAAAAGAGCAGTCTGCCCAAAGCGAGACTGCTTCACAAACAACGGAAATCGAGTGTGGTTCGTTTAATATCCGCTTAGATACTGAAGAAGACAGTCTGAACAGTTGGAAATACAGGAAAGACAATGTCTGCAAGTTTATCCGCGAGAAGGATTTTGATGTTATTGGAATGCAGGAAGTCCTTCACAACCAATTGGAAGACTTAAAAGCAGGTTTACCCGGCTATACGGCTGTCGGTATAGGCAGGGAAGATGGTAAAACAAAGGGAGAATATGCTCCCATATTATACAAGACAGACAAGTTCGATGTCTTAGACAGCAACACATTCTGGCTATCACAATATCCAGACAGCGTAGGGTTCATTGGATGGGACGGAGCTTGCACTCGTATTGCAACATGGGCGAAGCTCAAAGACAAAGCGACAGGGAAGGTATTTATGGCAGTAAACACCCACTTCGACCACGTGGGAGTGGAAGCCCGCAAGAACAGTGCCCTTCTCATTATCAACCGCATTAGAGAAATTGTAGGAGACCAACCTGCCATACTCACGGGTGATTTTAATGTAGCTGATGATTCAGAGGCATACAGCACCTTAACTACCAATGAGTTCGTATTGAAAGATGCGCATAAAGTAGCCGACAACACAAACGGTCCTGCCTATACATATCACAATTATGGCAGACTCCCTATGGATGAACGTGAGAAGATTGACTTCATCTTCGTTACGCCTCAAATACATGTGATAAAATCTGAGATAGAACAAGACCCCTATACGGGTAACGAGTTCCTAAGCGACCATAATCCGCAGATTGCCTTATTGGAATTTTAAAGGACAGTGATTACTACAGTTCAATCATAGATTAAAGCTTCTTTATTAGCCGATGTTGATATGCTTTACGAAGTTATGTTCAACATCGGCTTTTTACTATTCCCCTCAATCGTTCAAGCGGTAACTGACGAAAGCAATACGCTTGCTGTCCGGTGCCCAAGAGTTCACATTGATAGTCCCTTGCCCGCCGAACAGTTCGACCAATGTTTGCGGTTCTCCCTCTCCGGAGCTATTCATAAGGCGCAGTTCCACGTTCTTGTTAGCGAGGTGCTCGTGCGGTTGCAAATCCCCTTTCTTATAACACAGGTAAACCACGAGCTTCCCATCGGGGGAAACATGCGGGAACCAAGCGTTCCGGGTCTCGTCGAAAGTCATTTGCGTCTGTTCGCTGCCATCCGACTTCATCCGCCAGACCTGCATCAACCCTGAACGCACAGAGTTAAACCAGATGTAGTTCCCGCACGGAGAATACTCCGGACCGTCGTCAAGACCGTCGGCCTTGGTAAGGCGTATTTCTTCCCCGCCTTCAGAGGGAATAACATAAACATCGAAGTTGCCGTTCCGTTCAGCGCAATAAGCCAAATACTTCCCGTCGGGGCTCCACCCATGCAGGTAACTCGGAGCCATCGGGGTGATGAGCCTGGGATAATCGGTTCCGGAAATGGGAAGCGTATATATCCGCGACCTCCTGTCTTCCTTAGTCCCGTGGCTTATCGCAATATGGCTGCCATCACTTGACAAGACATGGTCGTTGTTGCAATTTGTGGCAAAGCCTGTATTGACAGCCTCGGGTTCGCCTCCGCGGGCGGCAGGGATACGGTAGAGCTTCCCGCCACTGTTGTAAATCAACCATTCGCCGTCATTAGTCCAGTTAGGTGCCTCGATGAGGTAGGGGAATTCTTTCAGGGTCGTTCGCTCGCCCGTGGTGACGTCGAGGATTTCCAAGATACTGGTAACGTTTTGCGCTTTTACAGGAAAGAAGAAAGACAGAGCGCAAACAACTGCCGCAAAAGATATGTTTTTCATGTTTTAAAAAGTTAAGAAAAAGAAAGGCCGGCCCTTGAAAAGGACCAACCTCCCTTCTGAATACAATAAATTAATAATTCTGTTTCATCGGCTCGAAAAACGCCTGCGGATGCAAGCAAGCCGGACACTTCAACGGGGCTTTCTTGGACTCGACCACGAACCCGCAATTGCGGCATTGCCACAAGATTGCCTCATCGCGCTCGAAGACCTTCCCAGCCTCGACACGCGCCAGCAGCGCAAGGTAACGCTTCTCGTGCTCTGCCTCTACCTTCGCAATCATACGGAAAGCAGTGGCTATCTCCGTGAAGCCTTCCTCGTCCGCCACTTTCGCAAACTCCGGATACATCTCCGTCCATTCCTCGTTTTCGCCGGCAGCAGCAGCAGCGAGGTTATCCTTTGTTGTGGAAATGACTCCCGCCGGATAAGAGGAAGTGATTTCTACCTTGCCGCCCTCGAGGAACTTGAAGAAACGCTTCGCGTGCTCCTTTTCCTGCTCGGCAGTCTCAAGGAAAACTGCTGCTATCTGCTCGTAACCTTCTTTCTTCGCAACGCTCGCAAAATAGGTGTAACGACCTCTTGCCTGGGATTCACCGGCAAACGAAACCAACAGGTTCTTTTCTGTCCTTGTTCCTTTAATACTTTTCTCCATAAACGCTAATTTAAATAAATAAACATCTGATTTGATAATGCACAAATGTACTGATTTGTTTCCAGACCCCGCAAATATCTTTGA
>CAYZTO010000046.1:12028-17326 GCA_964481365.1 uncultured Parabacteroides sp. | reverse complement strand
GCTGCAAGTGTTAATTAATTTGGATTGATGATATTTTCTGTTGTGAAAATAGTCATTCATCGCGATGGATGAGTATTTGCATGGATGAAAGTGTTAATTAATTTGGATTGATAGTGTTTTCGTCGATGAAAACAGTCATTCATCGTGATGGATGAGTACTTCCGGCGGTGAAAACACTCATCCATCGCAATGGATGGTATTTTTGAGTGATGAAAATTGTCTCCAATCGCAATGGATGGCAGGTTCCGGCATTGCAAACTCCCGCCAATGCCCCATTCCCACTACTTTCTTTTTGGAAAACTATTCTCAGATGAGATGCCATGCGGTTTTCCCGTTCCAAGACTGCAAATAAAAAGCCGAGTTGTTTCACAACAACTCGGCCTTCATCATAAAAGCTAAATGAGAATTAATTTTACCTTATGAATAACAGTTCTCTATATTTTGGAAGAGTCCACATTTGATCATCTACTATCAGTTCGAGCTTGTCGATATGATAACGAATTTGCTCAAGCATTGGAGCTATCGTATCGTGGTATGCAATCGCCTTTTCACGTTCATTGGTGATTTTGTTGGCAACCTTTCGCGCATCAATCATCGTATCTACATGCTCTTTGATATATGTTGTGTGTTCTGCAATTTTGCAGATAATTGCTATGTTTTCTGCTGAAAGTTCTTTCGCCTTCTCTTCCGGGAAGATTCCTTTCAACTTATATACGTTGTCAATCAACTTGGTTTGATATTCCGTAGCCACCGGAACCACATGATTCATAACCAAATCGCCCAAGACGCGTGCTTCTATCTGAATCTTCTTCGTATAAGTTTCCCACTTCACTTCATTGCGGGCTTCCAATTCTTTTCTGGTCATTACCCCGGTTGATTCAAACATGTGAACGCTTCCTTCCGAAAGGTAATTGTCAAAGACAAGCGGGCAACTTGTTTCGCAATCCAAACCGCGACGGGCTGCTTCTTCTTTCCATTCCTCACTATAGCCGTTGCCGTCAAAAAGGATAGGTTTGCATTCTTTGATACATTTACGGATGACCTGGATAATTGCCGAAAGTTTAGGTTCGCCTTTCTCAATCAGTTCATCCACTTCTTTTTTGAAGATGATGAGCTGTTCGGCTACGGCAGTATTTAGTGCAATCATTGCGCTGGCGCAGTTTGCTTCCGAACCGACGGCACGTAACTCGAAACGGTTTCCTGTGAAAGCAAATGGCGAGGTGCGATTCCTGTCTGTGTTGTCAATCAATATTTCCGGAATCTGCGGGATATCCAATTTCATGCCGTGCTTTCCTCCTAATGCCACTAATTCTTCCAATGAGCTATCTTCCATGTGGTCGAGCACGCGGCTTAATTGTGTTCCCAAGAAAGAAGATATAATTGCAGGAGGTGCTTCATTTGCGCCCAAACGGTGTGCGTTTGTTGCACTCATTATTGAAGCTTTCAACAATCCGTTGTGCCGGTAAACTGCGAGCAAAGTATTAACCACAAACGTGATGAAACGCAAATTCTCTTCTGCAGTTTTACCCGGGGCCATCAGAAGTATACCATTGTCTGTACCGAGCGACCAGTTGTTGTGCTTGCCGGAACCATTCACACCTTTGAACGGTTTTTCGTGGAGCAGGACGCGGAATCCATGATTACGTGCCACCTTGCGCATCAACGACATTACAAGCATATTATGGTCTACAGCCAGATTGCATTCCTCGAAGATAGGAGCAAGTTCGAATTGGTTAGGGGCAACCTCGTTGTGGCGCGTTTTCAAAGGAATTCCCAATTCCAATGCTTGTATTTCCAAATCTTTCATGAATGCAGCCACCCTTGTAGGTATTGCACCGAAATAATGGTCTTCCAATTGCTGGTTTTTCGAAGCCTCATGGCCCATCAGCGTCCGTCCGGTCAATAGTAAATCAGGACGGGCGGCATATAAACCTTCATCAACAAGGAAATATTCTTGTTCCCAACCTAAATAAGCGACAACTTTCTTTACTTCCGGGTCGAAATAGTGGCAAACATCCACTGCAGCTTTGTCCACAGCACGCAGAGCTTTCAGTAGCGGCGCTTTATAATCAAGAGGTTCGCCCGTGTATGCAATAAACACTGTCGGGATGCATAGTGTATCATCCACGACAAAGACTGGAGACGACGGATCCCATGCGCTATAACCCCGGGCTTCGAATGTATTGCGTATTCCGCCATTTGGGAAAGACGAAGCGTCAGGTTCTTGCTGTACGAGCAGCTTTCCGGAGAATTCTTCCATCATTCCGCCCTTTCCGTCAGGTTCCACAAAGGCATCGTGCTTTTCTGCCGTACCTTCTGTGAGCGGTTGGAACCAATGGGTGTAATGTGTAACGCCCAATTCCATTGCCCAACGTTTCATGCCATCAGCTACCTTATCAGCGACTTCCCTGTCAAGAGCCGCACCATTGTCCATCGCAGCCACCAACTTGTTATAAACATCCGTTGGCAGGTACTTAAACATCTTCTCACGGTTGAACACGTACTTGCCGAAATACTCGCTCGGCCTTTCCGACGGCGTAGGAACTTCCTTTGGCTTCGTCTGGAATGCTCTTTCTACAACTCTGAACCTTAATTTAGACATAACTATCTTGAATTTATCTATTAGTCCCAAACTCTCCCGGTAAATACCGGGCATACGGTCATTTTCCTTTGCTTAAATCAGTCATTTTGATTGTTAGACCATGAAAATCTTATCAAGATGATTGAATTCAGTGCAAAAGTAAATCTTTTGTCCATTATTTGTCTCTTTTCAAATGTTATTAGATGCTTATTTTTAGCATGCTTATAAATTGACGGAAAATTACTTTCATAACTTGCGAATGTAAACCAATTCTGTCTTATTGGCTTAATGATTGAAACTTTGCATTTCCCTAAAAAAGAAATTCAAGTAGATATTCCGTTTTTAGGAAAGCCTGTCGCAAAACATTACAGCCTTCTCCGAGGCTCCGGCTGGCAGCAGGAAACGCTTGCAGTCATGCGTGCCGTGGCCTGAACCGTTTCAAAACCGATGATAGTCCCTGCCTGATTGTTCCGGAAAGTATTATCATCGTCACGGCAACGATAATCAGCATTATGCCGAGTGCTTCGTTCGATGTGAACGGCTCCCCGAATATGACAGCCCCTATTGCAACAGCCGTCATGGGTTCCATAGCCCCGAGAACCGACGTCAAAGTCCCGCCAATCCGGTGTACTGCCAGCACAAGGGTAATATTAGAGATTACCGTGGGCACGACAGCCAACAAAACAAGGTTCAGGAACGACGCAGCATCGGGTATCGGTTGTATGCCGGTATGCGTGGAAGCCCGTAGTCCGAATATCAGCGTGCTGACGACAAATACATAAAATGCAAGTTTGCGCCCGTTCATGTTGCGGATACGCGATTTGTTTACCACTATTATATATGTAGCGTAACCAACAGCTGAAAGGAGCACCATCAGCACTCCCGACAATGAGAAACGGACTTCGCCGTTTATCGACAGCCTTGCGACTCCTGCAACCGCCATCACCACGGCGAGCAGCGTAATCCACGATGTTTTTTCCCGGAAAAACAAAAGCATGAACAGTGTTACAAAGACCGGATAAGTAAAATGGAGCGTCGTTGCAATGCCTGCACCCATGTAATCGTATCCCCAGAATAAAAACATTGCCGAAACTGTGTACATGAAACCAAGCAAAAAGAAGAAAGGTATTTCACCACGCTTCACGCGGAAGGTTTCACGATTCAGCTTCATCATTAACCCCAACGCGACGGTGGCAAACAAGAAGCGGTAAAGCAGTATCGATTCGATATGCATACCTTTTGCCATCAGAGGCAGGGTGAAAAGCGGAATCAAGCCGAACGTTACGGATGTCGCTATGCCGTAAAGAAATCCTTTCAACATATTCTGTTTTGTGCTTTCGTCAGATGTACCATAAACCTACAATGCCATCTTTGCAAGTGGCATATTCTATATCGGGCGCAAAAGTAAGAAAAACGATGGAAGGTAAAAATATTACTTGAAAAGGCTTGACTAATGTCAATCTTTAAACCTTTTTAATTGGAATGCGACTGCTTTTTTCGCTGTTTTCGTTTCTGTATAAAAGCCAGACGATTAATTTTGCGAATAAATAACGGGAAAACCATATTGCATAACTTATAAATCTTATTTTTATGTCAAACAGAAGAACATTTCTAAAAAACATCTCCCTGCTTACCGTGGGAGGTTTGGCAAGCCAGCATGCAATGGCTTCATCATCTGCTACATTACTTAGTAACACAACTTCCGCTCCTGTCAGTACTGCTACTGCAGCCAAGCAAATGGGCTTGCAGACGTATTCCTTAGGCCAGGAACTGTTGAAAGACATCCCCGGCGGACTTGAGAAGTTGGTAAAGATGGGGTACACCGAGCTGGAAATCTTCGGATACCAGGAAGACACCGGAAAGTTTGGTGATTATAACCCGCAGAACACAACTTTCATCGATCCGAAAGAGTACAAGAAAATGGCGGACGATGCCGGGATTCAAATCACCAGCTCGCACCTGTCTCCGAGGGGACGCGAATATACGCCGGAGAACATGTCACAGTTCGAGGAGTTCTGGAAAAAAGCTACTGATATCCATGCGGAATTGGGGTGCAAGTATATGGTTCAGCCGAGTATGCCGAAGGTCGAGAACGAAGATGACGCGAAACGGGTTTGCGACATTTTCAACAAGGCAGGCGAAATTACAAAGCAGGCCGGCATCATGTGGGGATACCACAACCACAACATGGAGTTCCAACGTGTACTTAAAGCCGGCGAGCAGCCCGACCCGAACCGGAGACGGTGGGAACCGCAGGGAACCTATATTCAAGAGTTGTTCTTGAAGAACACCGACCCGGACAAGGTGATGTTCGAACTTGATGTGTATTGGACAGTGATGGGGCAGCAGGATCCAATTGAATGGATGGACGACTACAAAGACCGCATCAAGCTTCTCCACATCAAAGACCGCTGGATTCTCGGCGATTCAGGTATGATGAACTTCCCGAACATATTTAATAAAGCATACGAAATTGGCATATTAGGTTATTATGTGGAACTGGAAAGCGACAGGAAAGGCCGCACACAGTTCGAAGGAGTAGAAGCAAGTGCAAAATATCTGCAAAATGCTTCATTTGTTAAATAAATAGGTTTGATAGAAGAGGATGCACGAGAGTGCATCCTTTTTTTTTGTCTGCAAATATGGCTTTCAGGAACAGGAATATTACTTGCAAACGTGAAAGCCGGTATTTCAGATTGGGAAAACCTATCTGCACG
>CAYZTO010000046.1:0-11928 GCA_964481365.1 uncultured Parabacteroides sp. | reverse complement strand
GTTGCAAGTCCTTTTTCCGTTTCCGGAAAAGCAACTTCTATGTATTTTTGTGCTATGCAACAATAAATATAATATGGATTATTACGAATTGAATTTTACTTACAACTCAGAAACAGAACCTTCGGTAATCGGAGATGTGTTGGCGGCTGAGTTAGGCGGAATCGGCTTCGAGAGCTTTGTGGAAAACGAATCGGGATTGTCTGCCTACATTCCGGAGAAACTGTTCAACGAACCGGAACTGAAAGAAAAACTGGCGGAGTTCCCTCTCGACGGTGTGGAATTCCATTACACGGCAAAACGGATAAAAGACCAAAACTGGAATGAGGAGTGGGAGAAAAATTACTTCCAACCCATAACCATAAACCACGATTGCCGGATACGCGCATCGTTCCACCCGGACGAGGAAGGCTATAAGTACAACATCACAATAGATCCCCGGATGGCTTTCGGCACCGGGAACCATTCCACAACGTATTTAATGATATGTGAAATACTTAAACTCGACTTGGAGGGGAAAGACGTGCTCGACATGGGGTGCGGCACGGCTGTGCTTGCCATACTTTCAAGAATGAAAGGGGCTTCGCGCGTGGTGGCGATAGACATCGACGAGTGGGCATACAATAATGCACTTGAGAACATACGCCTCAACAATACGGACGACATACTTGTGGCTCTTGGCGGAGCCGAAAAAATATCGGAATACGGACTTTTCGATGTTATTCTTGCAAACATAAACAGGAACATACTGCTTAAAGACATACACGTTTACAAAGCGCACCTGCGGAAAGGCGGGTTGCTGTTCATGAGTGGGTTTTACAAAGAAGATATACCGGCTATCGAAGCTGAATGCAGGAAAAACCAATTGGAGTTGGTAACTTACGCAGAACAGAATAACTGGGCGGCAGTGGGAGTTAAAAGTTAATTTAGTAAAAATACCTTTCGACCTTTTGCAACTTTGGATATAATCTGTACTTTAGTGGCATTAATCAAATAAAAGGATAAGTGACATGAAAAATGTAGATTCCAAATTGTTATTAGGTTTAGTAATCGGCGCTGCAGTAGGTAGCGCAGTAGGTTATTTGGTAGCAACAGACAGAAAAGACGAAATCCTTGAAGAGCTGAACAATATGGTAGGCAAAGTAAAGGAAGGTTTCAACAATGCCATTGCCAAATACAAAGAATGCAAGCAGGATGCCGTCGCTAAGGCTGAAGACGCTGCTGCTGAATAACAGTGATGAAAGATTCCGGAAAGGTCTTCCAGGAGCTGCGAAAAGACATCGCAACTTATTTAGAGCTTAAGTTGGAGCTTTTCAAGGCAAACACATACGAGAGGGCGGGGCATTTACTGAGCGTCCTCTCGTATATCTTATTAATAATATTCCTCATATTCTTCATAGTCCTTTTTATTTCCCTTGCATTGGTGGTCTGGTTGGCTGAGCTTTTCGGCTCAATCATTGCCGGGCTTGCCGGAGGTGTTGTCTTATACATTATATTAATAGGGATAGCAGTCAAAAACCGCCGGCTTATCCGCACAAGGATACTTAATGAAATAATAGCAGTGTTTGCTGCTTGCGACGGGATAAAAACAGGGCAGGACAATGGGCAACCGACAGATGAAACAACCGACACCGCTGGAAAAGCTTCAAGCTGACAAAATTCTCTTGCAGGAAGCCTGCCGCAAACAGGAACAGAAGCTGGGCGAATCCTTTTCCTACCTTCAGGAAAACGCCGGAAGCATAGTGCTGTCCGGTTTGTCGTTGCTCCTGTTCGGCGGAAACAAGCCCTCAAAAGGGAAAACAGCGGGCAACACCGCGAAACCTGCCGGACAAAAAGCGCAAAACGCAGCAACACCGTCCGCAGCCCTCGGCATGGGGGATTATTTGTCATTGGCAAAGAAACTTACACCCGTACTGTGGGAGATAGTCCAACCTTTAGTCGTTAGATGGGGCATCAGAAAAGCGAAGAAGATGCTTGCGCGTTGGTTCTCTTCAAAAAAGAAAGTTTAACACTAAAGCGGGAAGGATAGCCTCACTTTTCACGGTAAAAAAATGGTGAATCCAAAAATCATATTTAATTTTGCGACGGAAAAAAACGGGGGGATGGCGTTCCTCCGGGATTCTCTAAACAAGAGCATATATATTAACAAACTCAATAAAGTTTTATTACAATGATTAAAGTAGGTATTAACGGATTTGGTCGTATCGGCCGCTTCGTATTCCGTGCAGCTCAAAAGAGAAACGATATTGAAATCGTAGGTATTAACGACTTGTGCCCTGTTGATTACTTGGCTTATATGCTTAAGTATGATACAATGCATGGCAAATTCGATGGTACTATCGAAGCTGATGTAGAAAACAGCAAACTGATTGTTAATGGAAAAGCAGTCCGCGTGACAGCAGAAAAGAACCCGGCTGATTTGAAATGGGATGAAGTAGGTGCAGAATATGTTGTTGAATCAACAGGTTTGTTCCTGACAAAGGAAAAAGCTCAAGCTCACATCCAAGCTGGTGCAAAATATGTAGTAATGTCTGCTCCTTCAAAAGACGATACTCCAATGTTCGTTTGCGGTGTCAATGAAAAGACATACGTAAAGGGAACCCAATTCGTTTCTAACGCATCTTGTACAACAAACTGCTTGGCTCCTATTGCCAAGGTGTTGAACGATAAATTCGGCATCGTTAATGGTTTGATGACAACTGTACACTCTACTACTGCTACACAAAAGACTGTTGATGGTCCTTCAATGAAGGATTGGCGCGGTGGTCGTGCTGCTTCTGGCAACATTATCCCGTCTTCTACAGGTGCAGCTAAGGCTGTAGGTAAAGTTATCCCGGCTCTGAACGGCAAACTGACAGGTATCTCTATGCGTGTCCCGACTCTAGATGTTTCTGTAGTTGATTTGACAGCTAATTTGGCTAAGCCTGCAACTAAGGCTGATATCTGCGCTGCTATGAAAGAGGCTGCAGAGGGTGAGTTGAAGGGCGTTCTGGCTTACACAGAAGATGCTGTTGTTTCTTCTGATTTCTTGGGTGACACTCACACTTCTATCTTCGATGCTAATGCCGGTGTTTATTTGACAGATACTTTCGTTAAAGTGATTTCTTGGTATGACAACGAAATCGGTTACTCTAACAAAGTATTGGATTTGATTGCCCACATGGCATCTGTAAACGCTTAATCTCGCTTAACTCTAAGAAAGATTATAGTTCAGGCCGCATCCTGCAAAAAGGGATGCGGCTTTTTTGTCTATCTTTGTTTCGTATGGAAACGAAATACCAACTCATTACTATTTTAGGTCCGACGGCATCCGGCAAGACTGCATTCGCGGCTGCTTTGGCAGGATATTTAGGTTCGGAAATCATTAGTGGTGATTCTCGGCAGGTTTATCGGGCTATGGATATCGGGACAGGAAAGGATTTAGGTGATTATGTGGTTAATGGGAACCGGATACCTTACCACCTTATCGACATTTGCGAGCCGGGTTATAAATATAATGTGTTTGAGTATCAGCATGATTTCTTCCGGGTATTTGAGGGTATCAGGTCGAGGGGTAAGCTGCCCATCCTTTGCGGTGGTACGGGCATGTATATTGAAGCTGTATTGAAAGGCTACAAATTGCTGGATGTCCCGCCGAATCTTCCCCTTCGTGAATCCTTGAAAGACAAATCCTTGGAAGAGTTGGAACAAATCCTTGCATCTTATAAGGTACTGCACAACAAGACTGATGTCGATTCTGCCCAGAGGGCTATCCGAGCCATCGAAATAGAAGAATATTACAAGAGCGAGGCTCCTTACAAGACGGAGTATGAGCCTATCGACAGCCTGATTATAGGGTTGCATGTAGACAGGGACTTACGCCGCGAAAGGATATCCCGACGCTTGCGTTGCCGCTTGGATTCGGGGATGGTCGAGGAAGTCCGCGATATCCTGGCTTCGGGGATAAAGGCGGAGGACTTGATTTACTACGGTCTGGAGTATAAATACCTTACGAAATACATTATCGGGGAATTAACGTATGACGATATGGTTTCCCAACTCGAGATAGCAATTCACCAGTTTGCCAAGCGGCAGATGACATGGTTCCGTGGGATGGAACGGCGGGGGTTTACAATACATTGGATAGATGCCCTTCTCCCTACGGAAGAAAAGATAGACAGAGTATTGGACTTATTATAAGCAAATCTATGTTCACAATAGAGAACCTGAAGAACAAAAAGAGCTTTTTCCTTCTTGCCGGACCTTGCGTGATAGAAGGGGAAGACATGGCGTTGCACATTGCCGAACGCATTACTGAAATCACCCAACGACTTGATATACCGTATGTTTTCAAAGGCTCGTACAGGAAGGCGAACCGCTCGCGCATCGATTCGTTCACCGGGATAGGGGACGAGAAGGCTTTGAAGATATTGTGTAAGGTACACGAGACCTTCGGGGTGCCGACCGTCACCGACATACACGAAGCGCACGAGGCCCCTATGGCTGCCGGTTATGTGGACGTACTCCAAATCCCAGCCTTCCTATGCAGGCAGACCGACCTCTTGGTAGCTGCGGCACAAACTGGTAAAGTAGTGAATATCAAGAAGGGGCAGTTCCTCTCGCCAGCCGCCATGCAGTTTGCCGTGCAAAAGGTTGTCGATGCAGGGAACAGGAACGTCATGATAACGGAGCGCGGCACTACCTTCGGATATACCGACTTGGTCGTTGATTTCCGGGGGATACCGCAGATGCAGTCGTTCGGCTTCCCGGTTATAATGGATGTGACGCACTCCCTCCAGCAACCGAACCAGACATCCGGCGTGACGGGCGGTATTCCTTCATTGATAAGTACCATCGCCAAAGCAGCGGTCGCCGTCGGTGCGGACGGGCTGTTCGTCGAAACACATCCCGAACCATCAAAGGCAAAGTCGGACGGGGCGAACATGTTGCGGCTCGATATGTTGGAAGGTTTGCTGGTACGGTTGCTCCGCATCAGGGAAGCCGTGATGGAGTAGGGGATGGCTTGGGGGAGCATCGAAATACCCCATGCATGACCCTTTGAAATACCCCATGCATGACCCTTTGAGGTACCCCATGCATGACCCTTTGAAGTACCCCACGCGAGGGGTATATAGACAGGTCTTATAGGGTATTTGGAACACCTCTTTAAGACTATCCGAGCCTGCTTATCTTTTTCAGTTTCTCTTCGTCTATTAGCTTGATTTTTCTTCCGTCGATAGCGATGATGTGCTCGGCAACGAAGGTGGAGAGGGTGCGAATCGCGTTGGATGTGGTCATGTTCGAAAGGTTTGCCAAGTCCTCGCGTGCGAGGTAGATGCTAAGGGTAGCCCCGTCTTCTTCCAGCCCGTAGCTGTCTTTGAGGAAGAGCAGTGATTCGGCAAGCCTCCCACGGATATGCTTTTGTGTAAGGTTCACCGTACGTTCGTCGGCTATTCCCAGGTCTATGGATAACTGTCGTATAAAGAACATAGCAAGCTGCGGGCTTCCTATAATCAGCTCCCTCACTATGTTCATGGGAATCATGCAGACAAGCGAAGCCTCGAAAGCCGAAGCATTCGTAAGGTAATTCTCTTGGGCGAAGTTGGCGCGGTACCCGAAGTATTGTATAGGTTTAATCATCCTGATTATCTGGCTTCTCCCGCCGACCCCGTCTTTGTAAATCTTGACTTTGCCTTTCAGGAGGCACATCATCTCCTTGGGTTCGTCCCCTTCGCAATAAATAAGTTCGTTCCGCTTGAAGTGTTGGACGTACGCATTGTTCCGTAAGGTTTCGCGTTCTTTATCTGTCAATACCCTCCATACTTCTGCCAAACTTGTTGAGAAATCTATTTCTTTCCTTTGCTGTTGTTTATTCATGACGTTGTTATAGAACATATTTAAGAAGCACAAATATAGAGGTTTTGTTCTTATGGGATAAAATAGTTATATCAATTTTTTTATCAAAAAAGCACCAATTTTGAACGGATTAATACCCCGTTTACTCATTTAGTATAAATCTGACGCATAACCCATACGCCGAGTACCTTCTTTTGTGCCGAAAGGTATTCCTTGAGCGGTAACGGATTGACAATTACTTCCTTTGCAGACGATGATGCATGCAGGAACGTCAGCCTTCCCCCTTCGTGGCAGGCGATGCCCAAGTGGGATACGTCCAGACCTTTGATGGAAGTAACGAATGCCAAGATGTCCCCGTCCCATATGCTGCTTTCCGCCAAGGCAAGGTTCTCTTTTGGGATATAGCAGTAATCCTGTTTGTTGGCAATCTCTTCTTGCTCTTTTATTTCTCTTATCCACTCCGGATGCTTCATTAGTGGGGGGTAAGCCGACGGATGGGTGGATATGTAATCAAGGTGCAAGGGTAGGGGTTTATTTCCTTCTATTAGTCCGGTTACGTCTGATATTATGCCCCGTTTCTCGTTCTCAAATTTCCAATCGGCGATATAGTGCAGGCGGTTGATGTATTCAACCACACCGTTTCGATACCTTACAAGGCGTAGCTCGTCGCAAAACGTATCGAAAGAGGGTGTTCTTTCAGATGATAAGGCTGTCCGCACCAATGCTATAACAGTTTCGACAAGCGTGGTACAATCCATCTCTCTGAGATTGACAGTCAGGACCTCAGGTTCATGTTCCAGTGTCGCCGCGACATACGGCACACCGATGAAGAGCTTCCCTGCCGATAGCGTAGGGTTCCCATCCGATACTTCCGCCATCCTTCTCAGGAAAGATTCCACCCTCGTGGAGTCTTCCTGAGTGTAGCGGATATCTTGCCCATAGGCGATTACATGGCACAGGATACAAAGGGTAATCGCCAGGAATACCGGTCTCATTCAGTCTTTGTTTTCAGGAGTTCTTCCAGCTTAACAAGTTCGTCGCGATACTGTGCAGCCTCGATGAAGTTCAGCTTCTTTGCTGCCTCAGTCATTAATTTGCGTGTGCGTTCTATAGCCTTTTCAAGCTGGGCACGGCTCATGTATTGCACAACCGGGTCTGCGGCTATTGTAGGTTCCGGTTCCACATAAGTATATTGTTCTGCAGCCTGCTGTTGCTCTGCCACAAGGGAAACGCTTGCCTTCACGACCTGATGCGGGGTTATCCCATGAGCCTCGTTGTACGCCATTTGTTTCTCACGACGGCGGTTGGTTTCGTCTATTGTCAGCTGCATGCTCTCTGTAATCTTGTCGGCATAAAAAATCACTTTGCCGTTCACGTTACGGGCTGCGCGCCCTGCTGTTTGTGTCAGGGAGCGGTGGGAACGCAGAAAGCCTTCCTTGTCAGCATCAAGGACAGCCACGAGGGATACTTCAGGCAAGTCCAAACCTTCGCGCAAAAGGTTCACGCCGATGAGGACATCAAATGCACCATTCCGCAAATCGTCCATGATTTTCACACGTTCCAGAGTATCTACGTCGCTATGGATATAATTGCAACGTACACCCATCCTTGTCATATAGCTCGTAAGCTCTTCAGCCATACGTTTGGTTAAAGTCGTCACGAGGATACGCTCGTTCTTGGAGGCACGTTTGGCAACCTCTTCCATCAAGTCGTCTATTTGGTTTAGGGTAGGTCTTACATCAATTACAGGGTCAAGCAGACCTGTTGGACGGATTAACTGTTCCACCACGATGCCCTCACTCTTTTCCAGCTCATAATCGGCAGGTGTTGCACTCATGTAAATTGCACAAGGGGTAAGGGACTCGAACTCTTCGAAAGTCAGTGGGCGGTTGTCCATAGCCGCTGGGAGTCTGAACCCGTATTCCACAAGGTTTTTCTTCCTTGCACGGTCTCCACCGTACATTGCGCGTATTTGTGGGACAGTCACATGGCTCTCGTCCACTATCAGCACGAAGTCTTTAGGGAAATAATCCAGCAGGCAGAAAGGGCGTTCGCCGGCTGCGCGTCCGTCGAAATAACGGGAATAGTTCTCGATGCCTGAACAGTAACCAAGTTCGCGAATCATCTCAAGGTCGAAAGTCACACGCTCCTGCAAACGCTTCGCCTCAAAAGGCTTCCCAATCTCCCTGAGGTAGTTCACCTGTGCCCCGAGGTCTACATCAATTTGTCCGATAGCCTGATTGATGCGGTCTTGGGTTGTAACGAACAAGTTGGTAGGGTAAATATTCAGTTCATCCTGCTCATCATATTCCCTGCCGGTCTTCGGGTCGAATGAAGCTATCCGTTCTATCTCGTCACCCCAAAATTCAATGCGGTAGGCTACTCCGTCAAATGTTTCTATAGCCGGGAAGATATCCACAGTATCTCCGTTCACCCGGAAGCAGCCGCTTTTGAAATCAACCTTGTTGTTGGTGTACAGCGCACTGACAAAGCGCCTGAGCAGCACGTCGCGGTCAATCTGCATGCCTTTTTCCATGTGCACGACCTGCTCCGCGAATGCACGGGGGTCTGCCATACCATAAAGGCAAGACACTGACGACACTACAATAACATCCCGGCGCCCTGAAAGCAGTGATGCAGTTGTGCGCAGCCTCAATTTGTCAATCTCTTCATTGATTGCCAAATCTTTCTCTATGTAAGTGTCAGTTACGGGCAGGTAAGCTTCAGGTTGATAATAATCATAGTAAGAGACGAAATATTCCACGGCATTATTGGGGAAAAAAGCTTTGAACTCGCTGTAGAGTTGTGCCGCGAGGGTCTTGTTGTGGCTCAAGACCAATACAGGGCGTTGTACTTCCTGGATTACATTGGCTATGGTGAATGTTTTTCCGGAACCTGTAACACCCAGAAGCGTCTGGTACGGCACTCCGGACTTCAGCCCTTCCGACAATGCGGCTATTGCTTCCGGCTGGTCGCCCATCGGACGGTACGGAGATGATAACTCGAACTTCATCGACTAATTTTCTTTGGGAATAATAATCCAAAGGATTAGATATAGCAATATTCCGAAGCCCACGAATAAAACCATCAGCACATACAACACGCGGACAATCGTCGGGTCGATGCGGAAGTAATTGGCGATGCCTGCGCATATTCCCGCAATCATTTTGTTCTCTGTAGAACGTCTAAGTTTTTTCTGTTCTTCCATGATGACTTTTATTGTATGAATATTTTCCACAAAGGTAAGAATCTTTCTTGTCCCTGCTTCATTCACCGGTAAAGAAGATTGGGGCAAGGATTTCGTGCCGGAAGTTTAGGCGAAGGTGAAACAGAGCCTTTTTTGTGCTAAAACTTCTTCTGCGAATGTCTCAAAAGCCTTCCACGGCACTGCCACGGTTTCTGCGGAAGAAAAAAGACCTTTCCACAGCACTGCCAGAGTTTCTGCAGAAGAAAAAAGACCCTCGGACAGCTTGCCAGAAGTTTCTGTAGAAGAATCCGAGGCACATTGGCTATATCCCGCCGTCACTGTTGATCTGGTCGTCCACTGTCCTTGGCCGCATTATGTTTATGTGCCCTTTTTTATTGTATATGATACCATCGGAACCTTCAGCTTCGATGACGTAGAAGTAAACCCCGGGCGAAACGTACTTGCCGCCGCGCTTCCCGTCCCATCCTTGGGCAGGGTCTGTCCAGTGGTATAACTGTTGGCCCCAACGGTTGAATATCCAGCAAGAAAAGCGTACCAATGATTTATATACGACACGGAACTCATCGTTCACTCCGGGGGTAGTGCCGGGTGAAAATGCATTCGGGACGTCGAGATAAGATTCGGAAATGGTCAGGGTTACTTCGTCGCTGACAGTGCAAGTTCCGGTCGCGTCGCTAACTTGAATCTCAGCAGTGTATGTGCCGTATGTGTTGAACGTGTATTCAACTTCCGGCTCTGTGAAGTAGACCATGATGTTGTCTTTGTCGCTGCTCGGATATATTTGCCAGCGGTAAAGGTATGCCACCGGGTCATTTGCTATTGCCGTAAAGTGTACGGTGGCAGGGGCAGACAACCCTGAGCCCGAAGAATACATGTTATCAGCCTCATTTATGACCAGTGCGGTATCCACGTGGAGTTCCAGCCCGTATGGGGAATATTCTTCAGAACAGATAGATGCATCCATGCCGAAGTGTTCGGAAAACCGATCGCCTTCAGCACAGAACGTGGTCGGGATTAGCACTTCGCTAATGGTTTCACTAAGGCTGGAGACTGTTTCGGTCCTGTCCACTTCCAAGAAATCAACGTCATCATCACTCCATTCCAAACTGGTGAACGAGACGGGGATGTCCCTTGATACTATTGTTCTCTCCCCGCTTGGTGTCATATAATAAAGCTCGTCTAATTCAGGTTCCCCTTTCAGGCTTACCTGGTTGTTGCATGCGCTTTCCGTTTCAATGGTCAAAGAGCTTAGGTTGAAAGGGTGTTGGGCATAGTCTATAATCCATACGGCATTGAGCATCTCTCCCTCGCGGTACACACAATACCCGTAGCCGTCCTGCACGTTGCGTATGGTGGATGTAGTTCCCACTTGGCTGCAAGAAATCTCTTCCCTGTCGAGGAACCGCGTGTTGTAGCGGTACCACTGATGGGACGACGAGGATGAAGTGTAGCTTATTTCGACATCATCTACTCCATTCACAACGTATATGTTTATTCTGTTTCGGGTATCTTCTATTATGTAAGGTGTTGCGGACCCGTCACGGACAGTATATGTTTGCGATGTGGCATGCAGTGTTGCCAGCAGTGTGAAAAAGTAGATGATGAAAGATTTTCTATTTGGCATGATTGTTTCAGTCAGGATTTTTGGTGGGGAGAAATGAATGCCGGACATTTTTCGGGTTTGAAATATATGTCCCGGCACTCTCAAAACTCAAATACATTCAATCGATATGAATAACATAGTCTGTTCCGAAAACATCTTCCGGTTCTACCTGGTTAGTCCATTTCCTGTCGCGGAAATCACCATTGTAATGTACACTGTCACAACGCCCGCACCAAGGTTCTATACACATGAACGGGGCATTCTGACCTGCCGGAGACCACAAACCGAATACTGGGAATGAGCCATGAACGCTGAGGTATGGCTTTTTATCCTTGTCGAGCAGATAAATGTGCTCTACTTGATTGTCCTCGATGATGTAGGTGTCGATATCAAACGTGTGTGTGTCAATCGCCATCAATCCGTCTTTGTCAAGAGGTAATGGGTAATGCTCTTTTGATATGCAGCCTTTCTCGGAAACTTTTGTGTAGTGCAGATTCTCCTTTTTGTCGAAAGAAAGGAAACCTCTTTCGGAAGTTTGGGGATCGAAATCCGGGAAATAGAATGCCGGATGCCCTCCAATCTGGAAGTACAGGTCTTCATCGGACATATTGAAAACCTTCCACGTTACGCACACGTTGTTGTCCATTAAAAAGTAAGCCGCATGAAGTTCGAACTCGAAAGGATAAACCCGGCGGGTTTCGTCATTGCTGCGGAGGACATATTCTATGCGCCTGTCGTTATAAGTCTCTATCTCGAAATCCATGTCTCGGGCGAAACCGTGTTTCGGGAGGTGGTATTCCTTGTCTCCTAAACGGTATTTACCCTCCCAAAGACTGCCTACAATTGGGAAAAGAATAGGGGAGTGGCGTTTCCAGAATGCCGGGTCTGCCTGCCATAAATATTCCTTTCCGGTTTTGTTGCAACGAATGCTTGTCAGTTCCGCTCCGTGGGAAGAAGCTTGAATTGTCAGATACTTGTTTTTAAGTGTTTCCATATTTTATCTCATTTATTGGCAAATATATGCTATCTCCATGATAGAAACGAGGCAAATGCGGAATTTATTGCCTTCACATAATGCCCGTATATACCGGAGGCAGCTCTATACTTATCATCCGGCAAAGATACTTAAATTCCTTGTAGTCATTACTAGCACCATCAAAGATGGTAGAAACAGGGGATGCTTTCCGTATCATCCGAAAAGCAAAGCCTACCATATATACACATTGGTGCACAAGGAAGGGAATAGCCGTGCTTAAATTCTTGCTGTAACCATACTTTTAATTAA